>JARKSP010000025.1 GCA_029974225.1 Erysipelotrichaceae bacterium
TGAATACTTCCATCATGCCGCTTTCCTGCAGGTTGCTCATCAGGGTAGTTCCTTGTGAATAACCGAATTTCAAACCAAAATATCTGGTTAAGACATTAGGCAGGTTATAGGTAACCAATAGAATAATCGGTCCTAAGAAACTGCCCTTAATAGCAAAGCTGACACCTAAAGAAGTTGCAATTACTTTAAAGATACCCCAGAAGAAGGTGTCACCAATCCCACTTAACGGTCCCATCAGCGAAACCTTAATAGCATTAATTGATTCTACATCAAAGTCCTTGTCCTCTTTAGCCTGTTCTTCCATAGCAACTGTCAGACCCATAACAAATGGAGAAGGAGCAACTGTCATGTTAAAGGCTGCGATATGTCTGTGCATTGCAGCTTTATAACCTTCCTCATCGTCACCCCAGATTCTCTTTAAACTAGGCATTACAGCATACAGGAACCCTAAGCCTTCCATTCTTTCATAGTTGAAAGATCCTAATAATGCAAAAGATCTCCAGAATATACTGTTAAACTCATTCTTTGGTAAATTTCTAATATCTCTATTTTCCATTATAGTTCCTCCTCGAAATCAGAAAAGCTTCTTCTTTCCAATTCTAAATCCTTAGATTTAATCTGATACATAACTAAAGCAACAGCCAAAGCGATGGTTGCTACAGCTATCATCGAAAGACCCATCCATGAAGACAGAGCAAATCCCATAATTAAATAAGGAACAATATCTTTGTCCATCAATAGGTTCAAAAGCAAGGCAAATCCCATTGCCGGTAAAACTTTTGCGACTGCATTCAAGCCATTAATTGCCCATGCTGGAATACTGTCAACAACTTTCGCGATGATTTCATTACCTGCATATAAAGCCACAAATGTGATTAGCCAATATATAGCAATGGTAATAACCAGATTCAAATAATGAATACCTATTATCTGCTTCTCTTTATTGCCTTCATCGATCAATCTGTCCACTCTATGCATCATAGGTGAATATAAAGTATCGATAACGGTTTGCATAAACTGAAGCAGTACAGAAACTGGTACAGCAAAGGTCATCGCAACTTCTATTCCAGAATTTGTAGCCAGCGCAATTGCCGCTCCGATAGTGCCGCCAGGTCCTACACTCAAGCCTGCTGTTGGTCCTATAGATGCAGCACCCATAAAGATCAACTGCAATTGAGCTCCAATAATTAATCCCTGCTCAGGTTTTCCTAAAATCAAACCGACTAGTGCTCCAGTAACAACAGGTTCTCTGAATTTACATTCACCTAGCCAGCCGCCTTCAAGATAAGAAACTGCAGAGACAATCCCAATTAAAGCAGCTTGTAAAAAACTCATATATACCTCCTTTATTATATTTTTTGAGTATCCCCATATACCTCTATCTTCAAAATATCACACTTCTTTGCTGTCCGCAAGAAAATAAATTTAATAATACAAATATTCTAATTCTGAAATAAAACAGATGAAAACCATTAGTATTATGTATTGTGATAGAAATAAAATCAGGCCTAGCTAATAAGTGATTAAAAGAAATGCCCTGTTATAAAAATCAGGGGAAATTGTTCATTATTTTTAAAAATCTGAACCTTTGATTACCCGTTTTAAAAATGGTACATTATTATAAACAGAAAGGTGATAAATTATGGATGCCAATTCATCAACCAGGAAACTGATAATCGAACATTATAAGACCTATCCCAAGCTACAGATTCAGGATATTCTTAAATTCCTTTTTCAAAGCTGTTTTGGTTGCGAACATATGATTTCTTCTCTTGATTCTGTTACAGATATGATTTTAAAAGAAGCAGCTGCTGTTAAACAGCAATATGATCTTCCGGTTGAAAAACTGGATGGGTCATACAGTCGTGTCCATCTTTCCTATTTAAAAAAAGGCTTAAGCGCTTTTACCTTGAGTAAACTGTTTTGTGCATCTGCCAGAAAAGAAACTGATGGCCTGGATAATCTAAAGACTAAAATATATGTTGTCAGAGATTTAATTCAAGAACGTCTGCTTCCATTTTCTGTTGAAGATTTTGATAGAATTGTAAATAAGTGGTCAGAAAACGGTTATCCGGCAATCCATCATTCCGATACATTTCGTAATGAATACTGGCCATCTTATCGAGTTATCGCGGATAAGTATATTCCTTTTCTTGCCCTTTTTGCTGACATTGATAGAATGCTGAACAGCTGTTCAGCAGTTATAACTTCTGACGACATTTATAATGAGGCTCTATTAACAGAAATTCTCTTAGAAATATATAATTGTAAAATCATAAATATGGAAGAAATCTCTTTCAATTCAGAAAAAAGCTCTAACAAACCAGATGACAGTTTTCATCAGGAAATATATAAAGCCTTAAATGAGAATAAAGCTGTCAGCTATCCTGAATATAATTGTAGTTTATTCAGGTTTGAATCAGCAGCAGTTAAAACCAATTCACTGATATTTGTGGCAGGCTTTCATTTAATTTCTAAAAAACAGATATAAGAATTCTTTTAAATAATTATTCTACCAATAACAAAAGACCCTTGCGGGTCTTTGCTTTTCATTAAGCAGCTGTTTTTTCAATTGCTTTTTTAGCTCTGTTTACAATTGTTGTAAATGTTTTAGGATCATGGATTGCAATTTCTGATAACATCTTTCTGTTGATTTCGATGTTAGCCAGTTTTAATCCATACATTAACTTAGAGTAATTGATATCGTTATTATGAGCTGCCGCATTGATACGGGCAATCCATAATTTTCTCATCTCTCTCTTCAGGTTTTTTCTGTCTCTATAAGCATATCTTAATGAACGCATTACCTGTTCATTAGCAGTACGATATAAGGCATGCTTAGAACCGAAATAGCCTTTAGCTAATTTTAAAATCTTATTACGACGTCTGTTTTTAGTGTAACCTCTTTTTACTCTTGCCATACGTTTTCCTCCTACTTTTGAATTAGTAACTTAATGCGCTTGTAATCGCTTTTAGAAACTAATGCAGCCTTTCTTAAATGTCTTTTTTGTTTTTGTGATTTTCTAGGTGCTAAATGTGAAGTATAGGCACGCCATCTTTTTAGTTTACCGGTACCTGTTACTTTGACTCTTTTAGCTAAACCTCTTTTTGTTTTCATTTTTGGCATAATCTGATTTTCCTTTCACTACTTTTTAATTGGCGTTATTGTGCAAGACATAGTATTGCCTTCCAATTTAGGTTGTTTATCGACACCGCCTACTTCACTTAGTTCGTTAATAAAATTTTCCATGACCTTTTTACCGACTTCCTGTCTGGTCATCATTCTTCCTCTAAAACGCATGTCAACTTTTACTCTGTTTCCATCTTCAAGCCAGCCTTTGGCCTGTCTGACCTTGGTATTGAAGTCATTGATATCAATAACCGGAGAAAGTCTGACAGATTTTACTTCAGTAACATGTTGATTTCTTTTTGCTTCTTTGGCTTTTTTCTGTTGCTCAAAACGATATTTACCATAATCCATAATTCTACAGACTGGTGGCTTTGCTTTTGGGGCAACGCAAACTAAATCCAACTCGTAATCCAAAGCAGTATTTAAGGCTTGATTGCGAGTCATGACTCCCAAAGATTCTCCATCGGGAGCAATTACTAATACTTCTTTAAAACGGATGCTCTCATTGACTAAATCGCCAGGCATATTCTTTCTGCTTATAACTAACACCTCTTTCTTCTATAAAAGAAAAGTGGGTTTGCACCCACTAAAATCAATCTTATTAATTGACCGTAGCTGTTTACCTATATCCCTTGGACATCAGGTGAGAAGGGGTGCTTCTTCTTTCCACAATTCTTTACCTTTAATATCTTAACAGACTAAATCATTATTGTCAACTAGAATAAATCTGTCATCTGATCTCATTATATTATTCATCTCTTT
>JARKSP010000027.1 GCA_029974225.1 Erysipelotrichaceae bacterium
TGTTATTCATTACTAATCCTTCCCATATTAAAATAGTTGTTTCAAGTTATCTATCCACTTATGTTGCTTGTAGTGGGCAATTTGCACAAATTTATCTGAAAGAGTGCAGGTAATCTGAAACCTGCCATCTAAATCAATATCATATCGGTCAAAGCATAATTTTGTGTTGCTGAAATCATCGCTGATTAAATCAATTTTTGCGGAATCCAGAAAAATAATCGGATTGACAATAGAGCGATAATGAGAATGGTGAATGCCTCCCACTTCTTTTAGCTGAATGACATTTAAGCCCGGCTGTATAATTGCTCCTGACACTGATCTGCTGTATCCTGTTGAACCTGTCTGTGTTGATATACATATTCCCAAGCCATGAAATCTCTCCATTTTTTCATCATTCAGTAAAACATCGATTGCCTTCGTTTTATAACTTTCAACTCTCATCTCATTTACTGCATAAAAAGTCTTTCCATTAGAAAGGACTATTTTAAGCAAATATCTTTTTTCAACCTCTGGCGTTTTTGTTAGGATATCATTAATGCATTCTTTCATTTCTTTTAATGTATAATCAGCAAAAAAGCCTAGAGTTCCTGTATGGATTCCCGTAAATATCGTTTTATCCAGTCTATGAATATATTTGTGTATTGCCGACAAAAAAGTGCCATCTCCACCGATAACACACACGATATCCGGGTTGTTGTCATCATATTGCATGTTGCCTTCCAATAGTTGTTTCCTGATTGTCATTGCAACCTTTATAGATACAGTGTCTTTTTTAGACACAATAGCGAACTTTTCCATAGAATTCTTTCCTTCTCTGTTTTATTATTGTATCATATCTGAGAGGTTTTTATCCATATGAAACAGCAACTTGAAATAGAATTTAAAACACTGGTTGATAAAGAACAGTTTGACAGGATTGCTCATCTATATCGTCCTTTATTGTTCTTAAAACAGCATAATTATTATTATAATTCTCCTTTTTCCGATTATTCTTTTAGAGTAAGAGTAAAAGAAGAGCAGAAAATATTTACTTTGAAGCAAAGATTGGATGACAGAATCTTAGAGCACGAAAAAGCGTTTACCGGCCACTTTTATGAGGACGCGGAAATCAGAAATGTTCTTAATAGCCTTAATATCTTTCCTCCTTTCAGTCTGGAAGGCGAACTGATTACCTATCGGGCAACTGTTGAAAATAATCTGGCAGAGTTGTGTCTGGATATCAACTGCTACAACAGTCTGATCGATTATGAAATTGAATACGAAATGAAAAAAGACCACGACGGTCTTAAGGCATTTGAAGAAATTCTGTCTGCAGTCGGCATCAGATATGAACCTTCCTATGCTTCCAAATATTACAGATGTATTTCAACAAAAGAATAGTGCTGACACTATTCTTTTTCATACAGATAAGTTACCCCTATTCTATTTAACATCTCTATTTGTAATCTGCTGAACTCTCTGTTGGAAACGACAATAATCTTAATTTTTTCATCTGTCGTATGTTCAATACTCTGCATCAGACAGACTAACTGTCCAATCATTTTATAATAATTGTTTTTGCTGTCCCTAAGGTTAGACTGAAACAAATAATATAGCGTATTCGGTTTACCAAAATTTATAAAGCCAATATGCCTGTTGTTTATCCATAGATGATTTTCGATGCTATGCTTTTTCGCTACCTTTTTATAATACTTGCTTGTTATCTCTTCGTCTATTCCCAGCGATTCAACTATAGTTGCAATTTTATACTGCATAAGCTGCTGATTAAAGCTGGTTTCATCCGCTGCTCCTTGAATTGAACTCCATAAATCTAAACCAATTTTCTGGGCTTCTTCCAGTATTCTTAAAGTCTGTTTCCCTTCATGCTTGTCCAAATAAGTGAAACTCTCTAAATTGCTGGAAATTCGATAGCCTAAGTCCGATAAATAGATTGGACTTCTAAAGAAAACAACTCTATCTAAAACCAGGCAATCGATTTTCTCCGGCATGTTTTCTGTCTTTTTGCTTTTTTCAATCGCATCATATAATTCTTTTTTTGATATGTAACCTGTCTTTGACTTGTGCTTTCGCCACATTGTCGTAATTGACATCGATGAAGAACCCATAAAGCGGCCATAACCCACCAACCCTTTTTCCTTCCTGGTTTTAGTGGTATTGTCTTTAGATAAGAAAAACAGCAAATCACCAATATTAAAACCCGAAAATTTCTTTGTTGACAAGCGCCAGAACACTATCGAGTTTGATCCATTCACTCGATGATATTCAATCATCTTTTCATCTGTAACATAAGCGATTGCTGCCATAATTCACCTCTTATTGTTTAATTCTTCCCTTGAAGGCATGCATTAAAGTGAGTTCATCAGCATAATCAAGGTTACTGCCTGTAGGCAAACCCGAAGCCAGTCTTGTCACCGTAAGATTTGTATTTGGCTTTAAAATCTTACAGATATATAATGCTGTCGTGTCTCCCTCCATAGTGGAATTTGTCGCAATAATAATTTCCTCAGTATTTTCATCTATTCTGTCAAATAGATTCTGAAAATCTAAGTCCTCTGGTAAAATGCCTTTAATTGGCGAAATAGCACCGTGTAATACGTGATAAACACCATTATATGAGCCCATTTTTTCTATCGCAATTAAATCCTTGGTTTGCTGTACTACGCAGATAACTTTTCTATCTCTGGTGGAATCTTCACAGATTCTACACTTTTCCCCTTCTGTCAAATTGCCACAAACAGCACATTTGTGAATTCTTTCTTTCACTAGCATCAATTGGTTCGCCAGAGCTTCGATATCTTCCTTTGGAAGTTCCAATAGCCTCATGGCATATCTTTCAGCTGTCTTTTGCCCTACTGAAGGAAGCACCTTTAATAGTTCAATCAGTTTTTCTAATGTTTCAGGATACATACTTTATTCTCCAACAATATCAAAGCCATCTTTCCCAAATAGTGAAGCCAGCCTTTCTTCCGGACTTTCAGTTTCTTCCTGCTTTTTTTCTTCCTCTTTTTTTGGTTTCTGCGCCTTGCTTCTTTCGTTTTTAAAATAAGTGATCAGGAAGTCTCTTTCCTCTCTGGTTACACAAACTATATCTTTTTTGTTCGGAAGATATTTTTCCATCATTTTTTCCACTATCTCATTATTTTCCATGTTATTGATAAAATTTGCTTCAGTTCGATTGCCGACTGTCAGAATTATATTCGTTTTACTTGAAGCCATAATTTCTGCTTCTTTTACCAAATCAATCAGCTGTTTTTCCTTGCCAAGAAAATTATCAGCAAAAATACCACTGATTATTTTAGCATCCACCTCTTTAATCTTTTTAGTTGCCTTTAACAGCATCTGATAGTATTGTTCATCAGTATATGATTTATTTTCAATAACCACGGGTTTCTTTACTTCTTTTGGCACTTCTTTTACTACAATTACTGGCTCCTCCGTTTTAACAGTAACCGGCTCTTCTTTGTATTCAACCATTTTTAAAAGACAGACCTCTAAATAAGTCATTGTATTTGTAGCATCACGATATTTTGACAAGGTATCTATCAGATAGTCGATATACTTCAGTAAAGCATTTGAATCAAACATAGAAGCCATTTCCTTGGCATTTTCTTCACTTAGTACACTTAATGTATCCATATTTTTACTATAGATATAGACAACCGTTTCCTTGGCAATATTAATAAGATCGGTTGTTAATCTTCTAATATCAATACCGTTTGTTTCTATTTCTGACAGTTTTTCAATTAATTGCTTTACATCCTGTCTGTAAATCAGCTGATATAGCTCAATTTTATCAGCTGTAGTTGCTACACCATAAACATCGCTGACATCCTGTACTGTAATATCATCCTGAGCATAGGCAATGCACTGATCCAGAATACTTAGTGCATCTCTCATGCCCCCATCTGCCAAATCAGCTATCAGAGAAACAGCTTCTTTTGAACAGTTAATACTTTCCTTATTGCACACCAGCATCAGATTGCTTTGAATTACCTTCTTGCTGAGTTTTTTGAAATCAAAGCGCTGACAGCGAGATATGATTGTTGAAGGTATTTTATGAGGTTCAGTTGTTGCCAGAACAAAAATACAGAAAGAAGGAGGCTCTTCAATTGTTTTTAGCAGAGCATTAAAAGCCCCGGTCGTCATCATATGAACCTCATCGATTATATAGACTTTATATTTCCCGCTCATAGGAGCATATTTGACTTTTTCAACAAGCTCTCTAGCTTCATCTACTCCATTGTTTGAAGCCGCATCCATCTCGACAACATCTGGATGAGCCGATTCCTGAATATCAATACAACTGGCACATTTGCAGCACGGTCTTTCAGCTTCTGATTCACAGTTAACCATTTTAGCCAGTATTTTAGCAACTGTCGTTTTCCCTGTTCCTCTCGGACCACAAAAAAGATAAGCGTGTGCCAATTTGTTATTTTCAACCGCATTTTTCAATGTTTCTACAATATGCTGCTGACCAAACACTTCGTCAAATCTGCTTGGTCTATATTTGCGATACAGTGCTAAATATGCCATAATCTACCTCTTTTGCACCTATATTATACTATAATAACTGTTCTTTTTGTTGCTTAGCCCTAATGTTTTTGAAAAAGGACTGTATTAATTGTGCGCACTCTTTTTCCATAATCTGTTTTCTGACAATCGGATAATGGGAAAATCCCTGAATCGCTGTCAAATCAAAAACCGAACCAAAGGCGCCTGCTTTTTCATCTGCAGCACCATAGTAAACGTTCGCAATTCTTGACTGCATAATGGCTCCAGCACACATCGGACAAGGTTCAACGGTGACAAAAATAGAACAATTATCGAGTTTCCAACTGCCAAGAGTTTTACAAGCCTGTTCGATTGCCATTATTTCAGCATGACCAGCTACTGATTTTTCGTTTTCTCTGCAGTTATGTCCTCTGCCAATTATTTCATCATTAAAAACAACGACAGCACCTATCGGAACTTCATTTTTTTCTAATGCTTTTTCAGCTTCTTTTAAGGCTTCCTTCATATAGTGTCTTTTGTCCATCTTATACTCCTGCAAATTAAAAGGTACACACACATCTCGCTTACGTGGCTGCTTCATTCCTGACCTGACCAAATTAAAGTCTGACATGTTGTACCACTTATATTATACTAAATTTATTCTTTTTTTCAATGTTTAATAGCATTTACAAATGTTTCACGTGAAACATTAATACCCTTTGACAAAATAGGTGTAATATTCATCAAAGGTTATATCATGCTCTTTAATATACAAAGCAACTTCTTTTCCTACATATCTGTAATGCCAGCTTTCTTCCTGATACCCTGTTAAATGTTCTTTCCCCGCCTGATATCGGTAAATAAAGCCAAATTCCCAGCAGTTTTCTTTTACCCAGTCATACCTTGAAGAATAAGAATAGGTTCTGTTCCCTTCTAAAATAATGACTTCTATATCAACGGCCAGACCCGTCTGGTGCTCGCTGTGTCCTGCTCTGGCGCTGCATTCATCGGCCCCCTCTGTCCCATAAACATATTCGTAATATCCATATAATTCATTTTGATGATTATAGCTTCTGTAACCATTGTCTCCTGCCACTATAATGTACAACAGATTCTCTTTTGCTGCCTCACACATTTCAACAAAGGCATCATAAGCTGTCTTTTCCATTCTTGCACCATAATAGCTATATTTCCCGTCAACAACAACTAAATTTTCTGGCACATAATCCTTTTCTAAGTAGTTGAATTTGTTGTTAATAACCAATAATCCTTTAGATAGGTCAGAAGGCACTATATTAGTATAAAATTGCTGGTCAGCATCGCAGTTAACAATCTCTACCACCTGTCTTGGCGAAAAACTTTCGTTTTCTTCATAATACTTAATATATCTTTCTATTCTGGCAGGCAAAAAGAAGTCGGTATAAATCAAACTTAAAAAATGTTTTGAAGGATTTATATCTTCTAGCCCTAAATCAACAATATAAATTACATCAGCCGTTTCAATTTCGCTATGTTTCTTTGAATAATCAACACACTTTCTGATTATTGATCCTTCAAGATCCAAATAAAGATACTCTGCTAAGACATTGTCGTAATCCAAATCCAGTAACTGTTTAGAGTTTATATTAATCACATCATTTATCGACGCTTCTTTGTTGTTGAAATAGTATTTAATACAGTCGACATAGTTCGGCTGCTTAATCAGATCTATAAAGCTGTCATAATATAATACTTTTCCTTCCTTTTCATTAACATCAGATATTATTGTGTCCAGTTCAAAAGTTGGATGTATCTTATGATAATTAAAATAATCTTCAGCCTTTTCTTCTCTATATTCTTTTAAAACACATATTCCGCTAATAAATTGCTTCTTTTCATTAATTTTTTCTATTCTGCTATAGCTCCAAAACAACATAATCGAGAAGCACAGTATTAATAGCGTGAATTTAATTGCTTTTTTTATCATTTTTACACCTCATAAAGAGTATAGCACTAAAATGTTTCACGTGAAACATAAAAAACGACCTTTGGGCCGTTTAATTTGTTTGGCTAGTTATTGCTTAGGCAGGACAGCTTCTTTCCCGCCCATATATGGCTGCAATGCTTTAGGTATGCTTATAGAACCATCTTCATTTAAGTTGTTTTCTAAAAAAGCAATTAGCATTCTTGGTGTAGCTACCACGGTATTGTTCAAAGTATGAGCAAAGTACTTGTCGTTTTTACCTTGAACTCTGATTCCCAGTCTTCTTGCCTGAGCATCAGTCAGATTAGAACAGGAACAAACTTCAAAGAACTTCTGTTGTCTTGGAGACCAGGCTTCAATATCGCAGCTTCTATACTTCAAATCCGCTAAATCACCAGTACAGCAAACCAGCTGTCTTGCCGGTATGTCTAATGTCTGCAGGATTTCAACAGAATACTTCCACATTTTTTCGTACCACAGATCGCTTTCTTCAGGTTTACAGATAACGATCATTTCCTGCTTTTCAAACTGATGAACTCGATAGACTCCTCTTTCTTCAATGCCGTGGGCACCCACTTCTTTTCTAAAACAAGGAGAATAAGATGTCATAGTTATTGGCAGCTGTTCTTCTTTGAGGATCTGATCTTTGTATTTGGCAATCATTGAATGCTCTGATGTACCAATGAGATACAGATCTTCGCCCTCGATTTTGTACATCATTCCTTCTTTTTCAGCAAAAGACATAACTCCATCTACAGCGCTTCCTCTTATCATAAATGGGGGAATACAGTAGGTAAATCCTTTTTCAATCATAAAATCCCTGGCATAGGCTAAAACAGCTGAATGAATTCTGGCAACATCGCCCATAATATAATAAAATCCTGCCCCTGACACTCTTCCTGCTGCATCTTTATCTAATCCATCAAAACTTGACATTATTTCTGAATGATAAGGAACTTCATAAGCCGGAACTTTTGCTTCACCAAATCTGGCCATTTCCACATTATCTTCATCGTTTCTGCCTAAAGGAACATCGTCAGCCACCATATTAGGAATCATCATTTGGATTCTGTTTACTTCTGCATATAGCGATTCCTCTTTGTGCTCATTTTCCTTCAACTGACTGGCAATCTCCAAAACCTGTTCTCTTATTGCTTTAGCCTCTTCTTTTTTCCCCTGACCAATCAGGACGCCTATCTGTTTTGACAATTGATTTCTTTGGCTTCTCAATTCGTCATCCATAACCTTATAGCTTCTATACTGCCTGTCTAATTCTATAATTTCATCAACCAACGGCAATTTATCATCCTGAAATTTTCTTTTAATATTTGTTTTTACCAATTCTGGATTGTTTCTAATAAAATTCATATCTAGCATACTCTTTCCTCCTAAAATAAAAGACATCATCCAAAGGGACGATGTCTCGTGGTGCCACCCTTCTTAATCAGCATAAAACTGATCTCTCAATTAGATAACGGTTTTAACCGGGAAGTTTTTCTTCCAGTTCCAAGATAGATTCAATGAGTTTACGTAATGTTTTTCACCAACCAACATCTCTCTGCAACTTAACCTCATCTACTGGTTCTCTTCATTACTGTTACAAGTATTATAATTTATTATGAGTCTGTATTCAACTTTTTAGTTTTCTTCTTCTAATAATTCTGTTTTCAACTCTCTGTTTTCTGTTTTTTCCGGCTTTTCTATACCGTTTGTTTCTTCCTCTTCGTGTTCAACAACTGTTACAGCAGCCAGTTTAGAATTATCTACATTAATTAGTTTCACCCCTTGGGTATTTCGACCATAAATAGCTACAGTATCTAATGAAATCCTGATTATCGTTCCATCATCACTCATCAACAGTGCGTCCTCATCCCCGTTAACAGCTTTTAAACACATCAGTTTGCCATTCTTTTCGGTAATGTTGATGGTAGCAACCCCTTTCCCGCCTCTGTTTGTTTTTCGATACTCATCTATCAGTGTTTTCTTGCCATAGCCATTTTCAGTGATAGATAGAATATACTGCCCTGAGGCACTGGTTGCTATTCCAACGACTTTACCGCCATCAGTATCAAATCCCTTGACACCTGAAGCGTTGCGGCCCATTGGTCGAACATCGTTTTCATTAAATCTGATTGCCTTGCCGTTATCTCCGGCAATAATAATCTCATCTTCTCCAGAAGTTACCTGAACACCGAACAGTTCATCGTCTTCTCTAAGTGTGACCGCAATTTTTCCTGTCTGTCTGATTGAGATAAATTCTGGCAGTGCAACTCTTTTTATCAGACCGTTTCTGGTGACAAAGCATAAATACTTATGCTCTAAGTCTTCATCTGGAGTAATGCCTACCAGTGCTCTTACTTTTTCGTTTTCACTTAAATTCAATAGATTGACTACCGGCATACCTTTTGCTGTTCTGCCCGCTGAAGGAACATTATATCCCTTTATACGATAAACCTTTCCAAAATTGGTAAACAGCAATAAGTCATCATGAGTTGACATGATAATCATTTCATCAACAATGTCATCACTGTTCAATCCCATTCCTTTGATACCTTTTCCACCTCTGTTTTGAGTTTTATAAGTATCGACTGTTGTTCTTTTGATGTAATCGTTATGGGTGATTGAAATAACAACTTCCTCAACCGGAATCAGTGACTCATCATCGATATCGCCTTCTGATTCATTAATCTCCGTTTTTCTTTCATCGCCAAATTTAGCCTTGACCTCATTCAGTTCATTTTTAATAATCTCTAATACTCTTTCCTGGCGATTGAGAATATCTCTTAAATCCGCAATTTGGACTAGCAGTTCATTATACTCATCTTCAATTCTCTGCCTTTGAAGACCGGTCAGCCTTCTCATCTGCATATCTAAAATTGACTTGCCCTGAATTTCCGATAATCCAAATCTTTCCATCAGTCGGTTTAAAGCTACATCATCATTTGAACTGGTCTTAATAATATCGACTATTTCATCAATGTGGTCAATCGCAATTCTTAATCCTTCCAGAATATGAGCTCTATCCAAAGCTTTATTTAAATCAAATCTTGTTTTTCTGGTTACTACATCTATCTGATGATCTAAATAAACCTGAAACAACTCCTTAATCGACAAAACTCTTGGAGCATTATCAACTAAAGCTAGCATATTTATACCATAAGAAATCTGAAGCTGTGTTTTACGATACAGCTGATTTAACAGAACTTCTGGCTGAACATCTTTTCGACATTCGATAATAATCTTAATGCCGTCCATGTTTGATTCATCAACAGTATTGGTAATGCCTTCAATTTCTTTGTCTTTAGCTAAATCAATAATTTTGCGATAAAGGTTTAATTTATTAACTCCATACGGCAACTCAGTGATAATAATTTCATGTTTTCCGTTTTCCAGTTCTTTTATATCCGCTTTGGAACGAATATAAATGGTTCCTTTACCGGTTTCATAAGCTTTCTTGATACCGCTTCTGCCTAAAATAATACCTCCTGTAGGAAAATCAGGACCAGGAATATAATTGTCCATTAATTCAATAACCGGAATATCAGGGTCATCAATTAAAGCATTCAAAGCATCAATTGTCTCACTTAAATTGTGCGGAGGCATATTGGTTGCCATACCAACTGCAATTCCAGTGGTTCCATTAACCAGCAGGTTAGGGAACTTGGCCGGTAAAACTACCGGTTCTCTTTCTTCTCCGTCGTAGTTATCCGCAAAATCAACAGTATCCTTCTGAATATCTTTTAACATTTCCATTGAAAGTTTTGACATTCTGGCTTCGGTATAACGTTGAGCCGCCGCGCTGTCGCCATCTACTGAGCCAAAGTTGCCGTGACCATCGACTAGAGGGTAGCGATATGAAAACGGCTGAGCCATTCTTACCATAGCTTCATAAATTGAGCTGTCGCCATGAGGGTGATATTTACCCATAACTTCACCAACAATACGGGCACTCTTTTTATAAGCTGTGTTGGCATAATTCCCTAAACCATGCATTCCATATAAAATTCTTCTTTGAACCGGTTTCATACCGTCTTTTGCATCTGGCAGAGCTCTGGCTACAATAACGCTCATAGCATAATCTAAAAACGAACTTTTTACTTCAGTAGAAATATTTATGTATTCTATATTGTCATAAACGTTTTCTTCATCATTTTCAATTACTGTTTCTTTTTCTTTTTCCATGATTTTCTCCTTTTATGCAATATCTAAATTCTTAACAAACTGAGCGTTTGCCATTATGTAGTTTCTTCTTGGCTCAACTTCATCGCCCATCAGCATCTCAAAGTACTTGTCAGCTTCTCTGGCACTATCAATTGTCACCTGAAGCAAGGTTCTTCTTTCTGGGTCCATTGTTGTTTCCCACAACTGTTTAGCGTCCATTTCCCCAAGACCTTTATATCTTTGAATGTTAACGCGATCACCAAGTTCGTTTTTAACTTTCTCCAGCTGTCCTTCTGTATAGGCATACTTGCTGATATTCCCTTTTTGTACTCGATATAAAGGAGGTTGAGCAACATAAATGTGTCCTGCCTCAATTACTTCTCTAAAGAAGCGATAGAAGAAAGTCAATAAAAGAACTCTGATATGCGATCCATCAACATCAGCATCTGTCATAATTACTATCTTATGATATCTAAGTTTGCTTAAATCTAATTCATCACCAATACCACAGCCAAAAGCAGTGATCATTGATTTGATTTCATTGTTATCAAATATCTGATGCTCTCTGGCCTTTTGTACGTTTAGAATTTTACCTCTTAAAGGCAGAATAGCCTGATATTTTGGATTTCTTCCCTGTTTTGCTGATCCACCAGCTGAATCCCCTTCCACAATATAGATTTCATTTAAAGAAGCATCCCTGCTTGAGCAGTCGGTCAGCTTTTCTGGTAAGTTCGCTGATTCCAGAGAGTTCTTTCTTCTGGTAACTTCTCTGGCTTTAACAGCTGCTGCTCTTGCTCTGGAAGCAACAATAGATTTTTCAACTATTAATTTTGCTACTGCTGGATTTTCATATAAGAATCTTTCAAACTGTTCACCGAAAATTTCCGATAGGATTCTTCTTACTTCACTGTTGCCTAATTTTGTTTTGGTTTGTCCTTCATACTGAGGATTAGGATGTTTAACTGAAATAACAGCTGTTATGCCCTCTCTGACATCTTCCTGTTTTAGATTTTCGTCATCCTTCTTTAAAAGATTCTGATTTCTGGCATAATTATTGATAACCCTCGATAATGTTGCTTTAAAGCCGTCTTCATGAGTCCCGCCTTCGTGGGTATTAACATTGTTACAGAAAGAGTAAAGGTTTGAGTCATATGTTTCGTTGTATTGTAAAGCCACTTCACAAATAATATCCTCTTCACTGCCTTTTATATGAATCGGTTTTTCAAACAAGACTTTCTTATCCTGGTTTATAAAAGAAACATACTCCGAGATGCCTCCCTCATATTCAAAAACCTCAGACATAATTTCTTTTTTTCTTTCATCATACAGCTCTATTCTTAAGAATGGACTTAAAAAAGCCAATTCCTGCAGTCTGTGATGGATTATTTCATAATCATATTCTGTTGTTTCGGTAAATATTAAAGGATCAGGTTTGAATCTGACTGTTGTTCCGTGCTCTTTTTCCTTACACTGTCCTATTTCGGTGAGTTTCTGTTCTACTTTGCCGCCATTAGAGAACTTTATAAAATAGACTTTTTTATTTATTCTGACTGTAACTTCCAGCCACTGGCTTAACGCATTAACAACAGCAGCTCCAACTCCATGTAAACCGCCTGATACCTTGTAAGCTCCTCCCCCAAACTTTCCTCCAGCATGCAGAACCGTAAAAATGGTTTCTACTGTCGAAACTCCTGTCTTTTCATGCACGTCTACCGGCATTCCTCTTCCATTATCAGTTATTTCTATTACATCATCGGGCAGTAGCCTGACGATTGTCTTGCTGGCATAGCCAGCTAAAGCTTCATCAATTGCATTATCGACAATCTCCCAAACCAGATGGTGTAATCCTCTGGATGAAGTTGTCGCTATATACATACCAGGTCTTTTTCTAACTGCTTCCAGTCCTTCCAGAACCTGGATATCTTCAGATGTATATGAATAATCATCGATGGTCATGTTTTTATCCATTGCCAATCATTCCTTTCCCTATTTTAATTATATTAACGTCTTGTCTTCTGATAAGATTCACTTCTCTTAAATCTGTGGTTGTAATAATTGTCTGCACAGAATTAGGAAGCAGTCTTAAAAGACAGATACGATGTTCGCTATCCAACTCCGAGAATACATCATCTAAAAGCAGGATTGGATATTCTCTTTTGATCTGGTAGATAATCTGAACAATTGAAAGCTTTAAAGCCAGAATCACCATTCGCTTTTGTCCCTGTGAACAATACTTGCTTACATTCATATTATTCAGATAAAATTCATAATCTTCCCTATGAATACCAATATTGGTCTGTTTTAAGGCCAGATCTCTTTCCTTTAGACTTTCATAGGTTTTTTTCATTTCCTCTTTCATTACTTCATCATTAACTTTTTCTCTGATAAAAGATTTGTAAACAATCTGAAGTTTGTTTCTGCTTCCGCTTATTTCACTATAAAAATATGATAAGTAAGCATTTAAGGAATTGATGAAGCTGTTTCTTTCTTTAATAATCTGAATTTGTGGCTGGTATAAAAGTTCCGTATATGTTTCCAGCATTACATCATCAATTCGCTGTTGTTTTAAATAGGCATTTCTCTGTTTTAAGAATTTCAGATAATTTGAAAGATTGTGCATATAGGCTATCGATAGTTTTCCCATTTCCATATCAATAAGTCTTCTTCTGTCACGAGGTGATGAATCAAACAGATCCATATCATTAGGAGAGAATAGCACGGCATTAAGTTTCCCGATAAATTCTGAATTTTTCTTAACCAGTACATTGTTTACCGATAGTGACTTTCCGTTCCTGTGTAAAATAATATCTAATTTATCTCTTCCTTTTCTGTTATTTACGATTCCTTCAACAGCAGCAAATTCTTCATTAAATCTGATAATTTCCTTTTCATCATTGTTTCTGTGACTTCTGGTTGTTGATAACAAAAAAAGAGCTTCTAACAGATTGGTTTTTCCAATTCCATTAGGACCTATCAGGATGTTCATTCCATTTTTGAAACTTATTGCTTGATTCTGATAATTGCGAAAATTTCTAACTCTAATACTTTCTATATACATCACTTTACCTCATACTTTTTATTTTCTATTTCAACAGTAGAACCAGGATAAATCTTTCTTCCTCTTCTGTTCTCTTCTATTCCATCAACTTTAATCTTCAACTTTTTAACTGCTATTTTGGCTTCTCCTCCTGAAGATATCCAATCCGTCAGCTTTAAAAGCTGCTGTAACTCAATATACTCAGTATTAATTTTCACAATCATACAAGGTCTCCTTAAAACACAAAGCAACACCTATATTATAACACAAAAAAATGGTTTTTCCTTATTTAAATAGCCTACAATAATTATTTTAATAAAATAATAGTTTATATACAAAAATTGAAAAATCACTCAAAATGTCTTAAATTGCCTTATATGGAAAAATCGAAAAAAAAAGACCTTTTGGTCTTTAGTTATAAGTTTTAATAGGAAGTACTAATTGCAGTACATTCTGATCATCAACTGATTTTAATATGAATGGTTTCATATTTCCGCTAAATGAAATTTTAACATGGAAAGCATTTAAAACTCTTATTGCATCATAAACATAATTTCCCTTGAAAGAAATGTTTAATGGATTACCAATATATTCAATCGGAGTTACTCTTTCTTCAGAAACCACATCATTGCTTCTGGAAGTGATAACAATTTCATCTTCAGACATCTGCATTCTTACCAGATAAATACCTTCATTTTTAATAAAACTGGCTCTATCCAGTGCATTTAAAAGATCTCTGGCATCTACTAATAATTCATAGCTGAATTCAGAAGGAATCAATCTGCTGGTTTCTGGATATAAACCATCAATCAGTCTTGTCTGAACCAGAATATTATTGATAATAAACAATACCTTTTTATCACTTAATGAAATTGTAATATCATTATCAGTATTTATGATTCTAGATACATCCTGAAGACTTTTAGCAGGAATAGTAATATTAAAATTGTGATTATTATTTAAAACAATTCTTTTTTGTGCTAATCGATATGAGTCTGTCGCAACACAGGTTAAAACATTACCCAGACAGTTAAAATTAACACCCGTTAAAACTGGTCTTGTTTCTTTTTCACTGGTCGCAAAGCAGGTCTGATAAATAATGTTTTTTAAGACATCGGCTTCCAGTTCAAAAGATTCAGCAGGTTGAGAAAAATCAATTACCGGATAGTTTTCTGATTTGATTCCGTTTAATTCGAAGTTTACCTGTAAACCTCTAATGTTAGTTAAACATCCATCAATAGTTTCTACTTCAACAATTTCAGCATCAATTTTTCTAATCATATCCGATAAATATTTACCATCCAGCAGGACATCACCTTCTTCAAAGATTGTTAAATTTGATGTTTCATCACTAAAAATTGATGTCTGGATTGAAATATCACCATCTGAAGCTGTCATTTGAATATAATTATCCTTTACTGATAATTTAATATTATGAAGCACAGGTAAAGGTGAATTCAGGGAAACTGCTCTAGAAACAATGTTGATATTGTCTAAGAATGCTTTTTTGTTAATCTTGAAGTACATGGTATCCTCCTTATAGTAATTAAGATAAATATAATTAATACTTATGTGGAAAAGTGGATAAATTCAGAAAACCCTTTTTCTCTAAGTACATTTTAACATTTTTTAATGTCAATTTGAATAGAATAATATGTTAATAACTATTTAGTGAATATTTTCTCAATGTCACTAATAATTTTTCGATACATTTCATTTTCCTTTAATAGTCTTTCTATCTTCTCAAAAGCTGAAAGAACAGTTGTATGATCTCTTCCACCAAAATCATCGCCTATTTTTTCATAAGAATTATCTAAATGAATTCGACATAGATACATTGCCACATGTCTGGCAGTAGTAATATTCTTGGTTCTGCTTTTAGAAACAAGCTGTTTTTCAGTTAAACTGTAATAATCAGCGACAGCCTTGATAATTACTTTTGAAGAAAGTTCAGCATGACTATAGGAAGTAAACTGTAACTTATCTTTGAAAGCCTCTAGTGCTAAAGGCAGATCAATTTTCTGACCTTTAGAGAAGTTGATAGAATAAAATAAAAGTCTATTTAAGGCACCTTCTAGATTTCTAACATCAGTAGAAAAGTTTTTAGCAATAAAGGAAATTACATCACAATCAATGGAAGATTTATCAAGATGATGATTTTTAAGTTTTAATTCCAGAATTTTAACTGCTGTTTCAAACTCCAGGGAAGAAATTGTAACTGATAAACCTTGAGAAAAACGGGTTTTCAAGCGTTCTTCGATATCTTTTATCTGAACAGGAGGTCGATCAGAGGTTAAAACCACCTGTTTTCGATTATTAAACAGCTCATTATAGATAGTAAAGAAAATTTCATTTGATTTCTGCTTACCAGATAAAAACTGAATGTCATCCACAAGCAGGATATCGACAGAATTTAATTGATTTTTATATTCTTCAATTGTATTATCGCGTAAAGATTTGCCAACTTCTTTAACAAAATCTAAACTGGTAATATATAAAACCTTTTTATCGTAATTATTCTGTTTAACATAGTTACCAATTGCGTGCAGCAAATGAGTTTTTCCCAGACCAGAATCACCATAGATAACTAAAGGATTGAAAAATTTTTCTCCTGGCTGCATAGCACAGGTTAAAGCTGCCATTTTAGCTTCCTTATTACTGGGTCCTTCAATAAAGTTATCAAACGAAAAATCAGGCAATAAATTGTCAGATAAATCTTTGGTGATAGTATCAATAATATATTTTTTCCGATAATCGTCGGTAGTCTCAATAACACAAGAGACATTCTGGTTCAAGAGAACTAAAAAACTATCATTAATTTCGGTTATTACATCAGATAACATAGCTTTATTGAAAACATAGGGAGTTACAATAATAGCATCATTTTCATCCAAATGAACAAGCTCGGATTCATCAAAATAATCAATATATGTAGACTTGCTTTTTTCACGCAGTCTTTCATAAATTTTATCTTTCAACTGTTTATAAACGATATTCAAACTATACATCTTTATCACTCTTTCATTTGGGTAATATTATATTAACCTCTAAGTGGACAAAAATCTATCAATATTTTTTCCGCTAAAAGTTATCCACAATAAAGAAGATGTAAAAAAGATATATAAACAAAGTAAATATTTAGTTATCCACAATAATCCACGACTTTTATATGTGGATAAACGGTGGATAAAAACTAATAACTGTGGAAAAAGTGGATAACTTGGACTAAAATTAATAATCCACAAGAGTTATCCACAATAAAGAAGATGTAAAAAAGATGTATAAATAAAGTAAATATTGCAATGACGCACATTTTTCCACAGATGTGAATAACCCTATTATCAACATGTGGAGATATGTTGATTAAAAAACATCTGTGATATAATATAAACAGATAGGAGTTTTCATTATGCTTAAAAAGGTTTTACTAACTTTATTAATATTGACAATGCTTATTACCGGCAATGGTTTTAACAATGTTCTGGCAGAAGAAAACCAGCAAGAAGAAACTATGTATTTAGAAGTAATGCAGAATGATGTAAGGGTTAGAACAGGCCCTTCGACCAGTTATGAAATTCTTACCATAAACGGGGAGAATCAATACTATCTGGAAGATGTTTTATATAAGGTCATAGGAAAACAGACTAATGAAAAAAATGAACTCTGGTATAACGTTATTAATATCATTAATAATGTTGAATATCAGACCTGGGTAAGAGAAGATTTTGTCCTGTTACACTACTATGAATTAGATGCAGTCTTTGAAGCCCATTTAGAAAGTGAAGGTTTTCCAGAAGAATATCGAGACTATTTAAGATTTTTGCATACCAAATATCCAAACTGGATTTTTAAGGCTTTCCATACCAATATCGTCTTTGCGGATATTCTGGCAGCTCAAAGTGTGCTGGGCAAAAGTCTGATCAGCGGCAGCAACCTGGCCTTAAGAAGTACCCAGCCGGGAGCTTATGATCCATCTACCGGTCAGTATATCGCTTTGGACGGTTATAGCTGGTATCAGGCTAATCCGGCAACGATAGCTTATTATATGGATCCTAGAAATTTCTTGAATGAACAGGATATCTTCCAGTTTTCAAAACTGTCGTTTAATGAAAACGAAAGACCTGAATGTATTCAGCAGATATTAGATGGAACCTTTATGGCGGGAGAAGTTCAGGTAGATGCCAATACCAGTAAAAGCTATGCGACTATTTTCTATGAAGCCGGACAGTATGCTCAGGTATCACCGATATATTTGGCAGTCAAAGCCAGAAATGAACAGGGAGTTACCGGTTCAGCAGCGGTAGATGGCAGGACGTTTGAATATAATGGAGTAGTTTATTCCGGTATTTATAATTTCTACAACATTCATGCTTATTCAGGTCCAGACAACTGGAAATACGGTTTAGTGTATGCTGCTACACCTGGCAGTTATGGCAGACCTTGGAACAGCATTGAAAAGTCTATTAAAGGTGGAGCGCTGTGGATTGCGGACGGATATATCAGCGACGGCCAGGACACACTGTATTATCAGAAATTTAACTGTGTTAACGGAGCTTACTGGCATCAGTATGCGACCAATATCAGAGCAGCGTTCTCAGAAGGCCGAATGATGTACTCGAATTATCTTTTGGCCAATATATTAGATCAGGAACTGACTTTCAGTATTCCGATATATCTGGAGATGCCTGAAAAAACAGCTTTACCGACAGAAGTTGTCTATCCGGAAGTCGAAGAAGAGGTTCCTAATGAGGAACACTATACCGGCGATCTGATATTAGACTTGGATTTACAGAATGATTCAGGTTATCTAACCGGTTTTGAAATTGGAGCGACCTATCAGCAAATGCTGGACAGAATAGCATTAATGAATACGGGAGTGAATATCAGAATTGAAAGAAATGATGAAGAAAAACCAAAAGACGCTCTGATTGCAACAGGAGATACCTTAATAATTATTGATGATGCCGGTGAAAGTACCTATACCGTTATTATTAAAGGTGATATTGATGGTGATGGCATAATAGGAACACTTGATTATCTGCTTTATCGAAAAGCACTTTTAAACACTTATGAAATGAACAATCTTGAGATAAAAGCAGCTGAAATTAACGGCGAAAAGGAAATTTCAACGTTAGGTTATCTGCATTTAAGGAAATATTTACTGGGAACAGGAAATATTGAACAATAGGTGAAATATATGAAAAGAAAAATTTGGGCATTACTAACAATAATTACGATAATTGTTTCAACAATAAAACCAATTAAAGCAGACACAGGAACTGTAACTGCTTATTTATCCAGTGATTCGGTAGTATTATCTAATAAAGTCACATTAACGATAAAACTGTCCTGTGAAGGGGGAGTTGGAGGAGGAAAAATTCTTTTTTCCTATGACAAACAATATTTACAGTATTCTTCAAGCAACTTAAATGGGCGTGGACATATTGAAGGTAACCTGATAGTTGTTGAGCCAAGTGCAGATAAAACAGTAACTTTCACCATTACTTTTTCAACGATAAAAATAGGCTCAACCAACGTTCAGGTTAACACCTCACAGTTTGCCAGTTATGATCCGCCAAAATATGTGGGCGGTTATAACGAAAACATTGTCAAAGCATTACAGATTAAAGCTCAGACAACAAACAATACGACAACTACCACACCTTTGTCTTCGGATGCTTCGCTGACATCCTTACAGATAGAAAACATCGAATTTGAACAGCCGTTTTCATCAGATGTCTACGAATATACAGCCTATGCACCAATAAATACGGAAACAATCAGTGTCCTGGCTAAAGCCAGCAGTTCAAAAGCAACAATCAATAAAATAAATGAAAGTGTTAAAGAAGGCTGGAACGAAATAGAGGTAGTGTGTGTGGCCCAGGATAAAACAACAAAAACATATAAAATCAGATTATATGTTGAAGAGAAGCCTAAGATAGTTTATCAGGACAAAGATCTGGGAGTTGTTGTCAATCTGGATAAGGTCACAGATCCGGAAGGCTTTGTAAGAAAAGAAATTATCGTCAAGGAAAATCAGATAACCATCTTTAACAAGGGAAAATTAAATCTGATCTATCTGGCTGATGGCGAAAATAACAAAGACTTCTATCTGTATGATGTCGAAAATGATAAGGTCGGAAGTAAGTTTGAACCGCTGGAAATTGATGGTAAACAATATTTAATAAACGAGATTGATTATACAGAATTTACCGAGATGGAGAAATTTTATAAGCCAATAAAGGTTATCATCAACGGAAAACAGTTTGATGGCTGGATGTCTCTAGCAAACAATATGAATAATTATCGCCTGGTCTATTTAAAAGATCTTGAGGGCAATGATGGCATCTACAGTTATGAAATGAGCGAAAAAACCCTACAGAAGTTTACTTTACCTTTGTATCCTGTTGAAGAGGATAAAATGGAAGTAAGAGAGATGCTGTATCTGACAGCTGCTGTTGCCGGAACAGCAAGTTTAATTTTTGCGATATTCCTGACCCTGAAAAGAAAAGAAGGATAACCGGATACTTATTTAAGTACGGTAGCAAGTTGGGAGGAATTCTATGAATGAATCATATGAAAATAAAGAGGAAATAGTCAGCGAAGAACCTTCGAGTTTTGAAAAAGATTATGTGATTATCGGCAGAGATGGAAATACAGGAACCATTTTTGAAACAATTGATAGAATAAAAAGAAAAAATGATAAGAATAAAAGCAATAATAGTTTTCCTATTGGATTTATTATATTGATGTGGGTTGTGACGATTTTAATCTCCACAATCAGCAGCTATGTGACAGCTAAAATGGTGCTGAAAAATGTGGAGAATAAGACAGTTGTAATTGAGCAGCCGAATCAAAACCTCAACAGTCCGACAGTCGTTATTTCAGGGAAAACTGATATTAGCGAGGTAGTAAGCAATATCAAAGACACGATTGTTGAAGTCTATACCGAATCAACTAAATTCAGTGCTTTTTATGATGAATATATCATCGAAGGAGCAGGATCAGGTGTTATTTATACCAGTGACGGATATATTATTACCAACAATCATGTCATTGAAGGCGCTAATACTATCATGGTAGTATTGACTAACGGCGAAAAATATAACGCCAGACTGATTGCCAGCGATCTGGTCAGTGATATTGCGGTAATTAAAATTGATGCTCAAGGACTGAAAGCAGTAACTATCGGTGATTCCAGTCAGATTAAAGTTGGTCAGATTTGTATTGCGATAGGAAATCCGCTGGGAACATTAGGCGGAACAGTTACCGATGGAATTATCAGTGCTCTAAGCAGAGAAATCACCATTGATGGACAGAAGATGAACTTGCTGCAGACAAATACCGCTATCAGTCCAGGAAATTCTGGCGGAGGACTGTTTGATGTTGCCGGCAACCTGATTGGTATTATCAATGCCAAAAGTGCTGGTGAGTATATAGAGGGAATTGGCTTTGCGATTCCGGTAAATAATGCAGTTGATGTCGCAAAACAGTTAATTGCCCAAGGATATGTTGAAGGAAGGCCACAGCTGGGTATCAAAGGTGTATCAATTGAAACGATGCAGCAGGCCTGGGACTACAGTGTCAGTACCTTTGGAGTGTATGTTTTAGAAGTGCTTACTGAATCAGCAAAAAAATCAGGAATAAAAGTTGGAGATGTAATTGTAAATTTTGCAGGCGTAGAAATAACATCTATTACTGACCTAAGAATAGTGTTATGTAATTACTCTGCTGGTGATACAGTAGAAATTCAAGTAGTAAGAGGACAAAACACGTTAACCTTACTTCTCACATTAGAACAAAAGAAATAGCGAGATTAATCGCTATTTTTAAAGTTTTAACTGTTAAATATTATATTAATATCATATTTATGAAAAGGCTAAGAATAAATGTCATATTAAAACCATTTTTCATTAAGCTGGTTTATATTTTTGGCTTTTTTTGAATAAAAGAAGTTTTAATTATGAAAAATCAGGCCTTTGAATATATATATTTACTAGTAAGAAAGTACTGAGTATTAATATAAATTATTTTTTCATTTTGATTTAGAACAGTTTGCTTTATTTCTAGCAAGGGAGTGCCTAAAGGACATTGCAGATACTTAGAACTTTCTTTATTGGAAAAAGAAATCGTGTAGTTGTCGATGAATTTAGTAGGCACATTTTCCGTGTTTTTTTCAATAAGAGTAGTCAATGAAGAATCTGTTAAATCCAGTGATAGTAAAAAACTAAAGCTGTCAGGCAGATAATCTATTTCAATAATGCATGGAATATCATCAACTTTTCTAATGCGTGTAAGTTTGATTAATTTGTCACTTTTACATTTCAGCTTGTTTAATAAGTCGCTGCTTCCCTTGGTTAATGTAGCTTCAATGATTTCGGTAGATGGTTTGGCATTGTTCTTCAGGCAGTTAGCTGTAAAACTGTTGTCAAAATGAAATTCAGATTTATAGACCTTCTCCTTAACAAATGATCCTTTTCCGTGTTTTTTTACTATGTATCCCTCATTTACTAAACGCTTTATTGCGTTTCTTACTGTAACTCGGGATACAGAAAACATTTCAGCAAGTTGGTGTTCCGTCGGAATTTTATCCCCCGGCTTATAACTTCCGTCAGCAATTGATTTTAAGAGCTCATTATAAAGCTGCTCTTGCAATGTTATAGGACTTAACTGTTTTAATATCATGGGAACATTATACCATATAAAGGCTGCTTTTATAAACACCTACGTTGACAGACCTTTAAATGATGTATTATAATGTATTATAATGATACAACTAAATACAACAAGTTATGATTTTAAAGATTAATACAGCTTCTAAAAGCTGATAATAATAGAAAGGAGGAAAAGACCACGAAATGAAAAGAAACGATTTTTTAGGTGTATTCAAGAATACGAAACCAATAATAGGAATGCTTCATTTAAAAGGCAATAGTCCTGATGATGTTTTCGAGAGATTCAAAAAGGAATTGAATATCTATATTCAATCTGGCATCGATGGAGTAATGGTAGAGAATTACTACGGAAATTATGAAGATCTAAAAAGAGCACTGGAATATATCAAATCAAATAAGATCAGTATTCCTTACGGGGTAAATTGCCTGAATATTGATTATATGGGGTTCTATCTGGCAAGAGAATTTGAATGTGATTATATTCAAATTGATTCAGTTGTTGGACATGTAAAACCTCGCGATGAGTATTCTTTACAGGCATTTTTTGATTTGATGAGAAAAGAATATGATGGCTATGTTTTAGGCGGAGTAAGATTCAAATATCAACCGGTTCTTTCTGAAAAATCATTGAAAGAAGATCTTGAAATTGCCAAAAAGCGTTGTGATGCTGTTTGTGTCACTCAAGATCGGACAGGGGAAGAAACATCTTTGGAAAGAATCATTGAATTTAAAAAGGAGTTAAATGATTTTCCGCTTATTGTTGCTGCTGGAGTGACAAAAGATAATGCAAAAAAACAGCTTAAATATGCAGATGGAGCTATAATAGGAAGCTATTTTAAAGACAATTATCAGGATAATGGCGAATTATGTCTTGAACATATTGAAGAATTGCTTAAAACAGTTAGAGAAATTCGTGGTGAAACAAAATGATAGTTCTTACACGTATTGACCACAGACTGTTACATGGACAGGTGGCATTTCTATGGGTTAGAAATGTGGGAGCAGATTGCATATTGATTGCAAATGACAGTCTTGCTCAAGATGAATTACGTATGAGTGCAGTCAGGATAGCTAGGCCATCTGGAGTTAAATTAGTTATGAAGAGTGTTAATGATTCCATAAAATCAATTAATTCCGGTGAAACCGATAAGTACAAACTTTTGATAATTACAGAAAGTGTAGATGACGCTCATAGACTGGCATTAAGTTGTCCTGCAATCACCAGTGTCAATATTGGGGGAATGAAAAATGCCGATGATAGGAAACAGATATCAAAGGCGGCATTTGTTTCCGAAAGCGATATTGAAAAATTAAAAGAAATGCATGAAAAAGGAATCGAACTGGAAGTCAGAATGGTTCCAAATGATCAGAAAACAGATGTCATGACATTAATTTAGGGAGGGAAAAAATATGAGTTTGACATTACAAACCCTACTGATATTCGCTGTAGCATTTTTTGCTTACATGCACTGCTATTTCGGTTCTACAATGTGGAACAGACCAATAGTAGTATCAACATTGGTAGGTGCAGTATTAGGTGATTTAACAACCGGATGTATGGTTGGAGCGATGCTTGAGCTGGCTTTTTTGGGAGCAGTCCCTATTGGTGCTTCAAATCCTCCAGACATGGTATCTGGCGCGGTTATTGGCACTGCCTATGTTGTTTTACAAAACACTGATATTGAAACAGCAGTAGCCTTAGCTATTCCTGTAGCTGCTCTGGTAGCTATTTTTGACAACTTCTTGATGATGTTTGTCTTGCCTGAAGCAGCACATATGTGTGATAGACTTGCAGATAAAGCAGATGCAGACAAGATTGATCTTGTTGTAAGAGTTGCTTCTATTGGAAACAAAGTGGCTTTGGCTTTAATTGTAGCACTTGGATTCTACTTTGGAATTCCAGTGATAGAAAGAATATTGGCAAGTATTCCTGAATTTGTTATCCATGCCATGGATGTAGTCGCAGGCATATTACCTGCTATTGGGGTTGCAATTTTAGCAAGAAATATGATGTCAAAAGAATTGGCACCATGGCTAATGTTCGGCTTCTTAACAACGGCATATTTAAATGTTCCAACATTTGGAATAGCGCTTTATGGAATAGGTGTGGCAATGTTATTTTTCTTCAGAAAAGAAGAAGTGTTGGAAGGAGTTGACGACAATGAGTTCTAACGTAAAGAAAATTACTAAAAAAGAGTTGAATCAGGTATTCTTAAGATCTTGTACATTGGATTCAGGCTGGAATTATGAACGTCAGCAACACATTAATTATTGTTTCACAATGATTCCGGTATTGAAGAAATTATATTCAGATGATGATGAGAAAATGAAGAGAGCTTTACATAGGCACTTGGAATTTATGGCATGTACACCTCACATTGTTACTCTTCTTGCAGGAATAACTGCGGCAATGGAGGAAGAAAACGCAAACAACCCATCTTTTGATGAACAGTCAATTAGTGCCGTTAAAACATCATTAATGGGGCCAATGGCAGGGTTTGGGGATTCGGTATTCTGGGGATCTCTGTTGACGATTGCAGTTGGCATTGGTACTTCGTTTGCTTCGCAAGGCAGTATTTTAGGTCCTATTTTATTTTTCCTGACAATTAATGTTCCTGGATTTTTATCAAGATATTATGGTCTGAAAATCGGTTATGATTCTGGAACAGCATTCTTTGCTAATATGGAAAAGAGCGGAATGATTAATAAGCTCAGTAAAGCAGCAACAATCTTAGGTTTGCTTGTAGTAGGCTCTATGGCTGCTTCACAGATTTCCATAACCATTCCATGGGTAATTGAAATAAACGGAATAGTTACACCAATTCAGGAATATATTGATTGGATTATGCCTAGTTTCTTGCCGGCATGTGCTTTCGTCCTGATTTACTGGCTGTTAGGAAAGAAAATAAAAACAACAACTTTGTTGTTATGGACATTTATTGTTTGTATTATACTTTCTTATTTCCAGATTCTATAAACTGCACCTGGATAATAACGTTTCAACTAAAATATTATTATTTGGTAAATGTTTATAACCAGCAGGTAATAAAATAGTTAAAAGTATAGCCCATAAAATTGTGTGACAGATTCTGGGCTATGCAAGAAAAAGGTGGTTGATGTGAACCGCCTTTTTAACTATTCAAAAAAACTCAGGCACTTTCCTTTGCAAACATAATTGTTCCCAATCTTAGAAGATTACTGTTAGCCTTCAAGGCCAGTTTATAATCGCTGGACATACCAGCTGAATAGGTATTAATACAAACATTAGGCTGTTTTATTTCTTTACATCGGTTGTATAGGTCATATCCCTTGTAGAAAACATCTAAAATTGCCTTCTCATCATCAACGTTAGGTCCAATAACCATTATTCCTCTGATAAGAATGTGATTGAAAACGACAGCTTTTTTTATGATATCAGGCACTTCGATTTCCTCAAAGCCGAACTTACTGTCTTCTAATGCAAGGTTGACCTGAAGCAGAACATTAGTAATAATATTTTGCTTTTTCGATTCTTTTTCAATTTTCTCCAACAGTTTGAAACTGTCAACAGAATGAATCAACGTACACAGACCTATTACTTTTGAAACTTTGTTTCTCTGTAGATGGCCAACAAGATGCCAGGTGATATCTTTTGGAGTACCGGCAGCTTTTACAAGAAGTTCCTGAACTCTGTTTTCGCCGAATATTCTAAAACCCTGATGGTACAGTTCCATAATTTCCTCAACCGAACGATTTTTACTGACAATCACGATTTTATCTTTTAGTTCCAGCAATTCTTTTTTCATAGCTACCCACTTCCTCAACATAAAGAAACACCACTTTCTATATTTTAGTATATAATAAAAAAAGAAAGAAGGTGTCAAAATGCTTAATAAAGATTTACTGCAGATGGAAACCAAAGACGTTTATGCCAGCGTGATGGAAAAAGTAAATGCTTTTAAAAGGGAAAATCCTCAGGCAAAGATAATTTCATTAGGCATAGGAGATGTGTCTAAACCGATAATAAGACCGATTATTGAAGCGATGCATCAGGCTGTTGAGGATTTGGCTAGCATGGATACTTTCAAAGGATATGGAGGCTATTATGGCTACGATTTTTTAAGGGAAGCAATACTGAAGAATGAATATCAGAAATATGGCATTACCAAAGATGAAATATATGTCTCTGACGGAACAAAGACCGATTCAACCAGTATTCTGGAACTGTTTGATAAAGATAGTACAATCCTGCTGGGTAACCCAACATATCCAATCTATCGTGATGGAGCAGCGGCCTTAAGTAGAAAAGTGGAATACACGACGGTTGATGAAGATTTTGTGATGCAAATTCCCGATAAAAAATATGATATTGTCTATATCTGTTCGCCAAATAATCCGGTTGGTAACGCCTATAGTAAAAAGGATCTGGCAAAATGGATTGATTATGCCCTTAAAAATAAAGCGGTCATTGTTTTTGACAATGTCTACCAGGGTTTTGTCAGAAGTAAAGATGTCCCAAACAGTATTTATGAAATTGAAGGGGCTAAAAACTGTGCTATTGAAATGCGAAGTTTTTCAAAAGTAGCTTCTTTCACTGGGCTGAGATGCTCTTATTATGTTGTTCCCGAACAGATTTGTAAGGGTATAAATGTATTGTGGAAAAGAAGAACAATGAATAGATTCAACGGCGCAAGCTATGTCGCTCAAAAAGCAGCTGAAGCAGTCTATTTGCCAGAGTCACAAAAACTAATTAAAGAAAATATCGATTATTATCTGGAAAATGCCCGAATCCTGAAAGAAGGTTTTGAAAAGGCCGGCTACAAGGTTTTTGGCGGAAAAGACGCGCCGTTTATGTGGGTAAAGTCAAAAGACCAGAAGACAGGCTGGCAAATGTTTGACTATTATTTAAATAAACTTAATATTATAGTTATTCCGGGCATAATATTTGGCAGCCAGGGAGATAACTATGTTAGAATATCGGCATTAGGCCAAAGAGAAGAGGGCATCGAATGCATCGAAAGGATTTTAAAAGATGAAGAAGAGAACTAGTTTTCTGACAATTACGGCATTGCTGCTGGCGATAGTCTGTGGATTGCTGTTTAAAGAAAAAGTAACAGCCATAGATTTTATTGGGACAATCTATATAAACTTGTTGAAGTTTATGATTGGACCAATAGTTTTTACCAGCATTGCGGAAACCATTTACGATTCTTCCAGAAAAAGAGGTCATTTAATAGTCAAATCAGTTTTAATATTTACTGTAATGTTTCTGGCAACTTTCTTCTTAACCTCAATTCTGGTATTAATTATCAATCCAGCTAAAGGATTTACCTTTGAATTATCAGATTATGAAGGAGCCCTGGGGAGTTTAAGCATCAAGGATATTATTATCAATCTTTTTCCAACAAACCTTATCAGCATGTTTCAGGCAAACCAGCTGTTTGCGATTATCTTTTTTGCCTACCTGGTGGGCTATTGTGCTACCAAAGCTGAAAAAGGCGATGCTGTTATCGATGTTATTAAAGGGTTTAAGAACGTTCTGTTTAAATTATTAGAGTATATTATGTATCTGACACCTCTGGCAGTTTTCTCGCTGATGTCAAATACTATTGCCAAATATGGAGCGGTTGTCTTTGAGGTGGGAATCAAATACATTTTAACCGCCTATTTAGCCGGTTTTGTTACGATAATTGTAATAATGATTTTACCGGTTTGGGTTTTTGCCAAGATGAATCCTTTCACCTTTGTTAAAAAGACCTATAAAATCTGGCTGATAACTGTGACAACCTGTTCATCAGCAGCTACTTTACCGACCACGATGAAAGTGTGCAAAGAAGACCTGAATATTGATAAGGAAATAACGGATATTGTTGTTCCGTTGGGCTGTACTATTCATATGTGTGGTGGAGCAGTATCATTTGCGCTACTGGGATTATTCTGCAGCAGCCTGTTTGGGATTGAAGTCAATTTAACCACTTACATCATTATGATAGTAGCATCACTGCTGATAAATATGTCAGCTCCAGGAATACCAAATGGCGGGGTGGTAATAGGAGCGACCTATTTACAGCTGTTAGGAATTCCGTTAGATTTTATCGGATTCTATAGCGGTATTTATAAAATACTGGATATGCTATATACAACTTTAAATGTCAGCGGCGATATAACTGCTAATGTGATTATCAATTATTCAGAAAACAAGGGAAAATAAAGACAAAAGACAAATATGAATTATGGAAACCATATCTGTCTTTTTTATTGGCGCTGTCTTCGGCAGTTTTGTCAATGCGACAGCTTATAGAACAGTTAGAAACAAAAACTTTATTTTTGAGCGTTCTAACTGTCCGGTCTGCGGTAAACAGCTGTCTTTTTTGGATATGGTACCAGTAGTCAGCTACCTGCTAAAGAAAGGCAAATGCAGGTACTGCCAGAATAGAATTGCCAGAAGATATCTTTTCACCGAAATATTAGGCGGCATAAACGGAACAGTGTGCTGGCATATGGCTGAGGTATTGGAAGCAAAAATACTGTTTTTCTTTATCTTGAATTTTTTACTGTTTATGGCATTAATAGATATCGAAATAATGGAAATAAAAGACATATATCAGCTGCTATTATTAATTTTGGCAGCAGTAACGATCTCCATAGAAAAATGGAGCATAAACAACCTAATTGGAGCATTAATTATCAGTTTACCGCTTTTAGTACTGGCGGCAGTGACAGAATCCATCGGCGGAGCAGATGTAAAAGTGTTTTTTATTTTAGGAATGCTAGCTAAAGAAAAAGGAATAATGGTTATTTATCTGTTAACAATTGGGCTGGCCAGTGTTTTTGCTTTATATCGGTTGCAGAAAGGAAGCAACAGAAAAGAAGAAATTCCGCTGCTTCCATTTATCTATCTGGCCTTTCTGACCTATAAGGGTTTTGAAAAATACTTGCTGAATTGTGTGATATTGTGGTTGACTTAAAAGACAAACTTTAGTATTATGATAAGGCAATTGCTCTATTATTAATTTTCGGGAGGTGTCTAAAATGAAAAGAACTTATCAACCGAGCAAAAGAAAACGTTCAAGAGTCGTAGGCTTTAGAGCACGTATGAAGACTGTTGGCGGACGTAGAATCTTAGCAAGAAAACGCGCTAAAGGCAGAAAAGTAATATCTGAATAAAGAGAGTTGTCATTGGCAACTTTTTTTACCTGTTGAATTATGAAAAAAGAATATCGAGTCAAAAGTAATGAAGAATTTCAAAAAATTATAGCTTGTGGCAAGTGCAAAACAAGTCGCAGCTTTGTTATGTACTATCATCCCGCAGAGAAAGAACATGATCGGATAGGAATTTCGGTAGGTAAAAAAATCGGCAATGCTGTTGAAAGAAACAGAGTAAAAAGGCAGGTAAGAATGATGATTGTAGAATCGTGTGATTTTAATTCAGGATATGACTATGTATTCATTATCAGATCCAGGTTTTTGCAGTCTGATTACCAAAACAACAAAAAAGATTTGTCACGACTATATAATTCAGTTTATAATAGATAGTGGCAACCTTAACGAAGGAGAATTTGAATAATGAGAAAAATTATTTCTAACAAAAAGACATTGATCATAATTATATTGGTTATGATGGCCGTTCTTACCGGATGTCAAAGAAATGTTGATCAAAGCGGTATTACTTTACCGGAAAAAATAATTTATTTATCAACACCATGGAAAGATATGCTTAGTGAAAGTTTTTTTACGGCAATCTTTGTTTATCCGTTAGCACAATGTGTTAACTTTATCGGCACAAAATTAGACAGCAGCTTTTTAGGTATTGTTATAACAACACTTCTATACAATATTATTACTTTGAGTCTTACAGTAAAGTCTACTATATCAGGCCAGAAAATTCAGATGCTTCAACCTGAACTGGCTAAAATCCAGGCCAAGTATGAAAACAGAGATGATGAGAATGCCAGAATGATGCAGGCTCAGGAAATGCAGGCTTTATATAACAAGCATGGTATTAATCCGTTAGGATCACTGGTAACACCGTTTTTACAGTTTCCAATTATGATTGCGATGTTATATGCTGTTCAAAGAGCTGATATTGTATGTAATGGTTCATTTTTAAATATTCCACTTTCAATTAAACCATCTGAAGCTTTTAAGGATCTGGCTAATGGCTGGCCAATTGCGGTTTTATTCGTTTTAATGGCAATAAGCCAATTTATTTCCAGCAAGATTCCTCAAATGTATGCCGAAAAGAAAAGAAAAGAAGCTAAAAACTATCGTGCTTACAAAGAGGAAGGTCAAAAAGCTCCTAATACCAATATGATGATGTATAGCATGATTGGTATGGTTGTATTGTTAGGTTTAAACTGGCCGGCAGCTATGACAATCTACTGGCTGGTAAGCGCGTTCGCTAATATTGTGAAAACAGTATATATTCAGAAGAGGTACATTGACAATGAAAAGATATGAAGCTAAAACTGTCGAAGAAGCAATCGAACTTGCCTGTGCTGACAAGAGAGTCAGCAGAGAAAATCTGAATCACTTTGTTATTGAAGAAAAACCAGGTGGTATATTTGGTATAGGTGCAAAAGCAATAATTGAAGCTTATTGCCTGAAAGATATTGAAAATTTTATCTTTGATTATATTAAACAGTATTTTGAAAACATTAATATGGCATGTGACATTGTAGTTGAATCAGACGAAGAAGGGTTTGAAGTCAAATTAAACGCTGATAATAATGCGGTAATCATCGGTAAAGCCGGGCAGACACTGCAGGCTATTACCAATGTCGTGAAAGGGGCAGCAAGCTCAAAGTTTAAAAGACATATCAACCTGTTAATTGATGTAAACAACTACAAGGAAGAGCGTTACGAAAAACTGAAGTCAATGGTTGGAAGAGTTGCTAAAACAGTTCAGAGAACAAAAGTTTCAGCTAGATTAGGGCAAATGACAAACGATGAAAGAAAAATAATTCATCAGTACCTGTCAACATTTACCAATATTAAGACTGAATCAGAAGGCGAAGGAAACAATCGACGACTCAAGATTATTTACGATTCAAAAAAATAATTAGGAAATTACACCTTTACTTACAATAAATAATTAGAGGTGTTTTTTTATGCTTGAAGTAATTAATCTGTCAAAGAAATATGATAAAAAAGAGGTTTTAAGAAATATCAGTTTTACCATAGAAAAAGGGAAAATAGTCTCAGTTTTAGGAAGTAATGGCAGCGGTAAAACAACACTGTTTAAAATGATATTGGATCTTCTGGAAAAAGATAATGGAGAAGTAGTATTTGAAAAGAAGAGGATAGAGCATAAAATTGCCGGTTATTTGCCAGAACAAAGAAGTTTGTATCAGGACTGTACCGTGTATCAGCACCTGAAACTGATAACAGGAATAAACGAAATCGAAAACGAGAAAGAAGTGATTGATAAATGGCTCTACAAGATGGGACTGGCTGAATACAGGGACAAAAAGGTTTATACCCTGTCTAAAGGAAATCAGCAGAAATTGACTTTAATAGTCTGCTTAATTAAAAATCCGCAGATAGTGGTAATGGATGAGCCTTTTACAGGATTGGATTATGAGAATATAGAAATCTTTTTAAATGAAATTAAACAGCTGAAGAAAGAAAATAAGATAGTGTTAATTTCTTCTCATATCTATCAGCCTATCAATCAGATATGTGACAGATATATTTATCTAAATAGGGCTAGAATTAAACTGGATATTGAAAAGAAAAATCTTCTTAAAGAAAAAAGGAAAGCCATAGAAATAAATGATAAAAACATATTGGAAGACGAAAATATATCAGCAAAAGTAATTAACGACAAGTCAGTAAGATATATTGTTGAAAACAGAAAAGCAGCCCAGGAAATGGCTGAAAGAATGTTGCAGGAAAACAGGATTATAACCTACTATGGTCCCTTGACAATCGAGGATAAAATAAGGCATTTATGAAAGAACTGATTAAGTTTGACATAAGAAGAAGGTTTAACAATAAAACAGCTATTATAGTTAATATTCTACTGTTTGTGATGATTTTATGCTGTTTTCATATCGATTATATTCTGCAGGATGAAATATTAATTGATACAGTACTGATTGATACCAGCTTAATGGAATACCAGCAGTTGTTTGTTGAGTTGAGCGATGAAGAGTTAACATATAAGGTTTCTGATAAGGAGAATCAGGAAAATGAGGTAATCCTACATCTGAGTGAAAACTGGCAGATAATAACCAAATATGAATTAGATCAGAATATTAGAGACAGAATAATTAACGATATAAAAAAAGCAGTGACAAAGAAATATAAGCTATCGCATCAGTTTTTAAGTTCATTTATTGATGAATATGTAAATATAAACCCTGAAGTCATTGTAAAAAATAAAGAAATAATTGACGGAAGTATTGTGATAGTCCTGGCAGTTTCATTTTTTCTGATTATTAATTATGGCTGTTCATCCAGCAATGAAATAATAATAGAAAAATCCAGCGGAGTTTTAAACATTATCCTGACCAATATAGACGCCAAAAAACATCTGCTGGAAAAAATCATAGTTTCGTACATTATCTTTCTGATACAGATAGCCATAATAATCTTTCAGTTATTAATCAGCTATCTTATCAGATTTATTCAAGATGGCTGTTCGGGCTTACTATTATTTGCTAACAGGTTTCTAATAATGTCGACTGAAAGCGAGGCGGCAGGACTAACCATAGAAAAAATAATACTGCTGGCGATAGTTATGATTTTCAATCTGCTGTTAATCCAACTGATTATTATTCTAATAACCAGCAAATACACCAATGGACAGCAGATGGCTTCTTTTCAGGGACTGCTGTATGTCGGATTGCTGATTGCCTATTATTTGATTATGATTGTCAGTGAACAGCTGATAAAGTCCCGCTTAATCAAATACCTCAGCTATCTGCCGTTATTTTCGATGGTTTTTGTTCCCCAAAGGATAATAAGCTCCAATATCAGTACTTTTAGCGCACTTATAGCTTTAATTCTGGTGTTACTGGCAATAATCTTTTTGGTGATAAGGCACTCAGAGAACTATAAAAGAAATCTGCTGATACAAAAATAATCGTGAATTCACGATTATTTTAATGTTTTCAGTTTATTTGTTCGATAATACTGTTTAAGTTTAAAATAGTTTTTAACTAATGACTCTTCATAAGGATTACTGATATTGTTATTGGGAACGAAGAACTCCATATCTTTCAGTTCATCTGGCAAATACTGTATTCTGCTGAATTTGTGATAGCCACTATAATCATATTTATCCTCATCAGCTAAACCAACAGGATTTAAACGAAGATAAACGGGAACAGCATATGGTGATTTTTCAGCAACTCTGTAGGCATTGTGAACACTATCGACAGCGCTTCGGCTTTTTGGCGACAGGGCCAGTTCAATAACAGAGACCCCAAGCGGAATCAATGCTTCAGGAAAGCCAATTCTTCTGGCTGCATCAAGAGCATTGACTGTTCTGGCACAGGCTGCCGGATTAGCTAAGCCAACATCTTCATAGGCAATAACCAACAGTCTTCTTTCAATAGAATCTAAGTCGTTAGCCATTGCCAGCCTAGACAGATAAAATAGTGCAGCATTTACATCACTTCCTCTAATGGATTTCTGAAAGGCACTGACCGCATCATAATGACCATCTTCGTCATGGTCATAATGCATATTAGCCATGGAAGAATACTTTTTAACCAGTTCGACATCAATATGGTTATTGAAACAGCCCATAGCACAGATTTCAATCAGATTGTAGGCATATCTTAAATCACCGTTGCAATGGTAGGCAATCAGCCTTTTAGCATCAGCATCAATAGAGATGGTACCTTTATAACCTTTTTCACTTGTTAAAGCAAAGTCAATGGCTTTTTCTGCATCGTCAACCGTTAGAGATTTAACTTCCAGTAAATGGCAACGGCTTCTGACTGCCGGATTAATCGCAAAATAGGGATTTGAGGTGGTTGCCCCAATTACAGTTATCAGTCCTGTTTCAATATGAGGCAGCAGCAGATCCTGCTTGTCTTTATTTAAACGGTGAATTTCATCGATAATCACTATCAGACCGTTTGATAGTTTAGCCTGTTCAAAAATCTCGACCAGATCTTTTTTATTCCCGGTAACAGCACTGATGGAACGATAAGGAAGATTAAGTTCGCTGGCTAAGGCCAGGGCTAAAGTGGTTTTTCCAAATCCGGGAGGGCCATAAAAAATCATTGAAAACAGATGCTGCTGGCTGACACAACGTCGTAATAACATGTTTTCACCGGTTAAATGTTGCTGACCAAATACTTCATCCAGTTTTGTTGGCCTTAATCTGATAGCTAAAGGTTGCTGCATAATTTTCTCCTTACAGATATTTTAACATTAATCAAAATAGTATAAAATAGAAATATGAAAATAGTGATTCAAAGAGTAAAAAGAGCTTCAGTAGCAATTGAAGGGCAAATATACAGTTCTATAGAAAAAGGATATCTGATACTTGTCGGATTTTCAGCAGCTGATGAAGAAGAAGTTCTTATTCCGATGGCCAAAAAACTGCTGGAACTTAGAATTAATGAAGATCAGCAGGGGAAAATGAACTTATCAATCATGGATATTGAAGGAGAGATTCTTTCTGTATCACAATTTACGCTATATGCTGACTGCCGAAAAGGAAGAAGACCTTCTTTTACCAATGCCTGTTCCCCTGAAAAAGCCAGCCAGTTATATGATAGGTTTAACGATATTTTAAAACAGAGTGGCCTTAAGGTTGAAACAGGAGTTTTCCAGGCTCTGATGGAAGTTGAATTAATTAACGATGGACCTGTGACTGTAATCTTAGATAGTGATATAATGTTAAAGAGACCTACTATGAAAAATCAAGTGTAAATTAAGTTAATTTGAAAATCATAGTAAAAAGAACCTTAAATAAAGATTTGTAAAAATATACATTATATTTTTAAAAAATGATCTTTGAAAATTTATTACTTGAACTAGTTGAT
>JARKSP010000037.1 GCA_029974225.1 Erysipelotrichaceae bacterium
ATTAGAACAGGGGAGTACCAGATGCCATATTTGTTGTTGATATCTTTATCGCTGCCAATATCAAAGCCAACTATGATTCCAAAAGTCTTCGTTGGTTCAGTTTGTAAGTAGAGGTTATGAAAATGACGAAGCGCATGAACACTATCCGGTTTATCGCTTCCGATGAAATTGCTGTAATTAAATGTTGTTTTTGAATTGAGTTTATAATTAAACTGGAAGCCAAACGATGGAGTAGTATTATAATCTGGCCTCGAAATCTTTTGCCAGCCGTTGAGGTATAATAAAGCCAGGTTCAGTCGATCATTTTGTGAAGTATACGAGATCCTGAGCCCCGCTTCATAATAAGGAGAATTTTCAGCTAAAATACTCCGGGTTAAAGTCCAGCAATCTGCACTGATGGCGCTTTCAAAGCCAATATGTGAAGGAAATATGCCTGCATCAAGCCAGAGATTTCTTTTTCCTGAAAGCTTTACACCGATGTTTGCCTCATAAATAAATTGAGCCCAGGTTGGTTCAGTGCTCAGATTGTACTGTGCATAGTTTCCGAACATCAGTCCAATATTCGTTCGGTAGTTTTTATCCTGGTATTTTGCTTTAACCAGGAACAGATTCATATTTACTTCATTGTGTCTTTTATGATTGTATATAAAACCTGGTTTGGTTTTATTATCTGGTTTTTGAAAATCATAGCTGTAGTAAACTTCTGCATAATAATTCAGGGTGACTTTCCCGCTATCCGTTGTTTGAGCGGCCAGCACGAATGGATGAAATAATAGTATAAGCAGCGTCAGGTTTTTCATTCTGATGAAAGTAACTTATTTCTTGCTTGTTTGCAATTAAAAGTTTACTGTTGATAGAAAGAGATGGTTGTATGAAATAAAATTATTGGAATTTTTTAATTGTATAGGTAAAATGAATGCTGTTTAGTCAATCAGATTTATTTAATGACAAAACTTAGCACTTTTCATCATCCTTGAATTCCAGAATATCGCCAGGCTGACAATTCAGAACTTTGCATATTGCTTCCAGCGTTGAAAATCTGATGGCTTTTGCTTTCCCGGTTTTCAATATAGAAAGGTTCGATAAAGTTAAATCGACCTTTTCTGATAGTTCGTTAAGTGACATCTTCCTCCTGGCCATCATAACATCTAAGTTTACTATAATTGGCAT
>JARKSP010000098.1 GCA_029974225.1 Erysipelotrichaceae bacterium
AGTGGTTGCTTCAGAAAGCTGTGTTCTGGATATTCTGGATGTAAATGGAAGAAGTGAAGTTCCTGCTGCTGGAATTATTGAAGTTAATGCAGATGGAGTAAAGATAATAGAAAATAATCCTGCTCAATACAGACAGCAAAATCATCATAGCTATTGTGTGTTTGAGCATATCTATTTTTCTCGTCCAGATAGCTATCATTTTGGGGAAAATGTCTTTGAAGTAAGAGAGGGTATAGGACGCAAATTAGCTGAACAGGATAAAGATCTGGAAGCTGATTGTGTTGTTCCAGTTCCAGATTCTGCAAATTTTATGGCAGTAGGTTATGCAGCAACCAGCGGATTGCCGCTATCTTTAGGGCTCATTCGTAATCACTATATTGGCAGAACTTTTATCAAACCAGAACAAACTATCCGTGATGAGAGTGTTCGTCAGAAATTTAATGTTTTGCCCAATTTCTTTAAAGGGAAAAAAGTTGTGCTCGTAGATGATTCTATAGTGCGTGGAACAACAATCAGAAAAATTGTGAGAATGATAAAATTAGCCGGTGCAAAAGAGATTCATCTTAGAATAGGTTGTCCTCCCATCTGTTTTTCTTGCTATTATGGTATAGATACTCCTCATAGAGAAGAACTTGCAGCTAATCGTTATTCACTGGAAGAAATGAAGGAAAGAATTGGAGTTAACAGCTTAAAATATCTGGATATGAAATCTTTGCGAGAATGTCTAACAGAGCCAGATGAATACTGTTATGCCTGTTTTGATGGAAATTATCCTCTGGAGAAAGAATGAAAACTGATATTATCAAAAATTTTTCAGGAAAGAGAGTCCTGGTTTTAGGTGATGTAATGTTAGATCATTATGTCTGGGGTGAAGTAGAACGAATCTCTCCTGAAGCTCCTGTTCCTGTCCTGGAAGTGCAAAAAGAAGAATTTCGTTTAGGTGGTGCAGCCAATGTGGCTCTTAATATCAGAACTCTTGGAGGAGAACCATTACTTTTAGGAGTTATTGGAAAAGATGCTGCTGCCAATGACCTCATCCGACTTTTAACGGAAAAAGATATAGATACTGATGGATTGATTATAGACTCCTCTCGTTCTACTACTTTGAAAACGCGTATTGGAGCAATTAATCAGCAAATTGTACGTATTGACTATGAGACCAAGACTGATATAAATCTTGAAATAATGCGAAAGCTTTTAACCAATCTGGAGGGATTGCTAAGTAAGTGTGATGCTATGATTATAGAAGATTATAATAAGGGTCTGCTAACTGAGAAAGTCATTGAAGAAGCTCTCAGATATGCAAAAGAAAACATCATACCTGTGGCAGTTGACCCTAAACATAAGAATTTCACTTCTTACAAAGATGTGGACATCTTTAAGCCGAACTATAAAGAATTACAAAATATAAGTGGAAAAATATTTGAAACTGAGGAAGAATTCATTCAAAAAGCTCGTGATTTTAAAATGAGAATGAATATTAAGAACTTAATTGTCACCAGAGGTGCCCTTGGAATGTATGTTTTTGAAGGTAGAGGTGCACCCATCCATCTTCCCACTTGTGCACGAGAGGTTTATGATGTTTCTGGCGCAGGTGACACGGTCATCAGTGTCTTGACCCTGGCTTATATCAGTGGTGCTGATATTTATACAGCAGCTGATATTGCCAATCATGCAGCTGGAGCTGTTTGTGGCATCCAGGGAAC
>JARKSP010000107.1 GCA_029974225.1 Erysipelotrichaceae bacterium
CTGAACAATTTTCCCGTACTCGACAAACATTATAACCATATAACATATTTCGTAATCCTCAGCAGTTGGATGAACTATTTCATGGAGTATGCGTCTGTTTATATTTATCATATGCCTATTATAATGGGCAAAGTTAAAACAATTTTTTAATTGCCCAGTAAAATGGGCAATATTTCTTACCTTTGATGTAAATGTTTATCATGAAAAATTTTGAAATTGACCCTGAATACCAAGATTTATTAAAGGCAATAGGAGACAGGATAAAAGACCTGCGGAAGCAAAAAGGTGTTAGTTATATTACACTGGCAAAAGAAATCGGTATGAGCAGGAATGGTTATAACAATATTGAACTTGCGAAATCAAATCTTCAGCTTATCACACTAATCCGCATCCTCAGATACCACAATATTTCATTTCTTCAATTTATTGACTCGCTGAAACGATAAAAAACTTTCATGTGGGACGTGCATATCTATATTTTTACATCACATCAATGAAAACATCTCTGTTTTTCGGTTAAAATCAACCTTTTAAACCTCTTTCTCCATAGAAAACAGTACATTAAAACAGAGTTATTTACACTGTGGTGACCTTCTTTTAACGATTATGGTACATCAGAATTTATATCCGAGTGTGAAAGTATTTATTAAAAACATTGTTACAGAATGTCCGAAAAAGAAATCCCCGTCCACCAAAAAAAACGTATTGAAGAAATAGGTCTGTTATTAAAAAACTGGCGTATTAATGAAGGACTAACCAGACAGGGTTTCTGTGAATGGGCGGAAATCCATCCCAATAGTCTATATCATATTGAAAACAATTCCAAAGATGGTTTGAGGCTTTTTAATGTCCTGACTCTGTTAAAATGCATTGATGCAACTGGCTTAACCGTCTCACAATTCTTTGACGGAATTGAATAAGATTGTCACTTGATTATATATAAAGTTACTTTAGATAATATATACTATTATCCTGATATACCGTTAATAAATGTTTCAATAAAATCCATAATCCTTCTTAAAATCTTTTCACCAGTTGTTTTACGATGAAGCAGTGTTGGTTTTTCACCAGCCAGCAGTTCCAGTATTTCATCACGCATCGGCTCTTGTTCGGAATACAGATAATTTTCAATCAGGTTTTGTGTTTTTTCTTTCGATAATTTTTCTTCCTCGACAATCTTCAGGAATGCTCTTTCCTGCTCGACTGTCCAGAATTTTTCGAACTCCTGTGGAATATCATCGGTATCCAGAATAACTGGCATGTTTTCCTTTATAAACCTCTCTATTAGTTCCTTTTTGCTTCGTAGCTGGATTTCAGTGTTCAAAAGGTTGATTATTTCTTTTTCGATTTGTTCAGCATCCTTCTTTTGGTTGGCTTTAAGTTTTATGAGCAACCGAATGATGTAGGCAACATTTATTTCATCACGGTGAATGAGTTCCAGTTCAAAATCCACATCTTCGAGTATGCTTACCTTTTCTTTTGCATGTTCACTCTTAACTTTATCGTGCAGGTCAAGATATTTGCTCTTATAATCTTCAAACTGCTGTTCTGTCATGGATAAATCATTCCACTTGAAGTCGGAGAATGATGTCAGCACATTTTTAATGCGCATTAATTCCCTGAACGCAACAATGAACTTCAACTCGTCATCTTCTGTCACCAGATTGTTTACGCTATTTACGGTTGGTGCAATTTGAAGCAGATTGACAAATCCATCATTAAATGCCTTCACGTACTCATCATAAGGCTTCATGATGATTTCCTCGATGGCATCTTTGTTGCTGAAGAGGGTAATGGCTTCATCTGTGGCATTCTTCAGGTTACGGAAAACCACAATGTTACCCTGTGATTTCAGTTCATTCAGAATGCGGTTTGTTCGGGAGTATGCCTGTATCAACCCATGATACCGCAGGTTCTTATCGACATATAAAGTATTAAGTGACGGACTGTCAAATCCCGTCAGGTACATATTCACTACCAGCAATATATCAATCTTCCGTTCCTTTACCTTCTTGCTGATATCGTTATAGTAGTTATAAAAACTCTGATTGTCCTTGGTTGAATATGCGGAACCAAACATCTGGTTATAATGACCGATGAATTCATCCAGTTTCTCACGTGTATGTGGATTGGTTGCGTAAGTAATCTCTGGTTCGGCTGCTACTGAAATTTCCTCTGGGATGAAGCCATTGGCATCGACATCATCTTCGTTAGCAATATAACTGAAGATGGTGGCAACCTTTAAATCGTGATTTCCGAGCATTTTCCTGCGATACAGCAACTCGTAATAGCGAATGAGTGCTGGAATACTACTTACGCAAAACATTGCCGTAAACTCCCTGTTATGCGTTTTTCTGTTATGATTAGCAATGATATAGTCAACAATTTTCTCCAGCCTTGCTGGTGATTCCATCAGTTCATCAACATCTATGTCCTCAACCTGTATATCAATTTCATTAGCACTTTCTCTGTTCCTGTACCTGCCAACATATTCCACGCTGAATTTCAATACGTTTTCATCACGAATGGCATCGGTAATAACATATTTATGCAAGCATTCTCCGAACAATTCCTTGGTAGTGCGTTTACCCAACTCATTTTTAACCGCATTTTCTGCAAAAATTGGTGTACCTGTGAAACCAAACATCTGGATGTTTCTGAAGAAAGACATTATTCGCTGATGTGTTTCGCCAAACTGGGTTCTGTGGCACTCATCGAATATAAAGACAATCCTTTCATCCTGAAGTGGTCGCATCCGCTCTGTAAAATGTTTCTTACTGATAGCAGCATTCAGTTTCTGGATGGTGGTTACAATGAGTTTAGTGTCATCGGTAAACTGTTTTACCAGTTGTCGTGTGTTGTCAGTTCCATCAACACTGCCCTTGCTGAAACTGTTGAACTCTTTTGTGGTTTGGTAATCCAAATCTTTCCTATCAACAACAAACACCACCTTCTTTATCTTCGGCAAACGAGTAAGTATCTGGCTCGCTTTGAATGAAGTCAGTGTTTTTCCACTGCCAGTGGTATGCCAGATGTAACCATTTTTACGGCTGTGCATAACCCTGTCAACAAGTGCTTCAACAGCATAATACTGGTAGGGACGAAGAACCATCAGCATTTTTGATGTTTCATTCAGCACAACATATTTGCAAATCATCTTTGAAACGTGGCATTTCTCCAAGAAATCAGATGCAAAACCGTTTAAAATGTTGGTGAGCCGTTTGTTTTCCTTATCCGTCCAGTAAAACGTTTGTTTGAATGACTGGAAGCGGTTGTTGGCATAGTATTTAGTGTTGACACCATTACTGATGACAAATATCTGGATGTACTGGAACAATCCATAACTACTGCTGAAGGAATGTCGCTGATATCTGTTTACCTGATTAAATGCTTCTTTTAGTTCAAGTCCCCTGCGCTTCAGTTCAATATGAACCAAAGGAAGACCGTTAATAAGCAGTGTAACATCATAACGGTTCTTGTACTTACCTTCCATCGAAACCTGATGAGTAACCTGATACTCATTCTGACACCACTGCTCTGTATTGATGAATTCAAAATAGAGGTTATCCCCGTTGTCCCTGATGATATGCTGTTTTTCACGTAGAGTCTTTGCTTTTTCGAATACCGAACCTTTGCTGAGTATGTTTAATACCTTTTTAAATTCCTTGTCAGAAAAAACGATGTTATTGTGTTTTTCTAACTGCACCTTCATGTTGGCAATTAGTTCAGCTTCATTCTGGATGAGCACAAGAGCATAACCCAACTCATGGAGTTTTGCTATCAGTTGTTCTTCAAGTATTTGTTCGGGTTGCTTTGACATATCTATACAAACATTTGCTTCATCAATCCTTTCTTCCAAGCCTCGGCTTTCTCAATCTGCTTCTGTATGTGGTTGATTTTGTTGTCAATGGCTTTTAAAAAGGTAACTATTTTCTCCTGTTCCTTTTTGCATGGCACACTTAATGTATCAATTAACACCCTCTCATTGTTAATCTTCATGTCATTCTTCGCTCCTTTGTGAACCAGAGGGCGTAAGTATCCATTTAACTTTTCATCCAATTGAAAGTAATAGTCAAAATATTCTCCTATGGCATTGTCTTTGCATTTATAAACGGCATACAGCGTTGATACGATACCAGCCTTTCCTTTATTGACTTTAATAATTCCATAAGGATTATTTTTCAAGGGACTTTTTGTATAGACTATATCACCTGTTTCAACTTCACCATAATTAAGTACTGATTCTCCTGCGAAAGACCTGCCTTGGAACTCTATCTGATTTACAATTCCATAGTCTCCTGATACACTCAGTACATCTACTTTGCCATATTTACCTGTAAAGTTTTTATTCTTTGAAACATAAAGGTATTCCGATAACTTTTTATTTTCCCACTTCGGATAATCTTCTCGATTATCGTCTTTGAACCTGATTTGCTGTGAGAATATTTTCTGCATCACACCCTTCTTATATTGTTCAAGCAGGTTCTTCTTGTGTTTGATTTGGGATATTTTCTGGTCAATAGCGGTGATAAAGGATGCGATTTTTTGTTGTTCGGAGAGGGTTGGCAAGTTTAACTGTAGTTTTGATAACTGACCAGCATATAAATGAACAACTGATATTCCCTGTGCTAATTGAGCAATATCCTGTTTCTTACTACTATTCAAATAGTATGAAAGAAAAACACCATTGTTGGGCGTTCTTATTATGTTTAAATCACCACCAAGAGCAACGCCTGATTTTAATACACAGGATGCTTTTGCAATATCTATGTGTGTTTCACCTGATGCGGGGATAATAATATCATTGGTTTCACTTAAAACCAAGTCATCAGGATTAATATTTGTTTTTGAAATAACAGTGTTAATAGTTTCATTATAAGTAGTGTACAATTCTCCGTACCTTATGCATTCTGTCACTCCATTTTCACTAATGTCGCTTTTTGACAATCCTTTTCCTTTTGAAAACATAGCGATGTTCCCCAGCGTCTTAGCATCCCATCCTTTTTCGAACTCAGGGAAACGCATTTGCGGTATATTCTTTTGCTTTTCCATTTCTAAAACGGTGTTGGGATGTTTAATTCGTTGCAGAATCCCGCAATTGTTTCATCAGTGACTTTCATTTCGGTTTCCAGTGCTTTCAGTTCACTGGCAACGGCTGCAATATCTAAAGATTCTTCTTCTTCGAAGGTGTCAACATACCTTGGAATGTTCAGATTGTAATCATTCTCCCGAACCTTATCCAGACTGGCAAGATAACTGTATTTGTCAATGCTGATTCGTTTTGCATATGTTTCAACAATCCTGTCAACATCCTCATCACGCAGGTAATTCTGTGTTTTTACCTTCTCATAATACTGGCTGGCATCAATAAACAATATATCATCAGGATGCTCTCGGCACTTTTTAAACACCAGAATGCATGTTGGTATGGATGTACCGTAAAAAATGTTAGCTGGCAATCCAATCACAGCATCCAGATAGTTCTTTTCTTCAATCAGGTATTTCCTGATATGTCCCTCGGCAGCACCCCTGAATAATACACCGTGAGGCATAACAACAGTCATAGTACCATTTTCAGCCAGATTGTATATCATGTGCTGGATAAACGCAAAGTCAGCCTTAGATGATGGGGCAAGTTTTCCATATTCACTGAACCTGTCATCTGACATGAACAACGGACTGGCACTCCACTGTGCTGAAAATGGCGGGTTTGCCACAACTGCCTCAGCTTCAAGTTTTGCATGTTGCGGATGCTCCAGTGTATCTTCCAGTTTTATATCGAATCTGGTAAAATGCACCCCGTGCAAAATCATGTTCATTCGGCATAGATTGTAGGTGGTACGGTTACGCTCTTGCCCGTAAAACTTCAAAACATCACACACTTTGTCTAAACGAAGAATCAGTGAGCCAGACCCCGCAGTCGGGTCGTATGCTGACTTTATTCTTGTTTTGCCCAGTGTTACAATACGTGCAAGGATTTTAGATGCCTGTTGTGGAGTGTAAAATTCACCAGCCGTTTTACCTGCACCACTGGCAAACTGTCCGATTAAATATTCGTAGGCATCGCCCAAAACATCAATTTCGGATTGTTGCAATTGAAAATCAATCTTGTCAAGGTGCGCAAGTACCTTTGCAATCACTTCATTTCTTTGTTCGGCAGTCTTGCCCAGTTTGGTGCTGTTCAAATCCATATCCTCAAACAGGTGGTCAAAATCCTCTTCACTGTTTGTACCCATCGTGCTGTTCTGGATGTTGATAAGGATTTTCTGGATGTCTTCGATAATAAAATTGTTTAGGTTTTTACCATTTCCATTGCCACGTTTCGCCACCTGCTTGAACAGTTCAGAGGGTTTCAGGAAGTAACCCAGTTTTTCCAGTGATTCTTCCCTGATAGCCTCAAGATATTCCTGCCCTTTTTTTTCATCTTCAGGTATATCCAGATAATTTATTTTATCTTCCTTCAGAATGTCATTTGCATACAGTTCCATCTTCTCCGACAGATATTTATAAAAAATGAAGCCGAGAATATAATCACGGAATTCATCGGCATCCATCTTCCCACGCAGGGTATTGGCTATGTTCCAGAGTTGTTGATTGAGTTGGCGTTTTTGTTCTTCGCTCATAATAATTGTTTATTCATGTCAATTCATAAAACAATACCAGTTTGAGGTATAACTATCCATTCCACTTAAAATCCTGAAGAGCAATTATTTAATCTGCTGTTCTTGATACTCAATGAATGAATATCAAAAGTACAAATTGTAATTGAAAATAAGGTTGCTAAATTATAAACAACGTCAATTCATCTTCTGAGAGATTCCACATGATTAGCCTGATGAATCAATTTCAATTTGGTTTTATAGGCTCGGTACTGCTATTTTGATTCTTCCATGTCAATTCAAGGCTTATATGTGAATAAGGCTCAAGGGTTGCAGTCAAGATACAATCGTCATACTCTGCCTTCGCTTGCGGGTAGAATTTCTCATTTTTAGTTCTATATCTGTCTGGAATATAATCGAGGTAATATGTTCCATCCTTTAATTTCTTTTCTACATACAAAGCACTGAAGAAAGAGGTAAACTTTGTAACGAAATCTTCGTAATCATTTAAATTAATCTTTTCCAACTCCGCTCCACTATAATAAAATAATGGTTTAAGACCCTTGTAAGTAACAATTCCATTTGTGTAATCTTTGTAGGTAAAGAAAAAAGCATAACAGTCTGTCATATGAATATATGAACATGAAAACGTGACTTCTGGAAAATCTTTTGAGAAGACTACCATAGCATAATCCAAATCCGCCCATCGTGTTTCAAACACAACAGTATCTCCTGAT
>JARKSP010000005.1 GCA_029974225.1 Erysipelotrichaceae bacterium
GAACAATTGAACAGATTAAATTCATTGGTAAGGATGGAAAGGAATTATGAGAAAGGTTGACATAGAGAAAATTAGAAAAGACTATCCTGTAGGACTTAGAATTAAACTAGTAAGAATGGATGATGTTCAAGCACCTCCGATTGGGACAAAAGGAACAGTCAAAGGAGTTGATGATATTGGTTCAATTATGGTTGCTTGGGATAACGGGAGCTCACTTAACATTGTTTATGGTGAAGATGAATGCAGGAAAGTTTCAAGCATTCCCACAGAAGTTATTAATCAAATTCTTAAAATCAGAGACACTGGTTTAACCAATATGTTTGATACAAACATGGTTCAGTATCTTGCTGATGAGAATGGGTTCTACGAACTAGTTTCATTTCTGATTGATCATAAAAAAGAATATGTCCACTTCATAATGACTGGTGAATAGAAAATAATAACTTAAAAACATTTGAGAAAGTCGGCTATTTAGTCGGCTTTTTCTCTTGTCATAAATGGAGGTGGAGGTTTTGAGGAAACTTAAAAGTTATAAGCCAACCAAGTTTAAGGCCAAAGACTCCACTTACAATAAAGAAGCTGCTGATTATGCGGTTAATTTTATTGAATGCCTATGCCATACAAAAGGAACATGGGCAGGAGAGCCTTTTGAACTAATTGATTGGCAAGAACAAATTATTAGAGATCTGTTTGGAATATTAAAACCAAATGGATATAGACAGTTTAATACTGCGTACATTGAAATACCAAAGAAGATGGGTAAAAGTGAGCTTGCTGCAGCAGTAGCTTTACTTTTAACTTGTGGAGACGATGAGGAAAGAGCTGAAGTATATGGATGTGCTGCTGATAGACAACAAGCGAGTATCGTCTTTGAAGTAGCTGCCGATATGATACGAATGTGTCCAGCATTGAGTAAAAGATGCAAGATACTAGCGGCAACAAAGAGAATTATTTATCTTCCTACAAATAGCTTTTATCAAGTTCTATCGGCTGAAGCATACTCAAAGCATGGATTTAATATTCATGGTGTTGTGTTTGATGAACTTCATACTCAACCTAACCGAAAGTTATTTGATGTTATGACTAAGGGTTCAGGTGATGCCAGAATGCAACCACTTTATTTCCTAATCACAACTGCAGGAACAGATACTAAATCGATTTGTTATGAGACACATCAGAAAGCCAAAGATATCCTTGAAGAAAGAAAGGTGGATTCAACTTTTTATCCAGTGATATATGGTGCTGATGAAAATGATGACTGGACAGATCCTAAGGTATGGAAGAAAGTAAATCCTAGTCTTGGGATTACTGTTGGAATTGATAAGGTCAAAGCTGCTTGTGAATCAGCGAAACAGAATCCTGCTGAAGAGAACACATTCAGACAGTTAAGACTTAATCAATGGGTAAAACAAGCAGTAAGATGGATGCCTATGGAAAAGTGGGACTGCTGTAAGACAGATTTTAAACCTGAAGATTTGAAAGGTAGAGTTTGTTATGGTGGCCTGGACTTATCTTCTACAACAGATATTACAGCTTTCGTTTTAGTGTTTCCTCCTATTGAAGGGGATGACAACTATTACATATTGCCTTATTTCTGGATACCAGAAGAAAACATGCAACGAAGAGTAGATAAGGATCATGTTCCGTACAACCTATGGGTGAAACAAGGCTTCATTGAGACTACTGAAGGAAACGTAATTCATTATGGTTTCATCGAGA
>JARKSP010000050.1 GCA_029974225.1 Erysipelotrichaceae bacterium
ATCACCTATTTTATCAGTGTTTTGCTGGAGGGAGTTGCTACGCCATCTTTAGCTGAAGGGATGTATCAGTATCTGCCAATGATCTACTTTATTGTTATGATGACTGGCGGTCCGCTTCAGGAAGAGTTTGGCTGGCGCGGATATGCTTTGGAAAGACTGCAGAAAATATGCACTCCTTTTGCATCAACCCTGATACTGGGCTTTATCTGGGCTTTCTGGCATTTTCCCCAGTTTCTGGTTCCCTATGAAAAGACCGGAATGTTTTATATCACTCCTATCTGGTCATTTACTCTGACCATCATGGCAACAGCCTTTGTCTACACCTGGGTCTATAATCATACCAAGGGAAATGTCATGACTGCTTTGCTGATGCATACGAATATGAACTTCTGTTTCTGGGTTTTCCCTATTACTTATAATAGAACAGGCTATTTGTGGTTTTTAGCTGTGATTACAATAACGGCAGCCGTCATTGTCTGGATAGATAGGAAAAACTTCTTCCAAAAACCTAGTCGGTTAACAAAGAGTAATTAGTATTTCGGAGGTAAAACAATGAAAAAAGTAAAGAAAATAGCTGATAAAATCTCACGTGTTGTTCGAATATTATTTCTGGTATTTCTGGTTGCCCTGTTTATCTATAACAGGTATATGCTGGTAAAGGAAAAGTCGCTTTTAAAACCGCTGGGTCAGATGATTGAAGTGGATGGCTACAATATGTGTATCTACAGTGAAGGCAAGGGAGAACACACACTGGTATTTTTATCCGGTTCAGCAATAGCATCACCGATACTGGAGTACAAGCCAATTTACAGTTTGCTAAGTGCTGACTATAATATAGTTGTTATTGAAAAATTCGGTTATGGTTTCAGTGATATTATCGATGGTGAAAGATTGTTTGAGACGATGCTCAGACAGGACAGAGAAGCATTGCTGAAAGCCGGTATCGAAGGTCCGTATATTCTTTGCCCGCACTCGATGTCGGGAATTGAGGCAATACTCTGGGCTCAGACTTATCCTGAGGAAATTGAAGCGATTATCGGGATGGATATGGCATTGCCAGCCACTTACAGTGAAGAAGATTTCATCTGGCTGAAAAATGTTCAGATCTTTATGCTCTCAGTTGGACGTGAAATGGGATTTCTCAGACTGTTTTTTAACGATTTGTCTTTCTCAGATACTCTCAGCCAAAAGGAAAAAGAGATATACAGAGCTATTGCCTGTGAAAAATATGTCAATAAAAATGTCCGAAACGAGGGTAAGCACATCTTAGAAGCAATCAGTCTGATAAACAGTAAACCAAAGCCGGATATACCAATGCTGATGTTTATCTCCAATGGTACCGGTGTGGGGGGAGAAAGCTGGATAATGGCTCAGAAAGAGTATGCTTCTGATCTGAGTTATGCTAAAACAGTACAGTTTGACTGTGGCCATTCAATATATCTGTATGAAAAGGATCAAATGAATCAGGATATCAGAGAGTTTATTGAGAGTCTGAATAAATAATTACATAATTATGGTTAAAACCTGAAAGGAGAGAAAATGGAAAGTATTAAAAAAATGGTCCCATACCTGCTTGTCAATATAGTAGCATTCTATCTGTTGCCTTTAATAGCTAAGGATACAGAAAGTATATTGTTTGTCTTGCTTATAGCTTTACCGGCAAACTGCTTTGTGACTGCTGCTGTTTTTGGAGCATTGAATTCATTCAATCTGCTGTATCCCATATTTGTGGGACTGTTGTTTATACCGGCAGTATTTATTTATCTTAATGAGAGTGCATTATTCTATTGTGTTATCTATGGTGTAATTGCCCTGATGGGAAATTTCATTGGGATGCTGTTTTTCAAAATCACAAAGAAATAAATAGTGCTGCTTATAATTGGTCAACCCATAAACTGCTAGAACTTCTAATTTCCAATACTGTTTCTGATGAAAAGATTGACATTAGAAGTTTTTATTTGAATACGTGACGGGCTACTTGAAAGAGAATAAAAAACAATTTATTATGACAACAGGAAACAAATCATTATTTATGGAGATGTGACAGATGATTATTTTAGAAGGGTTGGCAATGTCTTTCTGGCTTCTGCTTGTCTGTGTTGTAGGAATAGCCAACGGACCAGTGGGTTTGGTTGTTTTTTATGAGCCGGAAGTAAAAGAACGAGTCATTGAATCAGGTTTGATAACAGCAGAGAAAGTAAAGAAAAATACAATCCTGACTGCTTTAGCGTTGCTTATTCCTGTTTTGACTGTCGTCCCGATACTGGTATATGTCGTTAATGGTGTCAGAGGTTTTTGGCAGGGGTTTACACAGATGTTCTGTATCTATCTTATTATGAATCTGTTTGATAGATTCTTTATTGATTACTATTGGGTTTCACATACCAAAGCGTGGGAGATTAAAGGTACTGAAGATTTAAAACCATACATACCAAAGAAGGCGCTTGTTAAAAAGTGGTTTGCTACGATAGTAGTATTTCCATTACTGGCAGCAGTCATAGCATTTATATTTCATTTATGTGGAATGTAAGCCTAAAATTTTAATTAAGGAGAGTTTTTATGAATGGACAAATGTATCAGATTGCCTTAATTGTGGCAGCTGCAAAAATCGCTCTGCAGACTGGTGAGCAGATTAAATATAATGATCTAGGGTATGAAAACAGTACTAAATTTTCGTTTCTTCCTAAAAGAGGGTTCTTTAAAACAGAAAAATATCAGGCTAAAAGTGTATCAGACTGGTTTGACCGACTAAAGAAAAACGGATTGCAGGATATTAAACTGCTTTGTCCGGTCACGGTAAAGGATAGAAATCTTCTGGGCTTTTCCAATACCACTGAAAGTTCAATGGTCTGTTTTTATGAGGAGGGCAAGTTAACATATTTTACGCCATACTGGCAATTTGATTCAGCAATAGGAAAATGGAATATTCTGTATTCAGAACATGAATGGCCTAATCCTCCGGCAGGAAAGCCGCGTTTTAAAGATAACAGCGATTCATTTCGTCAGATACTTTCAGATATCAGGGATTTTGCCTCTCGAATTGAAAATAAGATATTCGCTGATGTTTTCGCTGCAGCTATAGGTATTTTAGATGGCGTTAGTAATGATTCAGATTTAAACCTGCCTTCAATGCCGGAGCGGAATCTCAGGCTGTTTGCTGCAGCTAACCTGGCTGATGTTTTTGGAGCCATGGGTTCCTGGAACGATGAACCTGCTGCTATGGCTCAGCAAAAAGGACTGAGTAAGGAATATGACAGGCTTTCTGATGAATTGCTCAGGAATGTGCGACTGGCTATACTGTATGCTGTCAATGAGTTGTAAGCTCAGAAAAAAACTGTAAAACAACTACTATGATAATTGTGCTTAATTGAACGTAATAATATTAAATAAGGCACAGATATTAAAGACTGTATGTCAAGGTGTAGAAAATACACCTTTTATTTATGCTATAATTACTTGGGAAAAGAGGACAGTCAGATGAACAAAAAGATTGATATCAGTAACATTATGATAAAAACAGAAAGGTTGCTTTTAAGACCTTTTAAAATGACTGACTTAAAAGATTTTAATGAATATGCCAAAGTTGATGGCGTAGGCCAGATGGCTGGCTGGTGGCCTCATCAGAATATCAGTGAATCAAAAAAGATTCTAAAGATGTTCGTTACCAGCAAAAGACAGCTGGCGGTGGTCTTAAATAATAAGGTCATTGGTTCTCTTGGCCTGGAATACTATAATGAAAATGAATTTCCGGAATATGAAAAACTGCAGGGAGTTGAGCTGGGCTATGTTTTAGGTAAAGATTACTGGGGCAACGGCTATATGCCGGAAGTGGTAAAAGCCATCACAGATTATCTGTTTACTATTGAAAAGCTGGATTTTCTGATCTGTGGTCATTTTATCTGGAATCAAAGATCTAAAAGAGTAGTTGAAAAAGGTGGATTTAAGGAAGTGAAGGAAATCGAATATATGACAGCTTTTGGGAAAAGGGAAATATCAAAAGAATATGTTCTATTCAATCCGAACAGGGATAACCGCATAAGAATGATGATCTTTGACATTGATGGAACCCTGATCCCTTTTGGTTCAGCAACTATTACTTCAAGTGCCTTAGAAGCGATTAACAGAATTAAAGAAGAAAAGGGTGTGAAGGTAATGATTGCGACCGGAAGGTCTAAATGTTTTATTCAGGATGATATTTACAAGTCGCTGCATTCAGATTATCTGGTAACAATAAATGGCCAGTCTATTCTGGATAAAGATTTAAAATCAGTTGTCAAGCATACGCTTTCTTTAGAGGATATGGAAAGACTGACCGCTGACTGTATTAAAAATGGTATTGCCTTAGCCTATAAGTATGATGATGAACTGGCCAGTTACAATTTACATGATGAGTATTGTGAAATCTATCTGGAACATGAGGAAAGGAAGTATCTGGTTAAGGATTATACCGCCACCAGAGACTATCACCTGAGTCATGGTTTACCGCTTTCAGCCTTTCTGATAGGTGATGAAAGTGTGATTGAAAAAATGTCAGAAAACTACACTGATGTGAAGTTTGTTAAGGCTTATCCGCTGGCTTATGAGGTTTATGATATTAATTATAATAAATCTACTGCTATTGAAGAGGTTATCGACATCCTGGGCATAACCTGGAACAACTGTATGGCCTTTGGTGATGCGGATAATGATATTGATATGATTCAAAAAGCCAGAATCGGTATTGCTATGGCTAACGGTTCAGAAAATCTGAAGGCTGAGGCTGACTTTGTTACTGACGACATAAATAGAGATGGGGTAGCTAAAGCAATAGAACGCTTTAAAAATGAGTTTTAAATCAGAAAAAACACCTTTTTTAGGAGGTGTTTTTTAGTAACTGAAGAAAGAAAATATGTAGATTTCGCCATCCAGGATGATACAGGTATCAACTGATGGACAGAAGCCATTGGCTTTGCAGCACTCAGAATTTTCTGATTCATAAATCCACCATGGACCAACACTCCAGTCTTCGGTAACTATCCCGCATAGACCATTAACACTTCTGCCATACTCTCCGACACCGGAAATATCCAGCTGCAGTTCTTCAGCATGTTCTTCTAGCAGCTGGTCCAAATATTCAGCATCGGTACCAAAGGTTTTGTTGAAAACTTCTTTTCCTTCTAAATCTTTAACGATAATCGTGACCTGTTTGCTTCCCTGCTGCTTTTCAACCGGTGGAGCAATCTTTTTAATCACAAACATAATTCCCAGTACAACTGCTACGATAGCCAGCAGTGCAATAATTTTCTTTTTGTTTTTCATTTGTGCATCTCCTTAATTTTAAACAATACTTTTTCTATAGGTTGATAAATAAGGACAATTTCCATGGCGGTTAATGCTCCCTGAATCAGACTTGTTTTCAAGCCGGTAAGGATATAGTAGATGGTTACCAGTTCCGATACCAGAATAAACGGTAAATCCAGAATCAGACCGGTGCTGCAGGACAGGATAAAGCCATAAACGACCAGCAGCCATTCTTTTTCTCTTAAAACCGGTTTCAGATGACTGGTTAACAGTGAATAACAGGGGTATATGATAAAATACATGATACTCCAGGGTGTTAAGCCCATATACAATATTAACAGTACTCCAAAAACAAGTGCTGACTGAAAACTATCTCTTCTATCAAAGACCATAGCGACCGCTATAATCATTAAAGTGATAGCTTCCAGATAAAGGATATTAGATAACGAAAAGAATGTGCAGAATAAGAAGGCACCGATTAATGCAACTCTAGTCATTCTTTTTGTCTCTTTCATAATAAACCTACCAATAAAAAAGCCCTTTTTCCGGGAAAATGGGCACTATCTAAACAAAAAAGTTTACCGTTTGCTCACTCCCAGAAGAAACCATAATTATCAGTCTCTGGCAGGTCTACCGGCTTAACTTCATCCTACTATTCAGTCTTCCCACAAATAATGCAGTGACATAATTGAATTTCGTCTGTATCACGGTTGCTGGGACAGCATAAGAATTAAACTTATTTCCCTATTAAGTAATACACCAAATCTGATGAACATATATTAACACATTCGATAAGCAATCTCAATAAAAAACTCAAAATTAATGGAGCTAAAATTTAATTCTGTTATGTAATACTTTGCCAATAATCTGTACGTTTCGTTTTTTCTGATCTTCCAAGGTGAGAATTACTGGCTGATAATCATCATTTTCAGGCTGCAGAATCATCAGGTCATCCTTATAGATGACTCTTTTAACTGTTGCTTCGCTGTCATCTAGTAAAATCACTCCGATATCTCCGCTGTTGAGATAGTTCTGCTTTTTAACGTATAGCAGATCCTTTGGCAATATTCTGGCATTTTTCATCGAATCACCAACGACTTCCAGATAGAAACAGTCAGAATGTCTGGCATCATCCGGGAAAACATGTTCTAAGCCGGTGTATTGCTGTTCGGCAAAAACAGGCTGTCCCCCTCTGACAAAACCTAAAACCGGGATTTCCGATTTAGTTTTTGCTGACAGACTCTGATGCATAAGCTCTTCAGTTTCAACGGCGAAAAAATCCGCGATTCTGACAATCACTTTATATGGCGGAGTAGCAGAACCATCCTCCCACTTCTGAATAGTGGTAAAACTTTTATAACCCAGATAATCAGCCAGATTATTCTGGGAAATATGGTTTTGTTTTCTTAAAAATCTTAGATTTTCGGCAAATTTCATATTACTACCTCAAAATAATTATAAAAAATAATTGAAATAAAATCAAGTAATCCATCTTGAATATAATTCAAGTTTATGTTAATATAAATTCATGGAAAGAGTAATACTGCATTGCGATTTAAATTCATTCTATGCTTCAGTTGAAGAACTGTATCATCCCGAGGTAAAGGGAAAGCCGGTAGTGGTTGGAGGAAGCGAAGATGAAAGACACGGTATTGTATTAGCTAGAAATCAAATTGCCAAAAAGTATAATATTGTAACGGCCGAAACTATCTGGCAGGCTAAAAAGAAGTGTCCGGAGCTGATTATTTTAAAACCCAACCATAAAAGGTATGAAAAGTTTTCTTTAAGAGTTAGAGAAATATTTTTACGCTATACTGACCTGGTTGAGCCTTTTGGTCTTGATGAGGCCTGGCTTGATGTCACTAACAGCAAATACTTTGGCACCGGTACAGAGATTGCCGACAAAATAAGAGAGCAGATTAAAAGCGAACTGGGAATAACCGCTTCAGTGGGAGTTAGTTTCAATAAGGTGTTTGCCAAACTGGGCAGTGATTTAAGAAAACCGGATTATACCACAGTGATTACTAAAGATAATTACAAAGAGATTGTCTGGCCCTTAAAAGCGACTGATATGATTTTTGTCGGTAAATCCAGCTATGAGCAGGTAAAGATTTAGGGTATATATACTATTTGCGATATTGCCAATAGAGATATCAGCTATCTCAAGGATAAGTTTGGTAAATGGGGAGAAATGATCTGGGTTTATGCCAATGGTCTGGATGATGGTGAAGTAGCCAGATTTGATCAGAAACAGGAAGCCAAATCAATCGGCAACAATATTACGACTTTCAGAGATATGGAAAGCTGGCAGGATGTGGATATTATTCTGAATATTCTGGCCGAGTCAGTAGCCACAACATTAAGACAACAGGGCCTGATGGCTAAGGAAGTATCAATCTATTTTAGAGACAGTCAGCTTAAGAGTTTCACCAGGCAGGTCCAGCTGGATGATTATACCAATCTGTCCAGTGTGATACTGAAGACAGCCAAAGAAATCTGCCGCAGAAATTATAGATTTCAAAAGCCTTTGAGGACACTGGGAATAAGAGTCAGAAAGTTTATCGAGCAGTCACAGCATGTACAGCTTTCGCTTTTTGAGAATATTGATGCCATCAGAGAGCAGGAAAAACTGGAAACCACCATCGATGATATCAGAAGTCGCTACGGACATAAAAGCATCAGGAAGCTTTCAATGTTGGTGGATCAGGATTTAAGCGCTTATAACCCGGTTGGTGAAAACGATAATTTAACAGATGTGGAGGAATCTAAATGAAACAGTTTGTGGATGTGATCTGCTTGAATCAAAAAACCGGTCAGATCAGACCATTATATATTTTATGGGAAAATGGCGAAAAATACCCGATTGATAAGATTATTCAGATAATTCCAGCGGCTTCATTAAGAAGCGGGGGAATGGGACTGCGTTTTACCTGTAAGATTGGCAACAGTTACCGCTATCTTTTTTTAGAGGAAGGTAAATGGTTTGTCGAAAAAACACAGTTAAACTAGTATAATAGTAGATAGTGAGGATAAAGATATGGAAAAAATAGCCAGTTTTACAATTGACCATTTAAAATTAAGACTAGGATTATATGTTTCAAGAAAGGATGTCAGGGATAATGTCACTGTTACGACCTTTGATATCAGAATTACCAGTCCCAATATTGAACCGGTAATTGATAATGGTTCTTTGCATAGCATTGAACATCTGGCAGCCACTTATTTAAGAAACAGTGCCAGAAAAGAAGACATTGTCTATTTTGGACCGATGGGTTGTAGAACCGGCTGTTATCTTCTGCTGTTTGGCAATCTGGAAAGTGAAGATGTTTATTCGCTGGTAATCGATATGTGTGATTTCATTATGGAGTATCAGGGAGAAATACCGGGAGCCAGTGCCAGGGAATGCGGTAACTACCTGGAACAGAATCTTCAAATGGCTAAACAGCATATTAAAAAGTATAAAAAGGAATTGGAAACACATAAAAGGTTTAAATACTAAAATAAAGGACTTGAGGTCCTTTATTTTATGATTTATTTCTTTGTAAATCCAGGTATAGGTCACTTCGACTTTTACTGACTACCACATTAGAGTTTCTGAATTCTTTGATATTCGGATGCGGAATATACTTATTGGTATTTTCCGTCATCAGATAAGAAAATACCTGTAGGGCAGCCAGTTTATAAAGAGGTGAAACCAGTGGATCTGTCTGTCTGCTTGTCCTGATGGCTTTACTGTCTTCTAACTTCTTGTTGTTAGAGACAGTATAGGTTTTTCTACTGACAATGTTATTGGCAATGGCGACCTCAACTATTCTTTCTGAAGAGAAGGAATCATTATTATCGACAAACAGGCATAGTGCATCTGGACCTAAGGCATATATTGGACCGTGCAGGTATTCCTCCACTTCAAAAGTTAAAGCACTGATACAGCTTGTTTCCGAAATCTTTAGCCCTCCTTCAGTGGCTGTGCCCAGATTTGGTCCGCTGCTAACCAGATAAACCCTGGAATTAGTTATAAAGTCTTTAATATTTTCTTCAAATATTCTGGTGCTGTTATTTACTATTTCGGGATGAATTTCCATTGTCAGAAACAGCTGCTGCTTGTAGTAGTCATATTTTTCCTGGCTGAGGGTTTCTTTTCTTAAAGCAGCTTCCAAGGCAAAGGACATTAGAAAAGCCGCTAAAGAGATGACTCCTTTAGTGACAAAACCGATTTTCTCTTCTCCAGCCTGCCAGTTAATCATTAAATCGCTGAATTCTCTGGCATCACAATCATCTCTACCTGTTAAAGCGATAGTCTTCTGACCATCATTTCTTAGTTTTTTTAAGCAATCCAGGATGTTTGTGGAGCATCCTGACTGAGATACCGCTATTTTCATCATTTTGTCATGTAATTTATACTCGTGGTAGCAAAATGTAAAAGGAGCGATTAACTTACACTCACAATTCAAAACCTCTCTAATGAAGTATCTGGCCAGCAGACAGCCATTATAACTGGAACCGCAGGCAATCAGCAAAACACCCTGGTAGTCATTATTGATATAGGTATCGACCAGTTCTTTAGTAAATATATAACTGTTCTCAATAATTCTGTTTACCGTTTCAGGGGTTTCCTTAATATAATCCAACATTGTAATTTCGCTCATAAAAGACCTCCTAATATTAAAAATAACAATAGAAAAGTACTGTTGTTATTTATTTAAATAATCTAAGTATTGCTGACAGGTCATTTTTGGCTGAAAACTGTTTACGATGTTATCAACCAATGAGCTGTCAGTCAATAAATCAAGGACACTGCCGGCAACAATTTCGGCCTGAACAATGTACACTTCATAAGGGTCAGCAATCTGCAGATTGTTGCCATGCATACGCCCTTTAAAGCCGGTATAGCCATATTGAGTAACCGGTTTAAAGACACTGATATCACCAACATCACCGGCAGCCACACTTTTTTCATTCCATCTGATTCTACTGCTGTCAGTATAATCAAGCATATTCTGATAGATTACTTCACTAAGGGCTGTGCAAGGGATAAATGGCAGATAGCCAGGAATATCTTCGATAGTACAGCTGCCACCCAGTGCCTGACTGCAGAACTTGGCAGCATTAGAAATCTTTTCATTTAGCTTTAGCAGAAAGTCTGGGTTAATGCTTCGGATGTAGCATTCATAGATGACTTCCTCCGGTATTGAGTTGACGGTATCGCCACCTTTAGCGATGATGCCGTGAACTCTGACCATATCTTCCTCTTTATATGTTTCCCTTAGCATATTCATTGCATTCAAAAACAGCGAGCACATATTCAAGGCATTGACTCCCTCATCAGGACAGACTGCCGCATGAGCCCCTTTGCCATTAAAGGTTAGTTTCTTATAAATAAAACCCGCCAGAGAGGAGTTGACTGAGAAACGATAATCACTGCCGCCAGAACTGTGCAGATGAATAAACAGATCACAGTCATCGAAAAGACTGGCTGCCAGCATATTCTGCTTGCCGGATAGATATTTAATCTTACCTTCCTTAATCAGCTGTTTGCGATATTCTACATCAGTGAACTCTTCCGCAGGAGTAAAAAACAAAGTAACTCTACCAGACAGCTGATCAATCTTCTGATTTAGGGCATCTAAAGCCGCCAGCATTATCGCTATCTGAGTACTATGTCCACAGGAATGAGCCGCATTGTCGACTTTACTGGCATTGGGATGACCAACGGTAGGGATGGCATCCAGTTCAGCAATAAGTCCAATATGAGGTTTACCATGGCCAACAGAAACAGAAAAGCCGGTTTCAAAAAACTCTTTTTCCACCTTGAGCTGGTGCCTGTTTAAATAATCAATGATAATTTCTTTGGTTTTAAACTCTTTAAAGCCTAATTCCGGACAATTGAAAAGTTTTTTACCTAAGGCGATAGTTTCATCTCTGTTTGATACGATATAGTCTTTAACTGCCTTTTTCATCTTTTCTCCTTTTCTTAAATCAAGTTAAAAATTGCTTTGACGATGCCTAGCCCACTGACAAATGTGCCAATAGTACTTCCTAGATTGGCAAATACGACAACCAGCAGGATTCTGGTAACCTTGTTACTCACAAATCCCTTAAGGGTATTTAAATCATCAGATAGACTGTCGAAGTCGGCAACTGTCGGCTTCAGTATTCTGGCTTCAACCAATCCGGCAAACCAGCCGGCTGCCAAAAGAGGATTGAGGGAAGTAATAGGTGCGGCCGCAAAGGCTGTTAATATCGATATAATATTACCTCGACAGAGTAAAACCCCTAAAGCACTTAAAGAACCATTGATCAGAATCCAGCTTTTAAGCTGCTGCAGACCGATTGAAGTGTCGAGTTTAAAACTCATCAGGATTAATGAGACGATAATGATAGGAATTATCCAGCCAACCAGCTTGCTGGCTTTCTTTTTTTCTGGAATTTCATCTAATTTGGCAATGTCATAATCCATTTCAATGTATCTGGGAATATTTATCGTATGAGCAGCTCCTAAAATAGCCACGATATTTTCTCCTGGCGCATTTTTGATTTTATGGGCCAGATATCTGTCTCTTTCATCAACCAGTACTTCCGTGATATTAGGAAACTGTTTGCTTACTTCATCTAAAGCGGCTGACAGCATATCTTTCTTCTGAAGCGCCATCAGATCTTCTTCGGTAATCTTTTCATCTTCAATAACCGAGGTCATCAAAAGTGAGGCCAGTTTGAATTTATCGGAAAATCTCAGGTTAGCCCAGATTCTTTTAAAGGTGATTGAAACATTTCGGTCCGCTAAAATCAGATTAGCATTTAATTCTCGGGCTTTTTCAATTCCGACCATCATTTCCTGACCGCTTTTAGAACCCAGCTGCTGGGCGATTCTTTTTTGGAAATTGGATAAGATGACATTGACCAGCATCATAAATACTTTCTTTTCTCTGATGATTTTACTGATATCGGTATTACGATATCTGACTGGGTCAATCAGCGAATTATATCTATCTTTATCTAATTCAACACAGATACTGTCCGGTTTAATGGCATCGATTGTTTCTTGGGTCAGTTGTACACTTTCTTTTGATACATGGGCGGTAGGAATCAGAGTAATCTTTTTGCCCTGATAATCTAGCTGTATCACTTCAATTTTGCTTTCCATAATTACGTCCTCGCTAATATTATAACTCAGAATAGTTTCAATTTGTAGTTGTCTGAAAAATAGTATAAAATATATGGTATCAGTGAAAGCTCACTGTTTTAACAGTGCTATAAACTGATGTTTAAATATGATATAATTAAGTGTAAAATTATTAGAAAGAAGAGAGAAGGTGTAGAAGTGCATATATCATTAACCTATGAATCAATAATACATTATCTACAAGTCGGAATAGATATTTTAGCAGTCTGGATTGTTTTAAACTATCTTATCAAGGTTGTTAGAACAAGTCAAAAGACCATTCAGATTTTCCAGGGCATCCTATTGATTATAATTGTTCAGTCAGTTTCTAAACTGTTAGGCTTAACGACAGTTGCCTGGCTGGCAGACAACATTGTTTCCTGGGGATTTTTAGCTATTATTGTTATATTCCAGCCTGAGATTAGATCAATTTTAGAAAGGCTAGGCAAAAGTAATGCTTTAGCTAGAATTGCGACCTTAACATCAACTGAAAAAGAAACCTTAATTGATGAACTGATGGCCGCAACCACCAATTTAACTGCCAGCAAAACCGGTGCTTTAATCACATTGGAACAGGCTCATTCTCTGGAGGACTATGTCAATACCGGAATCAGAATGAATTCTTTAGTCAGTGCCGAACTGATCTGTTCAATCTTTATGACTACAACCCCATTACATGATGGAGCGGTAATTATCCAGGGTGACAAGCTGTCATGTGCTTCAGCATATTTCCCGCCAACAATGATGGATCTGCCGGCTAAGTATGGCGCCAGACATAGAGCAGCCATTGGCATCAGTGAGATAACTGATGCTGTTACTATTGTAGTCTCTGAAGAAACAGGCAGAGTTTCTGTTGCCGAACAGGGAAAACTGATTCAGATGAATGAAAAAAGATTGAGATCATACCTGGAACGTATTGTTTTAAACAAGGAAAACATTTCTGGCGAAAGCAGACCAAGAACCAGCAATGTCTCAGTCTCTATTGATGATCTGGTCAACAGGTTTGAAAGAGAATTTGAAAAACTGGATCAGGACAGCGAGATTGAAGATCAGCTCAATAAAATGGATGGTCATGAAATGAAGAGCTTTAATACTGTCAGTTTTAAAACCATTGATTTTGAAGAAGAAGATATCAGTGAAATCAATGCTCCTAAAAAACTGGTGGAAACAGTGATTTCTTCGACTTTAGCTGAAAACACTGTTGATGAAAATGTCACAGTTAGAAAAGTCGCTGTTCCTAAAGACACTACCTCAACTACCGGTTCTATGAATGTCATCAAAACCACAAGTGTCACAACCGGAACAGATAAGATAGAAAAAACTTCTGAACAGGGAGGTAGCGAAAATGACTAAAAAAGATAATATCGGCAAAGGCCCGAATCCAAAGGATAAACTGGAGATAGCTCAGAAGATTGCGGCTAACTCTAGAAGGGTGGCCAGAACATATGCCTCTTTGGAAAATGCCTTCATCTATTTCTTTAGATGGGTGTCTTCCTTACTGACGAAAGCCTTCTTCAGTAAAAGACTTTCCAAAGTTATTGCCTTAGCAATGGCAATCATCATGTACGTTTCAGTTAATATGGCTGCCAGTGATACTTTCGGTGTCAGCCAGTCAGCTACTTTAACCAATATACCGGTTAAGATAGTCTACAATTCTGAAATTTATGAAGTCAGTGGCATTCCTGAAACTGTCAATGTTATGATTTCCGGAGCAATCAGTGACATCTCTTTACAGAAAGGGAAGACTAATTCGGTGGTGACAGCTGATTTATCAGGTTTGACGGAAGGTACTTATCAGATAAAATTGATTCCAACCAATTTCAGCAGTGATTTATCCGTGCATATTTTAGATACTCCAAGAGTCAATGTCACAATCAAAAAGAAAATAACTACCAAATATAATATTTCTTATGAATACATCAATAAAAATAAGATGGATCCTGCTTTTATTCTGTCTAGTGCCACCTTTGATACTACTGAAGTATTAATCAGAGCTTCACAGGATACCATCAACTCAATTGCCTTTGTAAAAGCGCTCATTGATGTTACTGATGTTGATGCAACCTTTACTACTGAAGCCCAGATTGTCGCCTATGATAATAATGGCTTAATTGTAAACTGTGATATTATTCCTGAGTTTGTCACAGTTACAGTAGTTGTAACTCAGCCTACCAAGCAGGTTCCGATTATTGTCAGACCAATCGGCAAGCTGGTTGAAGGCTATGCGATTGATGAAATCGCCCTAGATAATTCGATAGTAACAATTTCTGCCCCTAATGATATTCTGGCTTTAATTGATGCGGTCTATATCGATCTGGACGTTTCGACAATAACCAAGAATACTGATATTTCCACAACTCTGACCATGCCTAGCGGGGTTATGAAGATGGATATCACCAAGGTCAATATGAAAATTACTATTGACAAGGTTGCCAGCAGGGTGATAACCGGTGTTAAGGTGGCCTGGGAAAATGGCGATCCGAAATATAAGCCTAAGTTAGTCAATGATGCTGATGCTCTGATGAATGTCGTCGTTACTGGAACACTAAGGAATATTGAATCAATTACTGCTGATAGTATTTCAATTACTATCGATTTAAGTAATGTTGTAGTTGGTGTTCAGGAAGTTCCGATTAACGTTGTCGGCAGTAACAGTTTTGTAACCTATGCTATTGAAGATGGTAGAAAGTATGTTAAGGTAGAAATATCTGAGTAGAGGATGAAAGATGAAAATTCGATTTGGAACGGATGGTATTAGAGGAAAGGCCAATGAAAATCTGACAGTAGATATGGCTTACCGCATTGGAAGATACATCGGGAATCATTTTAAGACTGGGAAGGTGCTGATTGGACGGGATACCCGTCTTTCGGGCACAATGTTTGAAAGTGCTTTGGCTGCCGGTCTGACAGCTGGCGGCTGTGATGTTTATCTGTTAAAAGTTTGTTCAACACCTAGTTTAGTCTATCTGGTAAGAAAGGGAGATTTTAACTGTGGTCTGATGATTTCAGCTTCTCACAACCCTTATTATGATAATGGTATTAAGATTATTTCTGGCCAGGGTACCAAAATAGACAGTGAACTGGAAAAGAAAATTGAAGAATATATGTATGGTGATGAAAATCTTTTATTTGCAACTAAAGAAAACATTGGTCAGGTTTATGACTATCCTGAAGGTCTGGATATTTATCTTGATTATTTAAAGAATGAATATCCCCTGGATTTATCAGCCTATAAAGTAATAATTGACTGTTCAAACGGTTCAGCCAGTTTCATTGCTGAAAAATTCTTAAGAGGTTTAAACTGTCAGCTGGAGGTCATCAATAATCAGCCAAATGGTCTTAACATCAATAAAGACTGTGGTTCAACTCATATTGAAGTATTGGTTGAAGCGATTAAAAAAGGCGATTATGACTGTGGCTTCAGCTATGATGGCGATGCTGATAGAGTAATTGCGGTAGCTGCTGATGGTACGGTAGTTGATGGCGACAAGATTCTTTATTGCTGCGGCAGGTATTTAGCTGAGCAGGGTAAGTTAAAAGGCAACAAGCTTGTTACCACCAAGATGGCTAATCTGGGACTGTTTAAAAAACTTGATAAGCTGAATATTGGCTATGAAATAACCGATGTCGGTGATAAATATGTTTATCAGAGCATGTGTGAAAACGGTTATGTTTTAGGTGGCGAGCAGTCTGGGCATATCATTTTCTCGGACCATGCCACAACCGGTGACGGTTTGCTGACTTCTTTGGAAATATTAAGTGTCATGATTAAGGAAAATAAGACTTTAAACGAGTTGACTGATGATCTGTTTATCTATCCGCAGCTGCTGGTTAATGTAGCTGTTAAAGATAAGGAAGCCTGCATCAAAGACAAGGAAGTTGTTGACAAATGTAAAGAGGTGGAAGAGACTCTGCATGGTGAGGGAAGAGTACTGGTTAGAGCAAGCGGCACAGAATCACTGGTCAGAGTCATGGCCGAAGCAGCTACTGATGAAGCCTGTCATAAATATGTGATGGAAATAGTTGATTTGATCAAAAGCAAAAATATGTAATAGAGCACTATTATTAGTGCTTTTTCTTGTTGAAAGGAATCATTTATGATTAATTATAGTTTGAAAATGATAGCTGAGATTGTCGATGGTGAACTTATCGGCGATGGCAGTCTGATAATTCGAGGTGTACACTATGATTCAAGACTGTTAAAAGAAGAACAGATGTTTGCTCCTTTTAAAGGTGCCAATACTGACGGCCATCTTTTTGTCGCGGACCTGTTTTCTCAGGGCGTTAAAGCCAGCTTCTGGCAGAAGGATTGTCCGCTGCCAAAACCACAGGGCAATCTGATAGTTGTAGCTGATGTTTTAGCAGCTTTACATAGTCTGGCCAGATACTATCGCTTATCTTTGAACTGTAAGTTTATCGGTATTACCGGATCATCAGGGAAAACATCTACCAAGGATATTGTGGCGGCTGTTTTAGCGACCAGATATAAAGTCTTTAAAACCATCGGCAACTACAATAACAAGCTGGGAGTTCCGATAACTTTGATCAACATGGATGATGACGTTGATTGTGCGGTTATTGAAATGGGAATCGATGATTTCGGCATTATGGAAATGCTGGTGAACATGGTAGAGCCGGATATTACGGTTATTACCAGTATCGGTTTATCGCATGTGCAGCAGTTTCTAACCCTTGATAATATAGTTCAGCAGAAATGCTGGATTAATTCACGTCTGAAAGAGGATGGTCGCTGTTACTACTTTGATGAGGCTCATGGTGTCCGACAGCAGCTTGAAAAGATGGGTTTGACAGCTGATCAGATGGTTTCCTATGGTTTTAAAAAGACCAGCGATTTTATAGCCCTGGATTATACTGTTGCGGAACAATATACCAGTTTTACAGTAAAGCAGTATCCGGATATTATCTTCAAATTGCCGATTTTAGGAAAACATCAGCTGTTAAACGGTTTGGTCGCTATTGGCATCGGTCAGAGACTGGAACTTTCAGAACAAGAAATTCAACAGGGTTTTGATGGAATTCAGCTTACCCCGCACAGGATGCAGGTAAGGATGATTAATGAAGCGGTAGTTATTGATGATACCTATAATGCCAATCCATCATCTCTGGCCGCTTCACTGGAAACGGTTATTGACTATAGTGATAAATATAAAAAGATTGTAGTCATCGGTGATATGCTGGAATTAGGTGAAAATTCCCTGTCTTTACATGGTGATATGGCCAATTTGATTGATTTTAGGATGTTTGATAAGATATACCTTGTAGGTCCGCAGATGAAAGCCCTATATGAGAAATTAAAAGAACAGAACATCGTTTCCAGACACTACAGCAGTGCTCTGGAAACTGTTGGAGAAATAAAACAATACTTAACCAAAGGAAATATAATTTTCTTTAAAGCCAGCAACGGGATGAAGTTTGCCGGTCTGATTGAAAAACTGGAGGATTGATTATGAGTGTTATTGCAGTGTTATTTGGTGGACAGTCCAGTGAACATCCGGTATCCCTGATGTCTGCAGCATCGGTTTTGAGCAACATCGATGAAAAATATACCAAATATATGGTAGGAATCACTACTGATGGAAGATGGTACCACTATAGCGGCAGTATTGATAATATTGTCAGTGGCAAGTGGCAGGAAGATGAAAATAATCAGGAAGTCATTCTGTCAGCCAGCAATGTTCATCATGGGTTTTATAATCTTAAAACCAACAGAATTGATCGCGTAGATGCTATTTTTCCGATTTTACATGGTAAATATGGTGAAGATGGATCAATTCAGGGTCTTTGTTATTTAAATGGCATTCCCTGTGTTTCAACCAATATGACCAGTTGTGCCATTGCCATGGACAAGGAATTCACACATATTATCTGTGAAAATGCCGGAATAAGAATGGCCAGATATCTGGTTTATAAGAAAGACAGCTGTCCTGACTATAAAGAAATGTTTGCGGCAGTCAAAGATGAATTAGGCTTGCCGTGCTATGTCAAACCAGCCAGAGAAGGCTCTTCTTTTGGAGCGCATAAAATCAAAGACTATGCAGATTTCATTAAGTATGTCACTGATGCTTTTTCTTATGACAATAAGATTCTGCTAGAAGAGTTTATCGATGGAACAGAAGTTGGCTGTGGAGTTTTAGGTACCAGCACCACCGGAGAAGTTTATGAAGTGGTTGTAGAAACTGAAATGTATGGCTATGCGGAAAAATATGACGGCTATAAAACCAAAATCTATGTCCCGGCTAAAAATATCTCCAGAGAGGTACAGGAGCAGGTAAACAGCCTGGGCATTAAAATTGCCAATATTTTAGAGTGTGATGTGCTGGCGAGAGTTGATTTCTTTAACTCTTCTAAGGGGATAATCTTTAATGAGGTCAATACTATTCCCGGTTTTACTTCTCATTCTCTCTATCCGGCAATGTTCAAAGCTGCCGGAATCGGTTATACTGAATTAATAAATAAACTGATTGAATTGAAATTAAAGGATTAATTAATGAATTTTAAAAGATGCTACATTGAGATTTCTAAAAGTAATTTTAGAGACAATCTGAAAGGTTTAAGAAATATTTTACCTGAAAAAACCAATATAATTGGCATTGTCAAAGCTGACTATTATGGACATGGTGCCTGGCAGCTGGCCCAGATAATGAAAGAGGAAGGGGTAAAAGATTTTGCGGTGGCATCACTTTCCGAAGCAATTGAGCTTAGAAATGCCGGTCTGGAAGATGCGATTCTTATTTTAGGATATACCAGCCAGGATCAGTGGCTGTTAGCCCGGGAATATAACTGTGTGCTGTCAATTGTTGACTACAGCCATGCTGTGAGAATAAATGAATTCTGTAAAGAGAATAGAATTCAGCTGAAAGTAGAAGTTAAGGTTGATACCGGTATGAATAGAATAGGGGTTAATCCTGAATTAAGCAGGGAGCAGATCAAGACCATTTACAACAGTCCTTATCTGATTGTTAATGGAACCTATTCTCACCTATGCCGGTCTGACAGTTTTGAAGAAAGTGACAGGCAGTTTACCTACCGGCAGAAAGAGACTTTTGACAGGTTCTTAAACAGGGTGAAAAGCCTAGGTTTAAATACTGGCAGAGTGCACCTGTCAGCCAGTGCCGGCATCCTGAATTATCCGGAGTTTGTTTATGATTTTGTCAGACCAGGATTTATGCTTCTGGGCTTTGATGTAGGATTGGTTGAAAAAAAGTATGAAAGAAAGCCGGTTATGAGCTGGAAGAGCCAGGTTGAAATGGTTAAAACAGTCGGTGCCAATCAGGGCATCAGTTACGGGCATATTTATATCAGTGACAAGGAAAGAAAAATTGCCAGCATCTCAGTCGGCTATGGTGATGGCTATCCGCGAAGGCTTTCCAATCAGGGCTATGTTTTAATCAATGGTCAGAAAGCCAGTATTGTGGGAAGAATCTGCATGGATCAGATGATGGTCGATGTAACGGATATTAAAGCGGTAAAAGCGGAAGATGAAGTCGTTTTAATAGGTAAAAGCGGGGATTTGGAAATCAGTATTAATGAACTGGCTTCATTATCAGATACAATTGTCGATGAAATTGTCTGTAATCTTAACGCCAGAGTGGATAAGTATTTCATTGATTAGGAGGATTTATGGATAGTAAATATGGAAAGATAGTTTCAATTAATAATGTAACCTTTAAAGATGGTTATAATCGTTTGATTTTAGTGGATAAATCAACAAGAAAGGCCTACTTCATTGAAGAGGTTGATGAAACAGCTTTTAGAATTCTGGATTCCAGAGTAACATTAGCTATTGTGGCCTTCATCTTTGTTTCTTCAACCTGGAATATGGTAGCCGCCTTAATTATCTCGGTTTTGGTACTGCTGGCTTTTCAGTTCTATCAGAGTAAATTCTTTATTCCTCAGCTGCGTGAAGCCAAAGATTTTCCCCTTCCGGAAGATTTTGGCAAAGTGGACCATTTTGCTAAAAGGGACAGTAAAACCTTGGCAGTAATGTTAGTGTTTTTCCTGATTCTATCAGTGCTGATGTTCCTTTCTGTTAAAAAAATGACAGATAATTTCACAAATTTTTCATTTAGTGAAGTTAAGATGACAGTATCAGTTCTCGGTTCAACTGGCATTGGACTATTATGTTTATATACTGCTATTGCCAGTGCAGTAGCACTAATTAAAAAGAAGAAATAAAAAGGAGAAAGAATATGTTGGAATTCAAATATGACACACAGCTGTTGATTTCTGGAGAAAATCTGGACGAAGATGCAATCAGTGATTATTTCTTGGAAAATTTTAATGGTGACAGTTTGTTGGCGGTTGGAGATGAAGAATTAATAAAAATTCATTATCATACCAATGAGCCTTGGTTAGTATTAGAATATTGCGCTTCCTTAGGTGAGATTTTCGATGTTGTAATTGAAAACATGGAAAGACAGGCTAAAGGATTGAAAGGCTAGAAACAGCCTTTTTAAAGAGAGTATCGGGGGGAAATTTTAATGTTAGAATGCAATAATGACTGTTCTGCATGTCTTGAAAACTGTGAGGATAGAAAAACTGAGCCTTCCTCAGCAGCTTCAGACCAGCAGTGTTCTCATGATTGTTCATCATGTTCACAGGACTGCTCACAGAGAGATTTAAGAGTTAAAAGTAATGAATACAGTAATATCAAAAAAGTTATTGGTGTCATCTCAGGCAAGGGCGGAGTCGGGAAATCAATTGTTACCTCACTTTTAGCCAGTGCTATGAACGCAAAAGGTTATAAAGTTGGAATTTTAGATGCTGATGTTACCGGACCTTCAATTCCTCAGGCCTTTGGCATTGATGGATTTTTATATAGTGACGGTAAAAACATACTGCCTTTAAAAACCGAAAAGGGAATCAAGCTGGTTTCGACCAATCTGATCCTAGAAGAAAAAGGTCAGCCGGTTTTATGGCGTGGAGCACTGATTTCTTCACTTGTCAAGCAGTTTTATACAGAAGTTATCTGGGGTGAAATCGATTATCTGTTTGTCGATCTGCCTCCGGGAACAGGAGACGTCCCTTTGACAGTTTTACAATCCTTGCCACTGGATGGTGTCATTATTGTTTCAACTCCGCAGCAGCTGGTCAGTATGATTGTTGAAAAAGCTGTTCGAATGGCTCAGATCATGAAGGTCAGAGTTTTAGGGTTTGTAGAAAATATGAGCTATGTTGTCTGTGATGGCTGCGGTAAAAAAGTTTCACTGTTTGGCAGCAGTAGCACGGAAACTTTAGCCAGACAGTTTAATCTGCAGTTATTGGCTAAACTGCCATTAGATCCGCAACTGGCTAAGGCAGTTGATACAGGACGTATTGAACATTGCACGGTTGAAGGACTGGATGACTTAACCCGAAAATTAGAAAACATTTAATTTAAAAAGGACATATTGAAATAATCTGCAGTCAGTCAATGACAACGATTAAAGTAAATGTCCTTTTTTATTTGTTTAAATAAAAAAAGGAGTCGTTATTCACGACTTCCTTTGTAGATTAATGAACCGCCAAAGCCAATTCCGACCAGTGAGACAATCATCAGTGCGACGATAATAACGGTGCTGAGAGTATCAAGTCCGGCATTCGGCTTTCTACTGCTGGTGCCATTATTTCCCGGCTGAACCGGATTGTCTGGATTCTGGATGTTAGGATCGACATTGGAGTTATAGTTGGCCTGTCTGATAATTGTCAGTACATAGGTGTTGTTACTGCCATCCTCAGCTGTAACCGTAATTATGACCTGATTGTTTACTTCATCCTGAATGACAATTGTTGCTCTTTCATCTTCTTTGAAGCAGTCTATTTTTAACTCGGTGTTTTCATCAATAGTAACTTTATAGGCATTGTTCAGCTTGTTGAAAACAGGAGATAGTGTTCCGTTTTCAACTTCAATGTTTTTCAGATAGCTATTCTTGCTGAGCTGCTTAACTACTCTAATGGAATGTGAAGCATTTTCAAAGGTTATAGTTCGTTTATTTTCCACTTCCCTGGTACCGTATATTGGCTCAGGGATTTCAACCTCTTCGCCATTTTCCCAGGCCTGTCTGGCTGCATCAATTTCAGCCTGATTAGTGATGTACTGTTCAGTTGTAATTTCAACTATTTCCGAAGTAACTGAGCTGGTAGAAACAACAGTATTTGTCTCAAAAGAGCCATGGACAATAAAGGTCACTTTAAACAGCAGTCTTTCAGCCTCGATGGGGTCATGAGCCTTGGCGACTCCGGTGAAGCTGATTATTCCGGCGCTGGTGGTATCGATATTAAATTCCCAACCATCCAGATTATCGGAAATCTCAACATCAAAGACTGCCAGCACAGATTTGTCATATTTGATCTGGCCAGTTATGTTTTTAACACCGCTCTGACTATTGGCATTTACTTCAACAAAGGCTAAGCCGTTACAGATGGAACTTGTTGATCCCTTTATAGTCATAGCAGAATAATCATTGGCAGCGCTGACAGTCAGAAGACTGAGGCTGCATAATATTGATAATAAAATTAATACAATTTTTTTCATCTTATCACTCCACTTATTATAATATCACTAATGAATTGAATGCTCAAGCATTAGCTTTTTTCGGTTTTATTAAACATTCTGATCCGTAGCCGATCAGATCTTTTCGCTTGGCCATAGTCAGTCCTTTAAAGACCAGCTGATAGTTTTCTGGAAAGGTATACTGCATTAAAGCTCTTTGAATTCTCTTTTTTTCCGGGTCTTTTTCTACGAAAACTTCTTCCATCGTATCAGGATCTAAACCGGTGTAATACATACAGGTTGATCGGGTAGCCGGAGTCGGATAGAAATCCTGAACCTGTAAAGGTATATGATTGATTTCTTTTAAATATAAAGCCAGCTGAATGGCACTTTCCAAATCACTTCCTGGATGAGAAGAGATGAAATATGGGACAATAAATTGCTTCTTGCGGTATTGTCTGTTTAAATTCTCAAACTTTTCCACGAACTTTAAATAGACTTCCTTGTCAGGCTTGCCCATTAAGTTTAAAACTTTGGGATCAATATGCTCGGGTGCAACCCTTAACTGGCCGGAAATATGATGCTGTACCAGCTGTCTGAAGAAGGAATCATCTTTATCATAAAGCAGATAATCATAACGAATACCACTTCTGACAAAGACTTTCTTAATCCCGGGAAGAGCGGCGACCGTTTTAAGGATGTCCCGATAAGCACGATGATCCACTTCCAGATTGCGGCATACCTGAGGTGCCAGACAGTTTTTAAAAGGGCAGACCCCGTTGTGAAGACTCTGTTTGCAGCTTGGCTGATAGAAGTTGGCAGTTGGGCCGCCAATATCAGTGATATAACCTTTAAAATCTTTAAAACCGCTCAGCAGCCTGGCTTCCTTAACAATAGACTCTTTGCTTCTTGAAGAAATAGTTCTTCCCTGGTGGTTAGTTAAGGCGCAGAATGAACAGGAGCCAAAACAGCCGCGGGATGAAGTGATGGAGAATTTAACTTCATCAATAGCTGGAACATGCCTGTAGGATGGATGAAAGGTTCTCTGATATGGCAAAGCATAGGTATCATCCATTCTTTGAGTGCTGATGGGGTAGTCCGGTTCATTTTGAACCACATACCAGCCCTGATAGGCTTCAACCAGCTTTTTTGCTCTAATGGCATCAGTGTTGGCGGACTGAATCTTAAAACTTTCGGCATATTTTCTTTTATCAGTGCAAATCTGCTGATAAGATGGCAGCATGACATAATCCGAGATGTTTTCCAAAGATTTAGTTTTATAACAGCTTCCTCTAAGATAGGTTAAATGCTTTATATCAATACCGGCATTTAAATTGTCGGCCATCTCAATAATACTGTTTTCTCCCATACCATATAACAGAAGGTCAGCCTGTGAATCGATTAAAATTGAATTTCTTACTTTATCATCCCAATAATCATAATGCGCCAAGCGACGCAGAGAAGCTTCAATACCGCCAATAACGATGGCGCTATCCGGGAAAAGCTGTTTGATTTTCTGACAGTAGACAATCGTTGCCCGGTCAGGTCTTCGACCCGCTACTCCCTGATCAGAGTAATTGTCTTTTCTCCTTCTTTTTTTGTTGACCGAGTAATGATTGACCATCGAATCAATGTTTCCTGCAGTCACCAGAAAACCCAATCTTGGTTTGCCGAACTGCAGGAAATCCTCATCCTTTCTCCAGTCGGGCTGAGGTAAAATGGCTACCTTATAACCGAAGGCTTCTAAGGTTCGGGAAATAATGGCAACTCCAAAAGAAGGATGGTCAACATATGCGTCACCGCTGATGTAAATAAAGTCAGGCTGCTTCCAGCCTCTTTGCAACATTTCCTGTCTGTTTATCGGCAAAAACATACGCATACTCCTCACTGATATTATACTTTACTTTTGGCGTAAATTAAATAAAGACATTTTACAGCTGAATTATGATAGAATAAAACTGACGAAGGAGCTGATAAAATGAGCAGATACATACTAGCAATTGACCAGGGGACAACCTCTTAAAGAGCGATGATAATTGATGATAATCTACAGATTGTTTCCATTAGCCAGCAGGAAGTGGCTAACTCTTTTCCAAAACCCGGCTGGGTTCAAATGTCAGCTTCAGAAATCTGGACTTCTGTTCAGTATGTCTGTCTGAATGTGGTTGAAAAAGCCAGAATCAATGTTGAGGACATCAAAGCAGTCGGAATTACCAACCAGAGAGAAACAACCATTGTCTGGGATAAAAAGACCGGTCTGCCTGTTTATGATGCTCTAGTCTGGCAGTCCAGACAAACCAATGAGCTGTGTGAAAAAGCGGTCAGAGCTGGTTATGCTGAGGTAATCAGGCGTAAAACCGGTCTGCCGATTGACCCCTATTTTTCCAGCAGCAAGGTCCGATGGATTTTAGACAATATTGAAAATGGTCAGAAAAGGGCTGAAAACGGCGAACTGTTATTTGGGACAGTCGACAGCTGGCTGGTCTATAAGCTTACTGGCGGTAAGGTGCACATTACTGATGTCAGTAACGCTTCTCGTACAATGCTGATGAATCTGGACACCCTGCAGTGGGACAAGGAACTGCTGGAGATATGGAATATTCCCGGCTGTATGCTGCCGGAAATAAGGGATTCCAGTGCGGTATACGGTTATACCGATTTATTTGGCACCAGACTGCCGATTGCAGCCTGTGTTGGTGATCAGCAGAGTGCTCTATTCGGGCAGATGTGTTTTGAGGTCGGTCAATGTAAGAATACTTATGGCACCGGCTGTTTTCTGCTGTTTAATACGGGAAATAAGCGAGTAGAGTCTAAAAACGGCTTAGTCACTACTGTTGGCTGGAAGATCAAAGATGAAATTGTTTATGCTCTGGAAGGTTCAGTGTTTGTCGCCGGAGCAGCCATTCAATGGCTGAGAGACGGCCTGAAAGTGATAGAAAAAGCTTCTGAAACCGAAAGAATTGCTTACGAGCTGGAAAGTAGTGATGGCATCTATGTGGTACCGGCTTTCACCGGCCTTGGTGCTCCTTACTGGGATCAGAATGCTAAAGGAGCAATCTTTGGCCTGACAAGAGGCACCACAACCAATCATCTGATCAGAGCTACTTTGGAATCTCTGGCTTATCAGAGTTATGATTTGATTGAAGCAATGCAGCAGGATACCGACATTACTCTTGCCGCCTTGCAGGTTGATGGAGGGGCCTGTCGCAATAATTATCTGATGCAGTTTCAGTCAGATCTGCTGCAGAGCAGAATTGTCAGACCGGTAAATTTTGAAACAACCGCTCTGGGTGCGGCAATGCTGTCAGGCCTGGCTACCGGTATTTTCACTGATAAAAATGATTTGATTGATAAGTATGTGGTTGAAAAGAAATTTGAGCCGCTTTTAAATTCAATGCAGGTTCAGAAACTGATTCAGGGCTGGAAAAAAGCCGTAAAGGCAACAATGGAATTTTAGGAGATATTATGGATTTTGAAAAACTAAAAAAGGAATTACAGGATATTCTGGCTCACTACCATGAAGCCTTGGGTATGGTTGACAGGGAAAAAAACACCTTTGTTAGTGAGTTTTCTGAGGAAATAGAATGTGACGGCTATGTCAAACTGGTTGAGCTGATTGAAAAATGTCACAGTGAATGTCAATCGTTTATCTATTACAACATTCCTGAGGAGTATTTACAGGAAATAGAAACAGAGCGAATTGACGATGATTATTATCATTACAGATATGATGATGAGGACAGTTATGGCTATCATCAGCGTCATCCAAGACAATACAGAGGCTATTATGACGAGGAAGGATACGAGTCGATTGATGATGGAGAATTAGAATAGTTCAATATGATTGTCTGACATTTTTATTGATTTAAGTTTGTATTTTTAATGCAGAATTTACCTGAAAAGTTGTAACTGAACAGATTGTTCAGATATAAAGCTACAACTTTTTTAATTTCCAAAACTATAAAATAAGATGAAATTAAAGAAAATAATGATATTTGTACCTGAATCCTATTGCATATTTTATAAAATTATATATAATTGTACTTGTTTACTAAAATTAATAAATTAGTTTAATATTACTAAACAAAGGGGGGGATTGGATGGATATAGGAGAGAGAATAAGACAACTGAGAGTCTCAAACGATCTGACTCAGGAGGAATTAGCTTCCAGATGCGAACTGACCAAAGGATTTTTATCACAATTGGAGAATAACCTGGCCACTCCATCACTGCCAACCCTGATGGACATCGTCGAAGCATTGGGGACAACTATGGCTGTCTTTTTTACTGAAGAAAAGGATGAGCAGATTACATTTGACAAAGATGATTTCTTTGTCGATGAATCAGAAGAACTGGTTATCACCTATGTAGTACCAAATGCCCAGAAAAACCAGATGGAACCAATAATTATTGAACTGCAGCCAGAGGGCCGATCCAACATCATTTATCCCAAGGAAGACGGTGAAACCTTCGGCTATGTAATTAAGGGAACTGTTAATTTAGTAAACGGAAAAAACACTTATAAAGTAAAAGAGGGCGGTACCTTTTATTTGAAGTGTAAGAAAGAACATTTTTTAGAGAATAGAACTAAAAAAGTCGCAAAAATATTATGGATATGTACACCGCCATTATTTTAGAGGTAGAAAGATATGAGAAAATTAATTGAATTTAGAAACATTGTAAAGTCATTTGACAACCAGGTTGTCTTGAAGGGAATCAACCTGAATGTCTATGAGAATGAGTTTGTCACCTTATTGGGACCTTCAGGATGTGGTAAATCAACACTGCTGAGAATCCTGGGTGGATTCTTGCAGCAGGATGAAGGAACGGTTATTTTTGATGGTGAGTGTATTGACAATGTTCCGGCATACAAAAGAGAAATCAATACCGTCTTTCAAAGATATGCCTTATTCCCTCATCTGGATGTTTTCGATAATATTGCTTTTGGCTTGAGAATCAAGAAAGTGGCTGAAGACGTTATTGATCAGAAGGTTACCCGTATGTTATCGCTGGTTAATCTCGATGGTTATGAACATCGGAATGTGACTCTGCTTTCTGGTGGTCAGCAGCAGCGAGTTGCTATTGCCCGAGCATTAGTAAATGAACCGGAAGTATTGCTTTTGGATGAACCGCTGGGAGCACTGGATTTAAAACTAAGACAGGAAATGCAGCGTGAATTAAAGAGAATCCAGCAGGAAGTTGGAATCACCTTCATCTATGTTACTCACGACCAGGAAGAGGCGTTAACAATGTCGGATAAAATTGTAGTAATGCGCGATGGAGAAATTCAGCAGATCGGTACACCGCTGGAAATCTATAATGAACCAGCAAATGAGTATGTTGCCAGATTTATCGGGGAAAGCAATATCATTGATGGAGTGATGGTTGAAGACTATAAGGTTAAATTTGACGATAAAATATTTGACTGTGATGATTTTGGCTTTAAAGAGAATGAAGCTGTCGATGTCTTGATCAGACCTGAAGATATCAAGATTGTCGGCAGAAACGGCGGCCTGATGAAAGGTGAGGTCAAAACAGTTATCTTCAAGGGAGTTCATTATGAATTAATTGTAGAAACAATTTCTGGAGCCTCAAAAACAGTCACTATGCATATTCTGGCTGAGCATGATACCTATAATGCTGATGTTAAAGAAAGAATCAGTGCCAATGATTTCTTTGTCGCTTTAGAAGACGTTGAGTTTTTAGATGACTTCAATCTGGTAGCCAGAGCTAATGCTCAGGCCTGGGATGATGAAGACAGTGATTTGTCAATTGCCAGTATCAATCATAACATTGAAAACAGAGTTGGCAGCTACAGCTGTACTTTCAAAACTCAGAAAAATACGGAAATTACTATTAAAGTCCACGTAGTAGATCCGGAATATGTTGAAGATGCAAGGAAAAACATTGGTATCAGTGCCTTAGATTTCTTTGTTACAGCTGATGAAGTCAAAGAATCTATGGCTATTTCAACTGACCTGAAGACCTGGGCTTCTGCTGAAGCCTGGAATTTGCAGGATGATTCGGAAATTGAAATTACTGAAGTCAAATATGATTTTGACACAGATGACATACAGGAAGGCTCTTATGAAATAACGTTTGCTACCAAGGGTAGAGAATACAAAATTGAAACAACAACAATCCATGAAGAAGGGGATAAGGTCGGTTTAGAATTCGACCGTAATGACATTCATGTCATGAGTAAGATGGTGATGGAATAATGAAAAGCTTTAGAAATATGACCTATCCATACATCGTATGGCTGGCTCTGTTTGTTGTTGCTCCAATGCTGATGATTATTTTCTATGCCTTTACCGATGGAGGAAACGATTTACTGGTTTTCAAGTTTACATTGGAGAACTTCAGCAGATTTTTTCAGGATCCCGACTTCTTGAGAGTTTTATACACTTCTTTGAAAATCGCCTTTTTTACAACTTTAATCTGTGTTCTGATTGGTTATCCTACCGCTTATCTGATTGCTAAGCAAGATGAAAATAAGCAGGCAATCTATATTTTATTACTTACCTTACCGATGTGGATTAATATGCTGGTTAGAACATATGCCTGGAAAGGTATCTTGCTGAACTTTGATATTGCCAGTGAAACGAAGGTGTTTATCGGTATGGTTTATAACTTCTTACCGTTTATGATAATTCAGATCTACACTTCACTGTCTAAGATGGATAAAAGTTTATTTGATGCCGCTTTTGATTTAGGGGCAAATAAGGTTCAGACTTTTTTGCGAGTTACTTTACCTCTTTCAATTCCGGGCGTTATTTCAGGTATCACCTTAGTATTCCTGCCTGCCGTAAGTTCATTCTTTATTCCTAAGTTATTAGGTGGTGGAGATTATGTTTTAATTGGTAATCTGATTGAAAACTACTTCGTGACTACTG
>JARKSP010000051.1 GCA_029974225.1 Erysipelotrichaceae bacterium
TTTCTTGTTCATTCATGCGTAATTCTACCTTTCTCATAACGCGATAAATACCTCCGTAGACTATAGTATTTATCATAATACATACTTGGGACATTTTCCCGTATTAACACTTAAGACATTATCACGTATTAACCACAAAAGAATCAGTTAAAATGATTGAAAAATTGATTAAAATCTGTTAAATTGTTAAATTGAGTGATACTGCAGCCAATAACTATTTTATATAAATATATACTGGTCAGAAAGCTCAGAAAAATAGAGCAGAACTAAAAAACATGATTTAGTTTTGACCAACGATTTGAAGGGAGAAAACAAATGGAAATCACCAGAGATGTAAAATATGTCGGTGTTAATGATCACGAAGTTGATCTGTTTGAGGGGCAATATGTAGTTCCTAACGGAATGTCATATAATTCCTATCTGATTGTTGATGAGAAAATTGCAGTGATGGATACAGTGGATGCCAGATTTACTGATGAATGGCTAAAAAATATCCAAAACAACCTGAATGGTCGTTTGCCTGATTATCTGATTATTCAGCATATGGAGCCAGACCATTCAGCTAATATTGTTAATTTCATCAACAAGTATCCTGCTGCAAAAATTGTTTCTTCAGCTAAAGCTTTTGCGATGATGGAAAATTTCTTCAATGTTGACTTTACTGATAAGAAGGTTGTGGTGGGAGAAAATGATACCCTGTCTTTAGGAAAGCATGTACTTACCTTTGTAACTGCGCCAATGGTGCACTGGCCAGAAGTAATTGTTACCTATGACAGTACCGATAAGGTGCTATTCTCAGCTGATGGCTTTGGAAAGTTTGGAGCATTGGATGTAAAAGAAGACTGGACGCCAGAAGCAAGACGTTATTACATCGGCATTGTTGGAAAATATGGTGTTCAGGTACAGAATCTGCTTAAAAAAGCAGCCGGTCTGGATATTGAAGTTATCTGTCCGCTGCATGGACCGGTTCTTAAGGAAAATCTGGGCTATCATATCGGTCTTTATCAGATTTGGTCTAGTTATCAGCCGGAAGAAGATGGGGTTGTTATTGCCTATACATCGGTTTATGGTAATACCAGAAAGGCAGTTAATCTGCTGGCTGACAAGCTTCGTGTCAATGGCTGTCCGATAGTTGTAGTACACGATTTGGCTCGGTCAGATATGTCTTTGGCAGTATCTGATGCTTTCAGATACAGCAAGCTGGTTTTGGCTACGACTACCTATAATGCGGAAATTTTCCCATTTATGCGTGAATTCATTAATCATCTGACTGAACGAAATTTCAAAAACCGCACCATTGCGCTAATCGAAAATGGCAGCTGGGCTCCTTTGGCAGCGAAGGTTATGAAATCAATGCTTGAAAGCAGCAAAAACCTGACCTTTGTTGAACCGACGGTCAAAATCATGTCAGCTCTTAATGAAGAAAGTACGGCCCAGCTTGATTTGCTGGCAGCTGAACTCAGTAAGGATTATATGGCTCGCCAGGATGCGACTGCTAACAAAAGCGATATGACCGCACTTTTCCGCATCGGTTATGGTTTATATGTGGTTACATCCAATGATGGCAATAAGGACAACGGACTGATTGTCAACACTGTAACTCAGGTAACCAATACTCCGAATCGTGTTGCGGTTACCATTAACAAGCAGAATTATTCTCATGACATTATCAGAAAGAGCGGGAAGATGAATGTTAACTGTTTAAGTGTTGAAGCACCATTTAGTGTTTTTGAAAGATTTGGCTTTGCCAGTGGAAGAAATGTCAACAAATTTGAGGGCAGTGAAGTTCTTCGCTCTGACAATGGTCTGGTATTTTTACCTAGATATATCAATGCCTTTATGTCGTTAAAAGTGGAAAGTTATCTGGATGTCGACACTCATGGCATGTTTATCTGTTCAGTAACTGAAGCTCGTGTCCTTTCTGATAAGGAAACAATGTCTTATACCTACTATTTGGAAAATGTAAAACCTAAGCCAAAAAGTGAAGGTAAAAAGGGATATGTCTGTGTTATCTGCGGATATATACACGAGGGTGACTATCTGCCAGATGATATCATCTGTCCATTGTGCAAACATGGAGCTGCAGATTTTGAAAAAATAAAATAAAGTTCGAATAAACATTCTATTATGAAAGAAAGGAAACTATAGATATGAAATATGTTTGTGATGTTTGTGGCTGGGAATACGATGAAACTGTCGGTTATTCAGATGGCGACATTGCTCCTGGCACAAGATTTGATGATCTTCCAGAGGATTTTGTCTGTCCTCTTTGCGGAGTAGGCAAAGATATGTTCTCTTTAGCAGAATAAGTAAGATCTATAAAACTCGCAATCATTAAATTGTTGCGAGTTTTTTATTAATAAAGCAAAGATAAATAAGGAATAAAATAGCTGATTATTCCTTGAATAACTGCTAATTTGATAAGAAAACTAAACAAAAAAGCATTATTAAAAAAGCAAAATGTTGATTAGCTATGGAATTATGGGAAAAATGTGGTAGAATAGAAATGTTAATTTAATTTAATAGATGGAGGGTTTATATATATGAGTACAACAACAGCCTTCATCTTGGGAATTAGTGCAGGTTTATTAGTAGGCATAATAATTATGAATGTTATGTCTAAAATCGGTTTAAACAAAAATCAACAAAAAGCTGAATTAGTTATAAAAGAAGCAAATATCGAAGCTGATGCTGTTAAAAGACAGGCAGTATTAGACGGTAAAAATGCGGCTTATGAATTAAAACTTAATGCCGAAAAAGAAATTAAGAAGCAACGACAGGAAGTTACAGATTTAGAGAACAGACTAATTAGAAGAGATGACAATCTTAATTTCCGTGAGGAAAAATTGCATAATAAAGAAAAACAGGTTGATGATAAACTAAACGATTTAAACAGAAGAACTGCTGATTTAGACAAGATGCAAGCAGAATTACAAAATAAAATTGACATACAGACGGGTGTATTAGAAAAAGTTGCTAACCTGACAGCTGCGGAAGCCAGAGAAGAACTTTTCGATCTCGTAAGAAATCAGACTGCCAACGAGATGGCATTATATATCAAAGAGCAAGAGGAAGAAGCCAAGGCTACTGCCAGTGATATGGCTAAAAATATTATCGGACAGGCTATTCAGAGATATTCTCAGGAAGAAACAATTGATAGAACTGTATCTGTAGTAGGATTACCTTCAGAAGAAATGAAGGGTCGAATAATTGGAAGGGAAGGAAGAAACATCCGGGCGATTGAACAGGCAACAGGTGTTGATTTAATAATTGACGATACACCGGAAACAATTACCATTTCCTGCTTTGACCCGATCAGAAGAGAAGTGGCACGCCTGACAATGGAGCATCTGATCAAGGATGGCAGAATCCAGCCAGGCAGAATTGAAGAAGTGGTTCATAAGAAAACTTCTGAGATCAATGACGCTATTCAGAAAGCGGGCGAAGAAGCTGTATTCCAGCTAGGATTGGGAAGAATTGATAGAGAAATGGTTAAACTGATCGGCCGCCTTAGATATCGTTATTCTTATGGCCAGAATGTATTGCAGCATTCAATTGAAGTTGCTCATTTAGCTGGCATGATGGCTGCCGAACTAGGTCTGAAGCAGTCATTGGCTAAACGTGCCGGACTTCTACATGATATCGGTAAGGCTATTGACTTTGAACAGGAAGGAAGCCATGTTGAACTGGGTGTGAAGGTCTGTAAGAAATATGGGGAAAATGAAGTTGTCCTAAACTCTATTGCTTCACATCATGGCGATGAGGAACCTAATACTA
>JARKSP010000101.1 GCA_029974225.1 Erysipelotrichaceae bacterium
CCTCCTGCTCAACCTTCTCATCGTCGTGGCAGCCGCCTTCTACGGAGTCCGTAGGGCCGGCGGATCCATGCATCTATTTGGCCGTCTCGCGCTGATTTCGCTTATTGGATTCATCGTCGCATCGCAATTTGACGTCTTCGACGACGGGATCGAGGCTTTCACTGCCCAACCATACTGACCTGTGTCAGTGAACGACCAAATAGTGGAACTGATTTTGGAGTTTTTGATATTAAATCTTCTAAAGTTAATATTATAGTATACGGAGGAACGATCAGTGCAACAACACAGGCGGTCAATGAACAACTGGCTGTTGTATATGTTCATTCTGGTTATGAGGACGTGGCTTTTAGTACAACTGTAGAAACTGTAATTCAACTTGCGGGAACAGCCGCCATTGTCAATATTGACCCGGCAGATACCCCTACGATTGGCGTAGGAAAGCAATACAAGCAGCAGCTTAACAATGAGGGCTACGGAGTGACTCCGCCAAACGCCGACGATGTTGTTTTCATTGACTATTCAATAGCGGTCTTTGAAGTAGAATATGTGTCTGAAGGAACTACGGTGGCTGTGATTGGAGTTCAAAATGGTGAAAATGTAACAGATCCTCCTGCTGTTCCGCCAAAGAGCGGCTATACCGGAGCCTGGGATCATGACGGCACCAACATCACAGCGGATACCACCATTACAGCTCTATACACTTTAGCACCTGTCCCACCAACTGGTGACAATAATCTTGAAATTTGGACAAAGATAATGTTTATAAGTGGATTAGGTGTTCTTCTGACAGCTGTTTACGGAAAAAAGAAAAGATTGATATAAGATAAATTGGATAATCGAGAAATTTTAGGGTTTGTTCCAATCTTTTAGGGTCAGTTTTATGGTGAGATGGATATGGAATAAAATGAAATAAGACCCTAAAACTTTATAAAAAATGAAAGAAACGATGGACAATATCGTTTCTTTTATATTGGTTGTAACTTTGTATAATGTTATTTGTTTTTCTTTCTGTGGTAACTGTGAATCACTTCATTAGATTTAGGAATACCTAGTATGGAAGGATTATCTCTGGTAGACCAGAGTATTCTGTTTCTAGTATAATCAAAATTAGAGAACCCTCTAGAGTTTCGCTTAAGATCTTTAGGCTTGCGATTGAAGGACTCCATGGGACCGTTGGAAAGTCGAGAATAATATGCTTCCTGGTCCTTTTTAGTTTTTCTAGACACTTCTGCAATTGAAAAGAACCTGACAATGCCGGCAAAATGTTCCAGCAGGAAATCAGCGAATTCAATGAATATCCTGTGATTACACTTATAATATTCATCGATAAGTTCAGTCAGTCTTTTTTTAACATCATCTAAAGAATCATATTGTTGGCTATTGAAATCGATACATTTTTCTTTCCAGGACAAAAGTGTTAACGCTCATTCCGAGTTTTTTGTGATAATGCATCCTTAACCCGTAACTGATATCCTCCCTGTTTTTCAGAAGCAGCCATCTGTAGTCTCTCAGCAGGATAATCTCTTCACTGTCTTTTATGGTTTGATTATCTCTATTGGTTCTGAGGTTTTTATCCTGAAGTCTGTCCTGCTGTTTCTTTCGATGCTTTCTAAGGAGCTCATTTATATAGTTGTTCAACCTGCTTATTATGAACCTGACAACATGGAAACTGTCTAAAACTGCCTTGGCATTGGGGAAAAACCTCTCACAGAGGTTCTGATATGGACCGTAGGCATCAGAAATAATGCCTCTGACATTTCTTCTTTCAGCCAGAGGTATTTTAAAAATTGTCCTTGATGCTGCTTCTTCTCATTGTCATAGCTTTTACCTCATTTCTAACCACTATTATTTTATCATTTTTCATTCAAATTAAAAAGCAGACAATCCTTAAGTTAGTTAGAAATGAGGATTTCTTGTCTGCATATTTATTCTATCACACTTTGATTTTCTTTTATATATTAAAAACGACAATTCTTTTTCAAATTGTCGTTTGTCAACAGGCTAAGGCTCTTTTAAGAAGCCTTTCAGTTTAACACTATTAGATGAATTCATCAGACAGTACTAAGATATGATTGGATGACCTTTTTCAATTGCCTGCATCGCTTCTGTTTTGCTTCCGGTAGTAGAAAGTATTGAGAAGGCAACGTTTACTATATGGTCTGATATTCTCTGCAGTGAGAACAGCACAGAATAGACACATTTTGAAACCTCTACCGGATACATACCAGCACTCAAACGATGCACATGCTCTTCACGGGTAGAAGATATCAGACTCTCTATTTCTCTGTGCAGGTTGGAAATCCTTTCGAAATTAGCGGTTTTTCGCATTGTAAATGCCTCATACCCTAAGTCATACTTTTCACAGACCAGCTCATATATCTGATTAAGCTCATCTTTGGTCTGCTCTAAAAACTTCACTTCTTTTTGTTTCATATAGTTAGTCTCTTTTACCAGCAGGACGGCATAGTCTCCCAGTCTTTCAATATCGTTTGCTACATGGTGTAAACCACCTATTAGTTTTTCATCAACAGCAGACTCGGTAATGGATGATATTTTGATTAAATAGCTGGTTATTTCACCTGTCAGAAAGTCAATGCGATACTCTGTGTCAGCTATTACCTTACTTTCACTCATATCGGCATTTATCAGTGAAGCAAAGGATCGGTCAATGTTCTCCTTGGCTAGATTCAACATACCATACAGTTCCTTTAGTACCTGTTCAATAGCGACAGCCGGAGTCTGCAGGAAACGCTCATCAATATACAGCAGTTCCTTCATACTCTCCTCTTTATCTTTAATCATTCTTGTCACTAAACTGACTAACGGATCAAGCATAGCCAGTAATATCAGGGTATAAATGGTATTATAAAGCAGATTAAATGTAGCCAGACTAAACTGAGGAGTTCCGTGGAAAACAGTCTCAAATATATTAATTATAGGTGCTCTGAAGATCATCAGGATAATAGTAAATGCTGCGGCACCCATTGAGCTGGTAAGGGCATGGAATAAGGCAACACGTTTACCGTTGGCATTGGTGGTAAGGGATGCCATGATACCATCACTGACGGTTCCTACATTTGCGCCCATGACCAGGAAAAACGACTGGTCAATATTCTGGATAATTCCGGTAGATAAGAAGGTGATAAAAACACCTGTTGCAGCGGTTGATGACTGAATGATACCGGCAAAAAGAATACCTAATACCACCAGCAAAACCGGATTATGCATAATTTCATATTTAAATACTTTAGAAAGCTCAATACTTAATGGCGAATTTGCACCACCAATCGCAAATTCCATAACCTCAAGGCCAATAAACAGCATGCCGAATCCGATTAAAAACGGTGCTATATTATTGAGAGTTTCGTTATCAGTGGAATAGACAATTAAGACACCAACAAATGCCACTGAGGCAAAAACAGCACTTATGCTGAAGTCACCTTTACTGAGACCGGAAAGAGCAAAAACAAATGCCGTCAGAGTTGTTCCCACTTTTGCCCCTAAAACAAAGCCTGAACCTTGCTTGACTGTTACGATATTAGCATGGGCAAGTCCAATTGTCATAATAGAAGTTGCTGAAGAAGACTGAGCAAGTACTGTAGCTCCAATTCCAATCAGGTAGTTAACAAAATCATTTACATCTATCTTTCTGAAGAAATTTCGTATTCCCACACCGGCGCTTCTTTCCAGACCGGAGCTCATCTGTTTCATGCCGAACATAAACACCGATACTCCGCCCAGCATAAGCAGTAAATCCATTAAAATTTTCATTTTACTTCTCCTTTACCCACGCTTTACTTTAACTTTACATTTATTTTACACCTTATTCAAGGAATATCTATAATAAAATTCTAATTTTATACTTTAATCTGCTATTAATTGTTTTTATTCTATATAAACAATATCGAAATCATAATCGATATCTTTTTATTCGCTCTACTTCCACCTTTTCAAGAATCTAAAACAAAAAATCCTGTAAAACTGCCTAAATTGCAGTGTTATCAGGATTATACTTTCGAAGCAATAAAACGTTTTTATGAATATTCTGTCCTTAGCTCATTAATCAGAATTATCAGCAGCTGATTCTTTGATTTTTTATCATAAATCTCTAGGTTCCGCTTCTTAAAATATCAAGATACTCTTTATAGATAAAAGTGCGATTTCTGCCGGCCTCTTCTCTCTGTACAAGAATCCCTGCCTTTACTAATCTGTCTACAGCAGAAGCTACGGTATTAAAAGATAACCCTAAAAGTTCAGCAGTTTGGCCAATTTCAATGATTGGATTTTTTTCCAGGAAATGAAAAACATGTTTAGTGTTTTTGGCGGTTCTTCCCATTGCTTCTATTAATTCAATGTTTTTATTTTGAAGATCAGTTAATTTATTTATAGTCCTGACAGCATCCTGAGCTGACTCTTCCACGGCTTTTAGAAAAAAATTAATCCATTGCTCATAATCTCCTTTTTTTCTTACCTCACTCATGCGATCATAGTATTCAACCCGATTCAGTTTGAGGTAATAGGAGATATACAAAGCTGGTGTTGTCAACCTCTTTTTTTCCATTAGGAAAAGAATGATAAGAAGTCGACCAATTCTTCCATTGCCATCTAAAAAAGGATGGATAGTTTCAAATTGATAGTGAATCAAGGCAGCTTTAATTAATTCATCAAGTTGATCATCGCTATTTATATATTTTTCTAAATCAGACATAGCCTGTCTCATATCATCTGTATTCGGAGGAATATAGATAGCTGTTTTCAGGCTGCTTCCTCTACCGCCAACCCAGTTTTGAGAACTTCTGAATTTACCAGGACTTTTTTCCTGACCACGAACACCTCGCATCAATATAGCGTGCGTCTCTTTAATCAAACGATTACAAAGAGGTAACGCTGCAAGTCGCTTAATAGCATAATTGGTTGCCTTGATGTAATTGATTACATCTTCAACATCCTGGTTTGTATTTTTTGGTATTTTAATATCAAAGATATCTTCTAAAGTTGCTTGTGTTCCTTCGATTTGGGAAGACATAAGCGCTTCTTTTCTAACATACATTGAGATAAACAGTTCCATGTTCGGAATCCTCTTTGATATACTTTCCAGAGTTACAACAGCATTATTGGCACGAATTAACTGCTTCAGCAAATCATTTCTGATTTCAATAGCTGGATTTGGGGGTAAGGCGTTCGGAACAAAAGACTTGTACTCAGTTTCTCCCGATAGATTGATCTGATATGTTCCAGCACGATTTTCCATATTCCAATCTCCTTTCAGTTTGAAATAACAATTCTATTATAACTATCTTATTTCAATTTGTAAATTAAAATTGAAATATGAGTTTGTCTTTGCGATTCTTATTTCAATTTATATAATTCCACAGCCAGATTTATTATAAAAAAAGAAATGAATATATAATACTAAACAGATTTCAGCATATCCCGTCCTAAAAAGTACGATAACATAATAAAGACTTTATATGGTATTATAAAGGCAGGTTTTGTTGAAGAAACAGTCACTATATTTACGGAGGAATTATGAATATTATTAAAAAAGCATTAAGTATGAATTGGAAAGAGGCCTGGCCACTGATTAAACAGGGTCACGAACAATCTAAAAGATCGTATTTTGATTTGATAAAAGACTTATATTATTGCTATAAAGAAGGTTATAACTGGGGTGAGTATTTTATTTTTGGTTTTCAATTCAATCAAAGCAAAGAATATCGTGATACTTTTGTATGTAGTAAAGTTCATTATAAAATGATTACCGACAGGTTTAAAATCAGTGCCGAGGACAATAACTTCTTTGATGACAAGGGACTTTTCAATCGTAATTTCAGCGATTTAAAAGGTATTGATACTTTAGACTTAAGAGTTAATGATTTTAGTGATTTTAAAAACTTTGTCAAAAAACATGATGAGTTTTTCGTAAAATCAGCCACCGGCTATGGCGGACATGAAGTCAGACGCATTCTCTTAAAAGACATTAAGATTGATCTTGAAGTGTTTTTTAATCAACTGAAAAAAGATGGTTTTGTGGTTGTCGAAGAAAAGATTATTCAACATCCTGAAGTGTCTAAATTATCAGTTAATGCCGTTAACAGTGTAAGGATTATTACGGTTAAAGATATTGACGGCAATTTCACAGCACCTTTTGTCGCTTCCAGAATTGCGGTCGGTCTTGCCTATGTCGATAACTGTTCATTAGGCGGAGCTTCCTGTATATTGGATGATGAAGGAGTAGTCAACTATGACTATTTCGCCAATATTCCGGTAATTAAATATTATGATCATAATATTGTTACCGGCTTCAGATTCAAGGGCTTCAAATTTCCTTATTTTAAAGAAAGCCTCAATTTATGTATTGAAGCTGCTAAAAGATGTAAAAATCCCTTCATAGGCTGGGATGTGGCAATTACTGAAAACGGACCCGTCTTAATTGAGGCAAATCGTGCCCCCAGTTTTGATTTATTTCAGGTTAAGGGACAGCTGGATGATAATCGCGGAAGACTTAAGGAATTAGAAGAAGCCTTAGGCTTTAAATTAAGATAATGGTTTTGAAAATATAAAAAAGGAATAATTGCAGGTAAGAATTATTTCTTTTTTCTTTGCATATTAGTTATACACTCCTCACGCTTCATTAAAAAAACATGTCAACTAAATAATTTCACTAAATA
>JARKSP010000109.1 GCA_029974225.1 Erysipelotrichaceae bacterium
ACCTTCACTTAATAAAAACAAAATTAATGTGATATTTGTCAATAATTCACTATACACCTAATTTATCTTTTAATTTCACAGTCAGCTCATTTATATCCATTATGTTTTTAATGGTTATTACTTCAGGCAGACCTTTGACAAAATCCTTTAAATCAATTCCCACAACAAATAAATCAGCGGCATTTTTAACAGCGTCAGAAACTGAACAATGAATAACATCTATTCCACTGATATTTAATCTTTTCAGAACTTTTTCAACATTCATTTTTACCAGCAGACTTGATCCCATGCCGCCTCCGCAACAGCACATTATTTTTTTTACTACCATAACCCAGTCCTTATGATCAATTATTTTATGTAATCGATTTTTCCTTTCTCCCATATTCATAGGTTAATCAAAAGTTATATCCAAGGACATTATAGCACTCGAATTTTATTAGCGCAAAACTTATCTGAGCTTAAAAACAGGTTTATAATCAATAATAAAAAAGAAAAAATCCGCTAGTTAAAGAGCGGAATTATACTTGTTAAAGTATGTGATTTATCAACTGATTTACTCTTAAAATAATTTGTAGAAATTTATTGACAACTATAAATAGAGTACTAAAATAAAGTTGTCGAGGTGATAAAAAAATGAAAAAAAAACTAATATTCTTACTTGCTGCCATCCTTGTTTTCAGTTTTGCGGGATGCGGCAATAAACCTGAAGAACAGCAAGACCTTTATCCTGATGTTAAAATAGGCGATATTGTCTATTATGACCCAACAGTCGGAGTAGCAGAAGAGCAATTAAAGTACGTCTCAAAAAAGGGAACTTCAATAACCGATGGCTACAGCAATACGACCGGTAACGGTTATGCTGACCAGGAATTTTTAGCTACCGAAGCTGATAACAAATGGATTGTTATCGCAAAAAAAGGTAATCAGATAGTGCTGATGAGCTATGATGCAAAAGTAGGCACTTCTAATGAAGGTCTCTACATCAAGGGAGCTACAGCATATTTATTCTCTGAACAGGAACTGCATAATATCTGCAGTATTTATGGTCATGGTAAAGGAGCAGCCGGTGAATCATTATATCCGGCAGCGCCTAAAATAGGTGTTCCAGGTTTCGATGAAAAAGATGCTCCAGATTTGATCAGATCAGGGGCCAGAAGCATAACATTAGAAGATATTGAAGAGATGACTGGTATAAAAAGCAAAGAGCAGAAAGAAAAGGCCACCAAATATGTTGCTGAAAAGAATAACTCCTTAAGCTGGTACAATGATGAATTTATTGAATTCTTTATGACTGACAGCAGACCAAATACAGATATAATCATTCCAAGTCTGACAAATCATGTAATGGGAAAACCACTATTTACCTACTATAGCATCCGAAATGATGATCCGCAGATTAAACAGGATTTGATAGAGTATCTGTTTAATGTTGATTACTGGGTTGCCGGTAGGATGGTATTTTCGAAGGCTGACAGCTGTGATTTCATTATTCCTTCTGTTAACATGTTTGGCTTAAAGAGCTCTGTGCTATTTAAGGCAAATTCCAATATGGTGGAAGACTGGATAGCCTATTCTAAAATCAGACCTGTGGTTGTTCTTGCTGCAGGTGTAGAATTAAAACCAAGTGACAGAGAAGGGTTTAACTGGGAAGTGAATCAGGAATAATCAAATATAAGAAATATTCGATAATAGATATAGAAACTGGGAGAGTTCACACTCTCCTTTTTAATGAGTCAAGCTGCAACAGTAATAGTTTAACAATCTTGCTGTTGAAAATTACAAAGCGGATAGAAAATGTTACAATATTGCTAGGTGTTCAGAAGACCGATTGGAATTAATGGAGGATTAGAATGTTTTATTTTATCAGGCATGGGAAAACTGATTATTCAGAAAGAAATACCAAAATATATCAGGGTTTCGGCGTAAACCTTTCAAAACTCTCAGATTTAGGAATTTCTCAGATAAAGGAGACTGCCAAAGATAAACGGCTGAAGAAAGCGGAGATTATCCTTAGCTCTCCTTATACCAGAGCACTTCAGAGTGCAGCCATCCTTTCCAGGAAACTGGGGATTAATATTATGGTAGAAACTGATCTGCATGAATGGCTGGCTAACAAAAACTATCATTATGAAAATGAAGAGCGGGCAGAGAATGCTTACCTTGAATATGAAAAGGAAGCAGGAAAATATCCGGTGGATGAAGAAAAACTATGGGAGGATGCTGATTCCATGAAAGAACGTGTTTTGAATGTATTGAAAAAATATCGCCATTATAAACGAGTTATTGTTGTCGGTCACGGAATGATGATTAAAGCAACAACTGGCATAAAACATGTTAAATGTGGTGAAATTGTTGAGTTTGACTGGATTGATAAATGATTTAAATTTTTATTTGTAAAAAACATTAAGCTAGACTAAATTATATTATTATCATGAAAGATATTTAGAATGGGTGGGAAAATGGAGAAGGAAGATAAAAATAAAATAAGCAATGTGATTAAAATACTGTATTACAGCAGTTTGACAGTAAGCATGCTGGTAGGATTCTGGCATTTCTTTGTACCTGATTTATTCAGATGGTATGATTATTTACCGCTGCAATATGAAAACCTGATTGCTGGAATTGACTATACCAATCTATGTTTTTCGGCTTTGCTGTTTGGGAGCAGTCTGGTTCTGATTATGCTAGGTAAAAGTGCCTTAAGGCTAAACTATGAAACAATAGTCTTTTATACATTCCTGACTATTGTCTGGGTTTTTAGAGCCTGCCTGGCGACTTTTATCAGACCCTGGCCATTAGATCCGATACCAGCAGCAGCAATTGGGCAGCTGATAGCTTCAGTATCATTAGCCTTGATGATGGTGATTGTCACAGTAATTCTCTGGATAAGAAGGTCATCGAAGACCATCTGATCAGTCAAATGAAATTGATATATTTTGAATAAATTAGGCATTATAGTACTATAGAGAGGCAAAAGAGTTGCTTTTATGAGTGAAGATAAAGGCTTTGATCATGTTGACATAAACTGGTCGATGACCATTTAGTCGAAGTTATGTCAGAACCCTTATAGAATAAGGAAAGTATCAAAAAAGTTTTTACACTTTTTAAAATAAAAGGAGGCGTATTAATGTTAAAGATTATTGAAGCTGACCCTAAATATCTTCCTCAATATGAAGAAGCATATATTGAATCAATCAAACAAATAGAATTAGGAAATATCAAAAAGCATGATATGATGTTTTTGAATCCAAAAGAAAAAGATATAGTTAAGATTCTTGCTGATAAAAGAGATCAGTCTAAGCTTCCAGAACACTATGTTCCCTCATATGACTTCTTTGCAGTTGAGGGTGAAAAATTAATGGGTGTTATAAATATTAGAGTTAGATTAACAGATAATTTACTAAGATATGGAGGTCATATTGGATATGCAATAAATCCAAAATAATGGAGAAT
>JARKSP010000021.1 GCA_029974225.1 Erysipelotrichaceae bacterium
CATAAACAGTAGGATCATCTCGTAACAGATAATCAATCAAGTGCATCTTTTCATGTAAAGTTGTGTTTATTTGACCAATAAGATTATCTCCTTCCAATTTAGGTATAGTTAATTTAACTTCTGATATTTTACCAGTTCTAGCTCCATGTGAAATTGATAAACCATGACGTTTCGCATGTGATACTTTAAAAACAATTCCATTTGTAGAAAAATTATCGAGTTTTCCCAAACTATTATATAACTTCATAACATTTGGATCAGCATCGGGCAAAGAATTAATATAATTTATAAATTTTTCAGTATTTTCCTTCTCTGATTTTTTACTTGTAAACGCATCTGGATAATTACTGATATCTAATTTAATTATAGTATTATCAGAAGCAGAATGTGTCGTTTGTGAAAGGACATTTTTAAAAACAGTATTTAAATCAATAGGTTCATCTTCATTTTTCTTTTGACGATAAATGTCAATTTCCTCTCCAGGCTTCAAACCTCTTGCCTTTAATTCAGCTTCCCACTCCCTGTAGTTCCTGTACTCAATTTCCTTACCTACACCTTCCTGGTTTCTTGCTCTACGTTTCATATTTTTTAAAACTGATTCATCATAGTAAGGACCTGTAGTACTTCTGCAGTTAGGATGCATTGGTGGTAAATTTACACCAACCTTGCCGTCTTTGGTTTTAAATACCTTGCCGTCCAGATCAGCACAGACTTCACTGGTTCTGTTATCCAGTGTAGCAATGTAAATGTACTGCTCGATGCCTAAATCTCTGTATGACTCCTGTTCAGCCTCATTGTGGAAATAAGCCATTTCAGTACGCAGAAGTCTTTCAGCCTTGTACTTCTCAACCTGGAAGGTTTGCCTGAACTCCATCTGCATACGTTCCAAAGACATACCAGTCATTGCTCCACGAATAACAATTTCACTTAGTTTATCTACCATCTCATTCTGGTTTTTCCAGATGCGGTCGGAGTAGTTGCCGTTGCCGATCCATTTGGTGCGGAGCATCCTATCAATGGTTCTGTCGTTCAGCGAGGCAAATGAGACCGTGTCAAATCTTTCCTTTCTGCCGATATCAAACATGGTTCTAGGGTAGAACTATGGTATTTTTTTAATCAATAAAATATAAAAACGATTATTTATGTTAAAATTGTATTGGTGATCAGATGTTAAGAATTAACGATATCAGAATATATGAGGATATCTCTAATGAAGAAGTTATAAAAAGAGCTGTCAAAAAAGCCAGAATTAAAGCTGGCGATTTTATCAGTGGTAAAGTCAGCAGAAAAAGTATTGATGCCAGAGATAAGAACAACATCTTTTATAATTACATTGTTGATATTGAAGTTAATAATGAAAACAATTACCCTAAACTGAATAAGGTTACCGCAGCTTCTTTTTATGTGACTAAAAAAAGAAACTCAAAATATCAGCCAGTCATTATCGGCAGTGGTCCAGCTGGTCTGTTCTGTGCTTTGACTTTAATTGAATATGGTTATCAGCCCATCATTATCGAACAGGGAGACTGTGTTGAAAAAAGAATTGAAGCGGTAGACAATTATCGTACTAATGGCATTTTAAATGAAAGATGTAATGTTCAGTTTGGCGAAGGTGGCGCCGGAACCTTTTCTGACGGAAAGCTGAATACCGGCATTAATTCGCCACTGGTTCAGAAGGTATTAGACACTTTTCATCACTTTGGAGCGCCAGTTGAAATAACCTATTTAAACAAACCCCATATTGGAACTGATAATCTGGTGGAAGTATTAAAGAATATCAGGAAACATATTGAAGAAAATGGTGGGAAATACTATTTCAATACCAGGTTTACTTCTTTTGAAAAAGAGAATAATCTGATTAAAGCTGTCTGTGAAAACAGTCATTTCATTACCGACACTCTGGTGCTGGCCATCGGCCATTCAGCCAGGGATACCTTTGAAATGCTGAAGGGAAAAGGAATAAGAATGAATAAAAAGAACTTCGCTGTCGGTTTAAGAATCGAACATAAGCAGTCGCTGATCAATCAATCCCAATACGGTGATAAAACCAGATTGAATTTACCGCCTGCAGAATACAAGCTTGCCTATAATAGTAAAAAGGGCCGCAGCTGCTACACTTTCTGCATGTGTCCTGGCGGTGAGGTTATGGCCAGCGCCAGCGAAAAAGGCAGTATTGTAACCAACGGGATGTCACAGTTTAAACGGGATAAGGAAAATGCCAATGCTGCCCTGCTGGTTAATGTTACTCCTGACGACTTTGAAGATGATGATGTTTTGGCAGGCATGCACTTTCAAAGACAGCTGGAACAGGCAGCCTACATTCTGGCCGGCAGCAACAATAATGCTCCGGTGCAAAGAGTTGAAGACTTCATCAGCAATGTTGCTTCTAAAAAGATCGGTCATATTATTCCCACCTATAAACCGGGATACACTCTGAGCAATCTGAACACAATTCTACCTGACTATATCAGCGAAACCATCAGGGAAGCCTTACCTTATTTTGATAAGAAAATCAAAGGCTTCAATGATCCTGATGCCATCCTGACAGGGATAGAATCCAGAAGCTCATCTCCTGTCACCATCATCAGAAATGAAAACCTGCAGGCCAGCTGCAGGGGTATCTATCCCTGCGGAGAAGGAGCCGGTTATGCTGGCGGGATTACTTCAGCAGCAATAGATGGAATAAAGGTGGCTCTTAAAATAATCGAAACCGAGTAAAGAAGTGAAAACTTCTTTTTTTGTTGAGCATAAAAAAGGTAGTGCATCGCACTACCCTGATTACTGATTAAACACCTGATTGAAAAGTATCATAAAGATTATCGAAATTATCAGATTCACTACTCCCACGATAAACACGAAACCGAATCCTTTGACTTTCTGGCCTCTTCTTTTTTCCACAAAGTCACCATAGCTCTCCTGTTTCTTGAGTCGGCCAAAGGGAATCAGAGTTTTTATCGCAAACTGCAGTCCCCAGCTGATGCCATCAAAGGTTCCTTCATTACTGATAATCAGCAGTAAACCGCTACAGGTAAGCAGCAAGCCTGGAATGGCAAATCCATCACTTAGATACTTATACTTATCAGCCAGTGTTCCCATATGGAAACCCCTGTTATAAATATATAGGTAAGTAACAAGCAAGGATATTGCACCTGTTAATCCATACTTAAGAAGATTAGCTTTCAATCTTTTGTTCACAGATTAAATTCCTTTTTGTATTTAGCTTCCTCTTCATCATTGCATAAGACAAAGTGTCCCGGACAGATTTCACGGAAGGTAGGATCCTGATCAGAATATTCATGATCAATCAGTGGATTATAGACAATACGTTTTCTGTTTCTTTCACTGTGGGGATCCGGCAGAGGAATAGCTGACAAAAGCGATCTGGTATACGGGTGAATCGGACGGGCAAACAGTTCTTCCGATGTAGCCAGTTCAACCAGGTTACCATAGTACATAACGCCAATTCTATCGGAGAAATACTTAACGACCGAAAGGTCATGAGCAATAAACAGAATTGTCAAGCCCAGATCTTTTCTCAGATCGTTCAGCAGGTTGATTACCTGAGCCTGGATTGATACGTCTAAGGCACTTATAGGCTCGTCAGCAACGATTAACTCCGGATGTAGTACAATGGCTCTAGCGATACCAATACGCTGTCTTTGCCCTCCTGAGAACTCATGAGGGTATCTGGTGGCATGTTCAGAAACCAGACCAACCTTATCCAAGACTTTGTAGACTTCCTGCTTAATGTATTCCTTGTCTTTGATACCACGAATCTTTAAGCCCTCGGCAATTGTTTCCTTAACGGTCATACGAGGGTCAAGTGAAGCAATAGGGTCCTGGAAGATCATCTGAATCTTATTGGTCAGGCGTTCTTTTTTAGCCAGCTTCAAGGCTTCACTTTTCTCTTTTTCCAGTTTCCTTTTTTCATCAGCATCAGCTGCCCTGCTGATCAGATCATCATAGCGGGCATTGACTCTTTCCATTTCAGCAGCAGCATAAATTTTATTGCAGTTTTTATGGTCATGTCTGGCAGCCGCAATTTCCGCATTGAATTTTTCAATTCTTTCTTTTGCTTCAGCTTTTCTGGCTTCCATAGCTGCGCTATCACCAGCCAGCTTTTTAAGGTCAGCTCTTAGAGCTCTTCTTTCGGCTTTAATGCCATCCTTATAGCTTCTGATACCAGCGGCAATTCTCTGTCCTCTAAAGTAGACGGAACCGCCAGTGATGTCATATAGACGGATAATTGAACGACCGGTGGTAGTTTTACCACAGCCTGATTCACCGACTAAGCCGAATACCTCACCTTTATAGATATCAAAACTGACATCATTAACAGCTTTCAATACCTTCCTGCCCATTTTGAAGAATTGTTCAAGATTTTGGACGGATAATAACACTTCTCTATTTTCCACGTCTAGCTTCCTCCTTCTTTTTCATTCTGGCAATACGATCAGTTACGATCTTTGGTGGGTCAATCTTAGGCGCATTTGGATGCAGCAGCCAGGTTGCCGCCTGATGTGTATCCGATACTTTAAACATTGGCGGCTGCTGTTCGAAATCAATTTCCAAGGCATATTTGTTTCTGGCAGCAAACGCGTCACCTGCCGGTGGATAAATCATGTTAGGCGGAGTTCCCGGAATTGCCTCAAGTTTATCCTTGGTATCCAAATCAGGCATTGATGATAACAGCGCCCAGGTATATGGATGCTTAGGATTATAGAAGACATCTTCAGCAGTTCCCTTTTCAACTATCTTGCCGGCATACATAACCGCGATTCTATCCGCCATATTAGCGACAACACCCAGGTTATGAGTGATAAAGATAACCGATAGTTTTCTCTGCGCCTTTAACCTGTTGATCAGCTCCAGAATCTGTGCCTGAATGGTAACATCCAAAGCGGTAGTAGGTTCATCACAGATCAGAATATCCGGATTAGCCGCTAAAGCAATCGCAATAACGATACGCTGTCTCATACCGCCTGAGAATTCAAACGGATACTGGTTATATCTGATTACCGGCTCAGGAATACCAACTTCTTCCAGCAGCTTTAAAGCTCTGGCTTTAGCTATTTTCTTAGAGATTTTAAATACCATCGTACTGGCCTGCTCTTTCAGGTATTCTACCAGATAGTTCATTCTAGCCAGCGGATCGAAATTAGCCTCGTTATCAAAATCATTCTGATAACTTTCCATCAGATGTTCAATAACCAGACAGATATTCTTGACACCTAATTCGGTATCAAAGTACACTGCCGGAACAACTTTCCAGTCTGGGTTTTTTCCTCTGGCCACCAGTTTCTGGAACTTGGCATCTTCCTTGGCAAAACGTTTTGCTTCAGCTTCATTGTGTTTTAAACCGTCAAAATATTTTAAGACATTGCGTCTTAAGCTTGAGCCGAAAGTATACTCTGTTGAGTTTTTGATGATTTCCAGTCTGTCAATGGCATCATTGACCAGAGGAATCACTTTTAAAGCTGCTTCCTTAGCTTTCTTCTCATCCATTTCCTCGGTTTCAAAGTAACTTAAAGCTTCTTTTAGCGGTTCCATCAGGTCACGTTTTTTCTTCAGTGAAACCTCGTGACTGTTTTTAATTGCGGCCTGGCCTTTTGGAATGAATTCATCCATAAATTCTTCATTCATGCAGCGGACAGCCATTTCATTTAAGGCCAGCAGATCCATTTCTACGACATTGGCATTTGGATTTTTCATAAAGTAATAGCCCAGACCGAAAAACTCAGGTTTGTCTTTATTAATTGAGAAATCCAGTATTTCGGAAATTCTTTTCAGAATTCCGATAGTAGTATCAGCCATGACATTCTTTTTGACCTTGCTGACATCAGCAGCCAAACGCGAATAAAGCGATTTGACTTCTTCAGTTTCTGCTACCACTCTAGGATGATAGGTCTTTGGCATACGTTTGACAAAGTCCGCTAAAGAAGATTTTACTCTGACATTCTGCTTCTTTTCCACCAGGAATACAAAGTTGTCAATATCCAGTTTTAACTCTTCAGCTTCATTATGAATACCGTTGAATAAAGCTTCCAGCTTAGTCGCATTAACTGCGAAATCATTGAAGATTTTAATGTCCTCTTTATTTTTAGCAGCTGCTTCCGGATTAACTTCGTCCATATTCTTATTTAATAAAGCTAACTTTTCGTCAAATATTTTTTTGGCATTTCTTCTTGAAGCAGCATTTTTCAGCAGCATCGCCTCTGTCAGCTGCTTACCTATTCTCATGATAGGGTTTAATGAACTCATCGGATCCTGGAAGATCATCGCGATTTTATCGCCTCTAAGCTTATGGAAGTCTTCTTCACTTATCTGAACCAGATCCTGGCCATCATAGAAAATTTCTCCCCCTTCAATAATCCCGTTACCGGCCAGAATACCCATAATGGCACGGTTAGTAACCGATTTACCAGAGCCGGATTCACCAACAAGAGCTAGAGTTTCGCCTTTGTATAGATCAAAGCTAATATCACGGACAGCTTTCAGAATACCCTGCTGAGTGCGGAATGAAATCTGTAAATTCTTAACTTCTAATTTCTTTTGCATAAACTATTCCTCCGTTCCACGCAGTGATGGGTTGAATGCATCACGTAAGCCGTTACCGAATAGGTTAAACGATATTTCCAGTAAGGCAATAAACAATGCCGGATATAACATAATATGAGGATAACTGCTCATTACCGACTGTCCATTGGCCAGCATTGAACCAATTGAAGACATTGTCGGAGAGTCTAAGTTAATAATACCTAAATATGTCAGTGAGGTTTCTGAGAAGATAACTCCTGGAATAACCAGGATTGAACCGGTTATGATTGTACCTAGAGAGTTAGGGAAAATATGCTTGAACATGATTGACCAGTCGTTTGCGCCCAAGGTTCTGGCCGCTAAAACATATTCCTGGTTTTTAAACCTGTAGAACTGCATACGCACCCTGCTGGACATACCTATCCATCCCGTCAGTACAAAGGCATAGATCAGTGATGGAATCGCCCCAACCTTTCCTGATAAGTGTAACTGGAAAAGTACGGTAACAACCATAAACGGGATACCACTCAGGATATCAGTAATACGTTCCAGGACAATATCAACTGTTCCGCCATAGTAACCGGCAATAGCACCATAGATAGTACCAATTGTCAGGTTAACTGCGGAAACCAGAATTGCTAAAACGAAGGAGAATCTTGCTCCGCTAGCCAGTCTGGTGAAGATATCATAGCCATTGGTATCGGTACCGAAAATAAATGATGGCTCAAATCCGTAGCGATACTGGAAATAATTATAGGCATTGACTCTAATTACATAGTTATAATTTCCGCCTACCCCGGTTCTCTGAGCATAGCGATATGCCAGCTCCGTATTGCCTGAATTATAAGGGTCATCAGGGAATCTGAGACTATAATAATCATCAATACCGGTAGTTGAATAGGAATTAATGAAATCACCTTTTGAGTCAAATACAGGATTTCCTTTTTCATCGCACTGATACCAGATATTAATGTCTCCGCCGATAACATTGACATTAGTTACCGGCATAATTACCTGAATGCCAGTTTCTATCTGCCAGTCCTGTAATTTCTTATACTGGTCATAGGTTAAGGTAACGTTAAATGCACTGATAGCAGCGTAATTATCAATTCTTACTCTGTAGACAGTCTGAGGGCCTCTAAATATATCTTCTCTGACAAATTTATCCACTACTTCAACAATTACCTGATTTCCCGTTTCAATCTGCTGCGCCAGCAGACGATAGTATCTGTTTTGCGACATTTCAATAACTTTGGTACCATCCCAGAATCCTGTTCCTTTCATAAAAGGAAGTTTTGGAGTCAGATACTGATAGCGCATGATGGTATTATCAGTCGCATAGCTTTTAATATAATTCTGGTCACAGAAATAAGGACCAATTATTGAGTAAATTACTAATATCAGAATAATGATTGCCGCAACAACTGAAGACTTGTTCTTTTTGAAACGAAGCCAGGCATCTTCAAAATAACCGATTACCTTAGTATCAAATTTTTTGTCATGACTGTCAGTTCTATTAGCTAATTCAAATTTTTCTTTTGGAATATTCATATAATCTTTTGTTGTCATTTTACTTCGCCCCCATTCTGATTCTTGGGTCAATGATAGAGTAACTGATGTCAATTACAATACCAGCTGCTAAACCAATAAGCGTATAGAATGCTGATAATAACATAAAGAAGTTGTAATCAGGTGGTGAAGCCTGAATTGAGTTTACGTATAATTTACCAACACCTGGGATTGAGAACATCTGCTCAATAATAAGTGAACCTGACATAATAGAAATAAATTCACCTAAAATCATTGGAAAAATAGGCACCATCGAGTTACGCATCGCATGTCTTACCGTGGCCTGGGCTTTGGTTAGGCCTTTGGTTCGGGCAAGCAGCATAAACTCACTGGTCAGTACTTCTGTCAATTCAGCTCTGGTATATCTGGCAAATCCGGCAATTGTACCAAATGACATTGATAAAATCGCTGGAATCATTGATTTAAAGCCAACCCAGCTGAATGCTCCCTGAGTAGCATCCATCGTTGCTGAAGACCAGCCTAATTTGAAATACAGAATATACTGCACCAGAAAAGCGTAGACAAACGAAGGAACTGATACTACAACCATTACCCCTGTTGAAATAACATGGTCAATCCAGGTATTTTTCTTAAGCGCGGCAATGATACCTAAAATCAGACCCAATGGAATTGACAGGATAATCGAGTAAATGTTTAAGGCCACTGTGAATGGTAACTTTGACACGAACACTTTCCATACATCCTGACCAATGTATAAAACTTCACTAGTTCCAAAATAACCTTTTAAAGCGTATTTCCAGAAGCGATAATACTGTTGGATAATCGGCAGATTATAGCCTAATAACTCTCTTCGCTGCATAATAAGCGCCATATCCTTACCGAATTGATCGACCGGGATATTAGGCAGTAACTTAATAAATACAAAACATAGAGTTATGATTACCAAAAAAGTCATCAGCATTAAGGCAATACGCTTCATGATGTACTTAAATAGATACATAATAAACCCTCTTTTCTTTTAGTTACTCTTAAAGTACAAAAAAATTAGATACTCAAAAAGTATTATTTAATTTTACCATATAGTTACATTAATTGTAAATAAAACGACATTGCTTTATGAAACATTTCAGACATTTTTATGAAAATATTTGCACTCGTTTTCATAAAAAAGGTGCTGAATCAGCAGATTCAACACCTTTACAGTATTTAAGTTTTAGAATTAAATCTTACTTATAATCTAAAGTGCCGCCCTGTTCTGCAACATATGCAGCCCATTCAGCATCGTTCATAGCATAAGTGTAGTACTGAACACCACCACGGCCAACACCGAAAATGTATTCTTCAGTATAGTACTTAATTCTCATACCCTTTAATGAAGCTGAAGCATCTAACAATACAGGAATCATATTGTACTGCTGTAATACAACACCTTCAATAGCAGCCAGAATGTCTAAGCGTAGTTTTGGATCTGCGCTAGTACCAGCATTGACTACTACTACTTCGTCAGAGCCGACAACTTTTACTTCAACATCTTCACCAGATAATGCATAGTACCAAGATAATGCATCTGTAACCAGATCTTTACCGTCAACATTAACTACACAGTCAACCTTAGTGTAATCAAATGAAGAGTCGTACTGGTATCTAGGAGCAACATAAGCTTCCATTAGTCCATATGGGTCTAATGCAGAGCCTGTCCAGCCAACACCAAACAACAGGTCGACAGTATTGTTCTTTAAGTAGTTAGCGAAGCCAGAAGAACCTAATGGCTGTGAGAATTCAAACACTAAGTGACCTTCTAATTTAGTTCCGACTACAGCTTCGGTCCATACCTGTGATAACAATGTGAAACCATTGATGTAGTATTTAGAAGAACCTGAACCAGGCTGTCCAATGATAATCTTGATTTCCCATTTGTCGCTATCTGCTGGGATATAACCTTCTGCAACAGCTATATCATATGCTGTATTGAATAATTCTTTAGCACCAGCTAAGTCATAACCGGTAATAGCATCGATAGCATCATCAACTGTAGCATATTCTTTGCCTTCACCGATATCGTTTGCCATACCCCAGAAATCTACGATAACCTGTTTAGCCTGGTCAGTAGTTCTGTAAGCAACACCATTTTCTGGGTCAGAAATAATCATATTACCATATAAAGCCTTCGCAGGAGCACCTGTAGGGTCTAATGCCAAACTGTAAGCAGCTCTGTCAACTGAGAATGATAATGCCATACGGAATTCCTTAATGCAAAGGATTCTCTTAACAACAACATTACCTGGAGTTGTAGGGCTTGAGTTTGCTTCAGAATTTGCTAACGCACTTTCGTTTGGATTAATTGCGATGAACCATGTTGAGTCACCTTCAGTATAGTAGGTGAAATCTGAACCCTGGTAATCAGCCATATCTTCAGCCTGTAAACCATAACTGTCTAATTCACCCTTTAAGAACATTTCTAAGCGAGTTGCAGCTTCAGATACCTGTTTGTAAGAAACAGCTGTAGTCATATATTCGCCTGCGTGTTCTTTTTCATAGTAACCATGCCAGTAAGGGTTTCTGGTTAATTTCATTTCAGAACCATCAATGAATGTAGTTAAGGCATAAGGACCATGACCTACATAAGTGTCAACTGATGTTCCATAGCTGTTTGTATAAACTCCACCTTCCATTGATTCACATGCTGTGTAAGTAGGAACGTGTACTAAGTGGAAGTTTGTACATAATGCATAGTTCAAATAGAATCCAGTTAATGGCTTGTTTAATACGATAACTAAAGTCTTGTCGTTCTTAGCAAAGAAACCAACTTCTGAGAAGTCAATTACAGGATAGTTCTGGCCAAAGAATGCCATTTCCTGTAATTCCTGGTAAGCATAATCGCCAACTGCTGCAGCATAAGCTTCTGCATTGTCATGACCATGCAGTTCAGCAATTATATCAGATGCAAGCATGTATAACTCTTCATTAAGTTTAACATAGCCAGCTTCATCAGCAGCTGCTTCTAATGCTAAATAAGCATCAGCATTCTTAACAATACGTTTAGCACCATAGTATCTGCTTAGTGGGCTTCCCCAGTTACCGCCATCGTTAATATTCAATACGATATCTTTTCCTTCATATTGATAATAGCCATCTACCACTTCAAAGCTGTCTAGAGGAATATACTCTTCATCAAGATATTCTTCAGAAACGATTGCACCATAACCATAAGTGCCGCCTTTCAGATAATTTTCTGCATTGTAAATCTTTAAGTTACCGGTATACATACCGTCAGCTCTATGGTTAGCAGCTAAAGGGTTCAGTAATAACTTAACTGATTCAACAAAAGAATGAGCAGTGATTGGATCACCATTGTCGTACTTTAACCAGGTTTTTAATTCAATTTCATAAACTCTGTGTTCAGCACCTTCCTCGATTCCATATTTGCCGATGTAACTAGAAGTCACATCTTTTGGAGCAGCGTTTGCCATTCCGTTAACGATTTTGTATCCATCTTTAGCATCATTATAGTCGAATACATATAATGCATCTTCTGAATAATTCATAACATAGGTAGCATCATTAGATGTATATGTGTGGTTGTTCCAGCCAGTTGGCATTGAGTTAACTGCGACACGATAAGTATAATCAGCCTTATCATCGACATATGATTTGTCATGTTTATCGCCACATCCAACTAATGAGAGCACTAATGTTAAAACTAATAAATAGATACTTAGTTTTTTAATACTCATTAAAAATTTCTCCCTTCCTAGAGTTCAATATTAAAAACTCTACAGCTCTATTATTTCACATAAATTTCACTTTTGCAAGTAACATATCATTTATTTTTCAATTTGTTTACAAATTAATGAAAATATTTTCACTGTCCGGAAAACAGACAAAAAACCAGCGGACTGGCTTTTTCGTTATATTTTTACAATAATTATTTATCAGATTTCTTTGATAACAACGATGTCCTCACCGTCAATTTCTTTGACCTTTACACTTACAATCTCATTTTTTGCTGTCGGAATATTTTTGCCCACATAATTAGCTCTGATAGGAAGTTCGGTATGCCCCCTATCAATCAGTTCACAAAGCTGGATTCTGGCCGGTCTTCCCAGTTTGACCAGGGCATCCAGGGCAGCTCTGGCTGTTCTTCCGGTAAAAATCACATCATCAACCAGAACAACCGTTTTGCCTTCAATCGAAAAAGGAACATCCGTTTCATTAACAATCGGATCAATATGAATTTTACTTAAATCATCACGATATAAGGTAATGTCCAGCTCCCCCACCTCTATCTTCCGGTTTTCAAATTTCTCAATATTATGAGCAATCCGTTTCGCCAGTGGTACCCCTCTGGTTTTAATGCCGATCAGACATAGATTATCCACCCCGTCATTTTTTTCAATAATCTGATGAGACAGTCTTATTAAGGTTCTTTTCATGTCTTCATCGCTCATGATCTTAGCTTTATAATCCATAACTACCCCTATTCAATATATTACTATTCTAACATATCAGCACAATAAAAGAGAGCATTTATTCTCTCCTGTGTTTCTAATATTGTTCCTGTAAAAATGTAGACGGCTGTATTCTGTAGATTAAGCCTCTGCTTTTTCTTCTCTGTTAACAACAATTTCAATTTTTTCAATCGACTGCTCGTCCATCTCCACAATGGTAAAAGTGACATTATTTAAGGTGACTGATGGGCTTTCACCTATTTCCGGCACATAGCCAAGTAAATCCATTACCAGACCACCAATCGTATCATTGTTGGTATCATCCAGATAAACCTTGATCATCTCGCTGACTTCATCAATTAGAGCCGCTCCATCAACGATGTAATGATTTTCCTTTATTTCGGTAATTTCCTCTTCCTCATCATCATACTCATCCTGAATATTGCCAACAATAAACTCCAGCAAGTCTTCCATCGTCACAATACCATAGGTTCCGCCATATTCATCCAGAACTATAGCAATATGTATCTTTTGTTTCTGAAACAGCGGCAGCAGTTCATCACACTTCATATTTTCGTAAACAAACATAACTTTTCTTAAAAAATCAGATACTCTGAAATCATGCCTGCTATCGGCAGCCAGCAGTTTTAAAAGGTCTTTAAGATAGATGATTCCTTCAATATCATCAATATCTTCATCATAAACAGGGATGCGTGAATAGCCTGTTTCCAGAAAGGTCTTTACTACGGTATCTAAATCGGCCTCAATCGACAGCGAAACCATATCAGTTCTGTGAGTCATAATCTCTCCTACTGTTCGGTCATTGAAATCGAAGATATTGTCAATCATTTTCTTTTCGTCATATTCGATAAAGCCTTTTTCAGTGCCGGCATCAACCATGATTCTTATTTCTTCTTCGGTAAATTCCTGCTGTCCATCACTTTCCTTGATACCCAGAGAATTGGCAATGGCATCAACTGTTTTCGAAACAACCCAGACCAGCGGCTTTAAAACACTGTAGAAAAAACTGATGGGGCCAACTACCGCAAAGGAAATCTTTTCCGGATCTTTCATCGCAATTCTCTTTGGCAGCAGCTCGCCAAAGACTAAAGTGACAAATGATAGAATTAATGTGATTCCAAAAATACTTACCAGTCTGACTGTGGAAGAAGGAATCTGAACATCACGCAGCCAGTAGACAATGTAATCAGCAAAGGTATCAGCAGCTACCGCACTTGAAAGAAACCCAGATAAAGTAACACCAATCTGAATAGTTGATAAAAATTTTGTCGGTTTGACTGTCAGATTATATAAAGCTTTAGCCTTTTTATTTCCTTCATTAGCCAGTTTTTCCAGTTTGGCATCATTAAATGAAACTATCGCCAGCTCACTAGCGGCGAAAAAAGCATTAAGCGCAATTAATACAATTAATAATATGATATATCCGAAAACAGATTCTCTGTCTTCTATTATTACAGCATTACTGCTGTTTACTGCGAAATTTACTAAGCGACACAATCGATCGTCCATATGGTTAAATATCACTCCCTCTTTCTTCCATACAATAAATAGTATGATAGTATTTCTAAAGTTCAATGTCAAGAATGCCCATTACAGCCTTCTTTTCACATATAATATAATCGATATCCCGATTTGTTTCAAACAAAACTCTCATAATTGAGAGTTTTATTCTCTTTTTTGGCTTTTAACCTAGTTTTGTTCTTCGATAGCTGTCA
>JARKSP010000026.1 GCA_029974225.1 Erysipelotrichaceae bacterium
AATTTTTTTTAAATAAGCATAATCGCCTTCGAATATGTTGCCAATTTAATTATATTCTTTAAAAAACCTCTATTTCTATACTTTTATTGATATTTTACCCAATCTTTAACTGTATTTTACTGCTTAATTAAATCTGTAAAAAATCTAAACCATTTTTTGAAGTTTAGATTTCTTTTGATCATTTCCGATGTTCCGGGCTCTTTAAGTTCACCGACTCTTAAAAAAACCTCGAATTAAATCGAGGTTTTTCAAACTATTAAACTTTATTGTCTGATCCTAAAACGTTGACGATTTTGTGTTTAACAATGTTTTTAATATTTTCTCTTGCTGGTCTCAGGTATTGACGTGGGTCGAAATGATCTGGATGATCATTGAAATACTTTCTGATAGTACCAGTCATAGCCAGACGTAAGTCTGAGTCAATGTTAATTTTGCAGACAGCCATAGAAGCAGCTTTTCTCAGCTGTTCTTCAGGAATTCCAACAGCCTGTTTCAGTTTTCCACCATTTGAGTTAATCATCTCAACATATTCTTGAGGTACAGAAGAAGAACCATGTAAGACAATTGGGAAACCAGGCAACTTATCCTGGATTTCTTTTAAGATGTCAAAGCGCAGTGGAGGTGGAACCAGTTTACCTTCTTCATTAAGGGTACATTGTTCTGGAGTAAACTTAAATGCACCATGAGATGTACCAATAGCAATTGCTAATGAATCGCAACCGGTTCTTTCAACGAACTCGACAACTTCTTCAGGTTTAGTGTATTTAGAATCTTCATGAGAAACACTAACATCATCTTCAACACCTGCCAGTGTTCCTAATTCAGCTTCAACTACCACTCCTCTTGGATGAGCATATTCTACTACTTTTCTTGTAATAGCAATGTTTTCTTCAAATGGCAGAGATGAACAGTCAATCATAACTGAAGTGAATCCATCATCAATACATTCTTTACAAGTTTCAAAGCTATCACCATGGTCCAAGTGTAAAACGATAGGCAGACCTGTTTCGATAACTGCAGCTTCTACAAGCTTGACTAAGTAAGTTCTGTTTGCATAAGCTCTAGCGCCTTTTGACACCTGTAAGATAATAGGTGAATTTACTTCTTTTGCTGCTTCAGTAATACCCTGGATGATTTCCATGTTGTTTACATTAAAAGCACCAATAGCATAACCGCCTTCATAAGCTTTTTTAAACATTTCTTTTGATGTTACTAATGGCATAATATCCTCCTTAAAATAATATTAATATCAAATACATTTTAGCATAAAATCAGAAAAAATATTAACAATATTATAATTTTATTAATGCAATTTGTTTCCTAAGCGTAATTTCGCATAAATTAAGCCAGTTTAAATTAAAAAAAGCATTTCTAGCAGTTAGAAATGCTCAATTTAAAATCTGATTACTTACCTAAAGCAGCATTTACTTCTTCAACCCAGTTGTCTTTTCTTTTTTCGATGCCTTCACCGACAACATATAAGATAAATGAATTGACAGACATACCATTTTCTTTCAGGTAAGCCGATACCTTAAGACCGCCATCCAGGATGAAAGCCTGATCTAACAGGCACATTTCCTGTAACGCTTTAGAAACTCTGCCAGATACCATTCTTTCAATGATATTTGCTGGTTTGTTAGCATTGTTAGGATCGTTTTTGGCGATTTCAGTTTGAACTGCTGTTTCATGTTCAACGATCTCCTGAGGCATGCTTGCTCTATCTACATATTGCGGTTTCATTGAAGCAACCTGCATAGCGATAGGTTTTCCTACTTCTTCATTTGAACCGGTCAGGGTTACGATTGCAGCGGTTTTACCATCATGGTGAACATAATAGCCAAACAGCTGGTCATCATTTTTATTAACGACTTCAAATCTTCTCAAAGTCATTTTTTCACCTGTTGCAAAAGATACCGCTGAAATCAGTTCATTTACAGTACCCTCAGCAGTCGGCAGGGCTAATGCTTCTTCAACATCAGCAGGACTATGTGCTAAAATCACTGCTGCCACATCCTTAACCATGTCTTTGAATTTATCAGTTCTAGCCGTAAAGTCAGTTTCAGTGTTGATTTCAACTAAAACAGCCTTATTGCCATCAACAGTGATATTTGCCAAACCCTCAGCAGCTACTCTGCTTTCTCTTGATACTGATTTAGCAATTCCCTTTTCTCTTAACCAGTCAACTGCCTTATCCAGATCACAATCACTGGCTTCTAAAGCTTTTTTGCAGTCCATCATACCAGCGCCGGTCTGGTCTCTTAATTGTTTTACTAATTCCAATAGGTTAGCCATTTTATTCTTCCTCACTTTTACTTTCTTCTACTTTTTCTGTTTGAGTAGTTTCAGCCGGCTGAGTTCTTTCTTTTCTTTCGTATCTTCTATACTGATTACGACCCTGTCTTCTCTGTTCTTCAAATCTGGCTCTTCTTCTTCTTTCATTTTCCGCTGCCTTTTCAGCAACAGAGATAATTACATCACTCATCGTGATTTCTGGTGCTTCATCACTCTGATGAGCATATTCCAGAACTCCGCCCTTAGCTTCTACAATTGCATCATTAACGATACCAACTAATACTTTAATAGAATTGATTGCATCATCGTTTCCGGGAATCGGATAATCTAATAAATCCGGATCGCAGTTGGTATCAGCAATTCCAAATACCGGAATATTCAATTTTTTAGCTTCCAGTACAGCACTGTGATCTTCTTGAGGATCAACAATAAATACTGCATCAGGAAGTTTTTTCATTTCTTTGATTCCACCTAGGAAGTTTTCTAATCTTTCAGCTTCTTTTCTGATCAGGATAACTTCTTTTTTAGGATAGTTGTTTATTGTTCCAGTTTCTTCCATCTGTTCAATCTCAACCAGTCTTCTGATTCTTCTCTGGATTGTACGGTAGTTGGTTAAAGTTCCGCCTAACCATCTCTGGTTAACATAGAAAGAACCGCTTCTTAAGGCTTCTTCCATAACTACTGCCTGAGCCTGTTTTTTAGTTCCGACAAATAGTACTCGGCCGCCTCTTTCAGCAATCCCCTTCATAACCTCATAAGCTTCATCTAAAGCCGCTATGGTATGCTCCAAATTGATAATGTGAATTCCATTTTTTGCCGCATAGATGTTAGCTTTCTGTCTAGGATTCCATCTTCTGGTCTGATGTCCATAATGTATCCCAGATTCCAATAATTTACGCATTGTAACAACTGACATTAATAAATTCCTCTCTTTCCGTTGTTTTCCTCCATCACTTCTAAC
>JARKSP010000028.1 GCA_029974225.1 Erysipelotrichaceae bacterium
TCTCCACTGCACATAATAATATAGTACTGATAAGGTTGCAGTGTTACTTCCGGTAGCCTGTAGGCCTGCAGATTATTGCTGCTGGTACTTAAACAGTAGTCACTTAACAATATGCTCTGATCAGAATTGTTATAAAGCTCTATCCAGTCATAAAACTGATAGCCATTCTGGGCCAGGTATTTATCATTGCGATTCATCGCTTCATTAATGATAAGGTCCTTTGGGGCCTGCAGATACTGATTCTGAAATTCCTCAATTCCAGAGCCATCGTTTGGCTGTCCTAGGGAAACTGTCGGACTGTGAACATAGAAGTTTTCTATCCTTGTCAGGGCGTAGCCGTTAGCCAGATTCTCATATTCCAGGCTTTGCACAATTCTACCGTTTTTGCTTAAAACAACACTTCCATTTCTGTTATTGAAAGTAAAACCTAAGTAATTATCAGCCAGCAGATCATTGTTTCCGGTATACAGAACATACAATTCATTAGGCATTAAAACAACATCTGCAAACTGATATCTGAAAGGACTGTACTTATCACTGCCTAAATAATAGTCTTTTAAACTTACCGGCTGATCTGAAATATTGATTAATTCAACAAAACCATCCAGTCTTCCCTGTTCGTTAAGGAAGTTGCCATTATTTTTAACCAGAATCTCATTGATAACAATTTCGTTTCCCGGTTCACCTTCCAAGGTAGCTAAATAGGCATTTAAGCCCTGCAGTGAATTTTCCTGATTAGGGGTGCCATAGTTGGAAATATACCAGCTGCCATCAGCATTTCGATTCATTGACTGATTAGTGCCTAAAGCCACTGTCTCCACCGCATCAATAATCTTACCGCTCTTATTTACTAAAATAAGGTACTCGCCGCCGGCGGCTCTTAATTTGAAGCTAGCATTCAAACCTGCTTCCTCTTTCCCGGTCAGGGCAATTACCAGATAAGAATCAGGTTCAATGACAACCGCATCAAAAACCCATTTGACACGGTCTTTTCTGTCACTTAAGCCATAACCTGATAAATCTATTGCTTTGTCGGTGCCGTTATATAACTCAATATAATCTGTAACTTCATTGTTGCTGTTGACATAAATACCACGATTCTTACTGACAATTTCATTAATAACCAGTTTGCCGATAATCTTCTGGGCATTTTCAGGCAAATCTGAAATGACAATATTATCATCCTGATCAATCTTTTTAAAGACACTCGAGAAAATAGCCATTATTACAATGGCAATTATGGTTATTGAAATAAACATGGTATCTATTTTCTTCTTTTTTGGCTGCTGATGTCTTTTCATAATATAGTCCTACTTTGTTATTTTACCATATTCATAATAATAATTAAATAATATAAAAAGTAGCTGACGCTACCTGAATTTGGCATGCAGTTTTTCAGCTACATTATCCGGTACAAAATAAGATAGGTCCCCGCCGTTTTTGGCGATGATTTTTGCAGTAGAACTTGACAGGAAGGAATACTCTGGCTTGGTCATCAGAAACAGTGTTTCAATATTGCCGTTTAAGGCCATATTGGTCGTTGCCAGCTGCAGTTCATATTCATAGTCAGTAACCGCTCTGATTCCTCTGATTAAGACATCAGCTTTAACTTTTTCAGCATAATCAATGGTCAGACCTGTTCCGATATGCACCTCTACATTTTCCAGGCTAGAAACACAGCTTTCAATCATTTTTTTTCTTTCCTGATAGGTAAACGTTCCATCTTTTTCTTCGTTTGCCATAATAACGATAATCAGTTTTTCACACAGTTTGGCTGCTCTTAAAATAATATCAATATGTCCATAGGTAATCGGATCAAATGAACCGGGGTATAATGCTATCATAACTATTCCTTTCTTATGTAGGTTACTTTTACAGTACCATAACTTGCCTGTTTTTCGATAAGGTAAGGTTTTTCTACTCTGATGTCTTCTTTTTCCAGACTTTCACAGACAATAATTCCTTTTTTCTGCAGTAAATCGTACTTGCTTATTTTATCAACCAGCTCATTAATCAGAGCCAGCTGGTAGGGGGGATCTAGATAGATAAGATCAAACTTCAACTGCTGCTTCTGGCAGATACTTAAAGCTTTCTTATAATCAGCCAGCCAGATTTCACATTTAGCCTCCTCTTTAAGTAAGGCTACATTGCCTTTTATTATTTCTACAGCTTTTTTGGCTTTATCAGCCATTATCGCTTTTTCAAAGCCTCGGGAAATAGCTTCCAGAGCAATATTTCCGCTTCCTGAAAAAAGGTCAAGAATAATTCCTCCTTCAAAGTAGGGTCCGATTTTGGAAAAGACCGCTTCTTTAACCTTATCAGAAGTGGGTCTGGTATCAGCGCCTTCTAAGGTTTTCAGGACTCTTGATCGATGCTTTCCAGCCACTATTCTCATTGAATGACCTCTTTTTTAACAGGCAATCTTTCAGAAGCAATTACTCCCTGACATAAGCCCAGTAAAAACAGAATAGAAACCAGGGCTGATCCGCCTCTGGATATCAGAAGCAGAGGTATCCCTGTCAGCGGCAGAAGTCCACTGACTCCGCCAATATTAAACATAAAATGGATAAACAGATAGCTGACAGTTCCCATCAGAATAACTCTGCCAGAATCCTTTTTAACTTTGCTGGCATGATACAGTAAAGAACCAAGCAGAATACTGTAAGGAACAAAAACCAGGAAAATACCAACCAGTCCCAGTTCTTCGACAATGACGGCGAAAATGTAGTCCGCATCACTGCTGACCAGATAGCCAAACTTCTGCACGGAATTTCCAAGTCCGACACCACCTATTTTTCCTCTGGAAATACCTAACAGCGAATAGAATATCTCCCTGGTGGCATCATTGTTATAGTCAGGATTGGTGACAGCTGAAAATCTGGCTGCAAAGGTAGGAGATATTTTCATCAGAATTTCCTGCCCTTCTGGTCTGGTCAATAAAAACCAGTAAGCAAAACCGATGAAAACAAGCGCCATTAAAGCCAGTATCTGAAATCCTTTTATCTTGTCACATTTAGGTATCAGTAAAGTAACAAGGGTTATCAGCACCAGAATCACCGTTGTCCCCAGATCTTTCTGTAAAAGAGTAATAATCAGGCTATAAGCGATAAAAGTAAAAAGCGGCCATTTGACAACATCAAACCAATGCTGCCCCTTAAATCTTTTATCTGAAAAAAATGTTGAAATCAAAAGTATCATTACCACCTTGGAAAACTCCGAAGGTTGAACTGAATACGGTATTCCAATGACTTTTAAATCAATCCAGGAATAGTTGCCATTAATCGGTCCGTTGACATAACAATAAAAATAAGCAGCCATAAGCAGGATTAATTCCACAAAAATCATCATATATTTTCTTTTTGACAATCTTTCAGCTGAATACAGATTTGATGCGATATGATAAATCAGAACACCGAAAAAAATTACAACAAACTGTTTGGCGAAGTGAATTAAAGTTGTAAAGATGGTGGTCTTAGAGTTCATCGCAGCACTGGTAGTAAACAGTATGCCGATAGCCAATAAAAAATACACACACCCGGTAATCAGCTTTTCAGCCTTTTCATTGGTGAACAGTGCGTAATAAGCTATCTTTCTTAACTTTGTTTTCATAAAATTAAATCTCTTTCATCTTTTCTAACAGCTGTTTAGATGCTTCAATTATACCATCTTTACAGCCATCATTCTTATTAATATTAATCTGACCAACATAAACTTCTTCGGCAAATAGGTAGCCAAAAACAGTGGCAAATGTTTTTTCCTGTGACTTTCTGGCTTTTTTATCTCCCTTAGGCTGAAAAAATACTTCTTTACTGGTTTTTAAATCATTGAACTTCTCCAAGCCAGGTTTTTCAGAACTGCTGTTAACATATAATATCATATCTATCCTGTTTGGTGCACTAATCAGACTATAAGATGTCATTGGCAGAATTGCTCTGGCATCTCCGGTTCCCGGATTCAGAAAAATACTTCTTTCCATATCTTTCAGCGGAACTGTTTTATCCTGCTGGTTGATTTTGATTATCGAACCTATCTCACTGCCATTGGCTATAACCTGATTGTCTACTATTTTAAAACAGCCCGCAGTACTGAAAATGATATCCGCCCTGATAATCCTTTTTTCACTATTGTCCTGCCGGGACATTTTTTTAATTGTGTCAATTATCTCTGTTTTCCCAGACTTCTCATCTCCGACCAGAACTATTGCTCTGACTGCTCCATCAGAAAAGCAGACTCTAATCATTGAGCCCTGAACCGGCAGCTGATTCTTATTTGACTTGGCCATATTATGCAGAGTCAGTATCGTCCCTCTTAAATAATCGGGACAGTCAATTTTATAACTGTAGGAAAGTGAACCTATTATAATATCATTGGGTTCATCATAGTAGTAGCTGAAAACACTGCTGTCACTTTGGCAGCCGTAAAGACAGATTATATCCGGTTTCCGCTTAGTACATTCTTCTTCATCAGCCATTTCAAACAGGTTGGCCAATAGCAGTCCACTGGCAAGAAAATCCTTATGGAAATAGCAGTGGCACAGAAGATCACCAACTTTAGCCGGAAAGCATAACCATTCCAACTGATTAATTCCGGCATTTTTAATTGGACTGTTATCCAACTTTACAAAAGTATCGCTGCCTTCAACGTTTTTGGAGTGCAGAAAAAACGGTGTCTTTAATATGACCATATTGAGAAACACTATATTCTTTAAGAAATTATAGCCGGCAGGCGGCTGCCATTTATAATGTTTGATTATACAGCCGCCGCCAGTTCCGGCCTGCAGCTGATGATAGACAATATTGGTTTTCCCCTGCAGTTTTTCTTTTAAAATGCGATACAGCTGTAAAACCAGCTGGTTGAACTTACTGTCAGCTTCGATAAAGGAATTGAAATACCGGTTCTCATTGCTGGCATTTACCACTGAAAAACGCTGTTTGCTGCGCCAGTAATTATAGGCATCTTCTAGCACAAACAAGGTCTTGGTTCTATTTAAAAATTCTACCAGCGGATTATAGATTTCATCGATTTCCAGCACCAGCAGCTGTTTGGCTAAAACAACTATTTCTGCAACCATTTCTTCCAGTTTCCTGCTTTTGGTCAGCCACTTAAAAGTGATAATATCTCTAATCGCCAAATCCTTTAAATATCTGGCCAGAAACATTTTAAATCCTTCTGAAGAAACCAGCTGTTCCAGGCTCTGATGATATTCACTGGAAAAATTGAGAATCACGGTATCATTTACCATATAGAATGGTTCACGCATAATTATCTCCCCCTGTTTTGACGATATATTTCCGAGGCAATGACACTTGTGGCGCTGGCAGCATTTAAAGCATTTCTAAAATTATTTTTATAAGGTATATAGATGAAACTGTCACTGTTTTCCAGTACCACACCGGAAAGTCCTCTTAAAGGTCCGCCAATACAGATCAGCAGTCCCTGATTGGAAAAATCGTAATCATAAAGATTGACCGGCTGATTACCTCTAAAGGCACTGACAACCACTATTCCATTGTTTTTCAGAATACTGATTGTTTCAGCCAGATCGTCACTATAGACAATCGGCAGAAGTTCACTGGCGCCGGCACTGCTTTTTATAATTGTACTGTCATCATAATCAATATAACGTTCTTTTAAGATAATACCATCACAGCCGAAAGCATATAGTGTTCTAAAGATATAGCCTAGATTAAAACTGTCCTCCACACCTTCCAGCAGGACAATAAACGGTTTGTCTTTCTTTAAAATCGATATTACTGATTGCATTTTTCTATCACTGACCTCAGCAATTATACCTCCATGAGTTTTTCCTTTGCTTAGCCTGTCAATAACTTCCTTGGCAACTTTTTCAACCCTAATATTCTTTATTTGAGCCTGTTTCAGAATATAGGTTATATCACTGCTCTTTTTTTCTTTATTGAGATAAATATTTTTAACTGTCCGATACTTGCTGTCAATCACAGCCTTTACCGCAATACTTCCTTCAACTAATCCCATCTTTCAACCTCACTTTTGGTAATGAAAGTAAAAGTGTTAACCTCTACCGGCACTTTCATCTTTAATACCTGCATCGGTCTGTTGGCAATTTCCACTGTTTCTCCATTTAAGTCGACCAGTGAATCAACATTAAAATAAACATCTTCTCCCACCGGATTAAAGATTCTCAGCCTGTCATTTAATCTGAAATAGTTTCTGACTTCAACGGTAGCCACTCCAGCACTATAGTCAATGACATTAGCCAGATATGACTGATTGGCCATAACATCGTTATTGTAAATCTGACCGTTAATATCGGGAATGCCTGGATAAAAGCCACTGAAAGATTCTCTGTTAGAACCTCTTTTAAACAATATCGCTGCTTCATTCAATCTTTTTTCGCTGATTGTGCCGTTTTGATAATACTCATCAATTAAAATCCGATAGGCCTTCACAACAGTAGCAATATAATAAGCCGTCTTCATGCGACCTTCTATTTTTAAAGAAGCCACCTTGATGTCCAGCAGCCTCTGCAGATAATCATAGGCACACATATCCTTACTGCCCATTGATAATAGCTGGCCTTCCTTATCAAGACAGCTGTCATGATGATAAAGATGATAACTCCAGCGACACGATTGAGCGCAGCCTCCTCTGTTGGCATCTCTATTGGTCAGCATGTTGGAAATAACACAGCGTCCCGAAAAGTTGGCACACATGCCACCATGAATAAACACTTCCACCGGTAAGGTTGTTTCCTTCATAATCTCCTTAAGGTTTTCATAGGTCACTTCTCTGGCCAGAACAATTCGGTCAGCTTTTTTATTCTGCCAGTAGGATATCGCCACACTGTTGGTTGTGGTCTGCTGAGTTGAAATATGCACTTCCATATTCAGGTTCATACTTTTAGCCAAGGCCAGAATAGCGGCGCTGGCACAGATTATAGCATCGACTTTAATCTCGTCCAGCTGTTCCAGATACTGCCTTAGCCCTTCAAAATCCGAATTATGAGGAATCATATTGACGGTGACAAAAACTTTTCGGTTTCGCTGATGAGCATATTCCACTGCTTCTTTTATATCCGCTAAAGAAAAGTTGCTGGCTCTGGCACGCAAAGAAAACTGCTTGCCGCCGATATAGACAGCATCAGCTCCATATTCTATTGCCACTTTAAGTCTTTCCAGATCTCCTGCAGGAGCCAGTAATTCAACCTTCATCTTACTCCTTATCTAAAGCTGTTTTCTTTATTTCAGAAATATCAGTATAAATTATTTTTTCATTTAACTGCATCAGTTTTTCTAATGCTTTCTGAGAATCAAGCTTCTGCCCAATAACATCTTCATAAATCTTAATAACCGCAATAGTATACTCATCATCATACAGCATATTGTCAAAGATAATACCTTTTAATGGCCTTTGACAGATATTGACAATCTCATTAACCGACTGCAGCGTATAGCCATAAAGCCAGGTTCCGCTTTCCTTCTCCACCACCGGAAGCCTTGTTTCTCTGTGCTCCTCACAGAGATAATAGTTGTCGGTATACTCTTTGAATTCATTCAGGTAAACCGAGATGAATCTTCTTAAGCCATAACTGATCAGAATTGGCCCATGTATCCTCAGATAACAGTAGTCCTTATTACTTGCGGCGATATCAAACATCTCCGTTAAAGGAATGTCCTTGGAAATAACACAGCTGTCAAACCCATCCAGCTGCAGCTGCCGGACATCATACTTATTGGTCAGAAGCGTCTCAGGGGCATAAATAGTTTTCATCTTTAAGGCATACTTATCAGCCAGCATTTTGATGGTCAGATCAGAAAAAAGAATTTCATCGACGGCGATCACATCCAGATACTGCAGAAAAGCAAGCAATTCCGGCAGTTCAGACTGGTTAAAGAGCCTGTCAGCCTTGACAATAACCTGCAGGTTCAGCTGATGAGCCTGCTCGGTAATGTTTTTAAGCCCCTGTAAGTCAAAGCCCTTAATACCACTGGAAAACTTCAGCTCATTAACCAGGATATGAGTCACCTGTAATTTTTTTAAAGCTGTTAAAGACTGCTCTTGAAAAACGGATGTTACAATTCTCATAGCCCTATTTTAGCATTTTTAAATTATTAATTATAGTAGACGAAAACAAGCCAGCTATTGGCTTGTCAACTGTTTCAGGATTCGATCGATCACTCTAAGCAGATCACTGGCCAGCAGTGAGTATGGTGAATTATTGATACACCAGTAATCAGCAGCCAGCGAATGGATATAGACAGCGGCGATAACCGCTTCAACATCACATCTCTGAGCCAGAAAACCGCCAATAATACCGCATAAAACATCCCCGGAACCAGCTTTGGCCAGAGCATTGTTGCCAGTAGTGTTGATAGTAACCTGACCTTTATAGCTGATTAGAGTGTGTTCACCCTTAAGTACGATAGCCAGATTAGGATAACTGGCAGTATATCGCTGCAAGTCATCAATAATGATGGCCTGATTGTAAACAAAAGTTCTGGTAAACTCGCCCAGATGAGGAGTAATTACCGTTAAAGCATCTCTTTTCAGTAAATCTAAATTGTTTTTCAGATAATTAAGTCCATCGGCATCGATAACTGCCGGAATATCGGTCTCCAGCACTTTTCTGATCAGATATTCGGTCGTTTTATTGATTCCCAGTCCAGGACCAATAACAATAAGGGAATATCTGCGGAAATCAAAACGATTCTCCATCTGATAGCGCACATTGCAGGTATCCAGACTTTCAGTCAGAGCTTCTGGCAGCTGAGTGTTGAAAGCCTGAACTACTTCAGGATAAGACAATAATGTCAGATAGCCGGCACCTGTTTTCATAATAGCTGAACCGCAAAGCAGAGAAGCTCCTATTTTACCTTCACTTCCGGCAATCAGCAGGACCCTGCCATAACTCATCTTGTGAGAATGCTTTACCCTTTGCGGTATCATTTTTTTTATTTCATTTAAGTTATTGACAAAAATAGCACTTTCCTGCCTTTCAATAGCCTGATGAGAAATGCCAATGGTGTCAATAAACAGTTTACCGGTACAGCTGCTGGCCGGATATAAATAATATCCCGGTTTAATGAGCTGTAAAATGACAGTTGCATCTGCCTTAATAGTCGACCTGTCAATGCAGCCGTTGTCACTGTTGATTCCTGAGGGAACATCACAGCTCAGCACATAGCAGTCTGACTCATTGATTTTATCAATCAGATAATTGAAGGGATAATAGATGCTTTCATTCAAATCATAGCCAAACATGCAGTCAACAATATAAATGCCTGTTTCCAGCAGTCTGCTGATTTTTCTGACATCATCTAAAACTTCAACTCTACCATCGAGCAGACTATGAATTCTTCTCCCTGACAGATTGAAGTGCACCAGTATTGGCTTTACATCGGTCTTCTTTACCAGGGCATCAGCTAAAGCAATGCCAATATCGCCGTTGTAGTTATTGCCACATATTATCAGAACTTCGTTAACGTTTTGTTTTAAAATTACATTACACAGGCTGACAGCACCAGAAAAAATCAAATCATCATGATTAAAACGATGCATTTTTATTTCTTCGCTGATAATCTCTTTGATTTGATTTCTCTTAAATGTTTTCATAATTACCTGATATTATGCTTATAGAACGACCTGTTTTCTAAAGCAAAGCTTCTGGCAGTAAATTCCTCAGCCGGAACATTAGCCAGTTCTTTTTCGATCATTACCATTTTGGCATCAAAGTTATCAATAAAATTTAGAGCCTCCGCTTCAATGATAGCCGGTAAAACCGGTGAGCCATATTCATACTGGCCATGATGAGCTAAAATCATATGTCTTAACAGAATGACTTCTTTAGAATCAATATTTAATTTATCGGCAGTATCCTTGACAATGGTCTGCGAAATTGAGATATGTCCTATTAATTTGCCTTCCAGAGTATATTCTGTCACGGGTGCTCCTGATAGTTCAACTACCTTACCGATATCGTGCAGCAATACACCGGCAACTAACAGATCTCTGTTCAAATACGGATAATTGATGCAGACCATATCAGCCAGTTTCAGCATACCTAAAACATGGGTAGCCAGGCCGCCATAGTATTCATGATGATTTCTAACCGCTGCCGGAGAAGAAAATATTTCTCTTTCATAACTGCGATAGATATCCGAAACAATTCTAAAAATATCCTCATTCTGAATTGATTTGATATATTCACCTATTCCTTTTTTCAGTGTTTCCGTAGTATAGGGGCCAGTTAAAACAAACTCCTGCATATCCACTTCGCTTTCCGTTTCACTGCATTCCAGAACCTTAAGCTGTAAGGCGTTGCGATAAGTGATTACATCTGCCCGTACATTTAAAACTTTACCAGGTTTGATTATCGCAGCCTGTCTTTCTTTGACATCCCATAGCTTACCTTCAATTTCTCCTGAATTATCTCTAAAAGAGATTGAAAGGTAGGGAGAACCGGTGTTGGTTACTCCTTCTTTAACCTGCGAAACCAAAAGCGGTGTATTGATGCTTAAGGGACTGGTAAAACTGCTAATCTTCATAATCTGACTCCTCACTTTCTAAAGATAATATCTTATTGACCAAATGACTGTCAAAGCCTTTGGTTAGCAGATATCTGTATATAGTATAATATAGCTTCTTATCACTATATTTGTTTTTATATCTTCTTAATGCTTTTTCATAGGCAATTTTAACGCTTCTGTATTCATTCAGTTCATCCTGTTTTAAATCAAGTGCCCAGACTACTTCATCAGCATTTTCAAAACCATCTTTTATCAATCTTTCCTTCAGAATATTTACTGTTTCTCTGAAAGATTTATCTTTAATTTTGGAAACTATTCTTCTGGCTTTCTGCAGAGCCATATTAAACTGCTCTTTATCGTCAATGTTTTCCGCAAACTTCTGGATTATTCTATTATCAACTCCCCTTCTTTTCAAGGTCTGAATTGTTTTGTTTTTACCGATCAGTTTGATAGAATCAACATAAAACTGCGTTTCTGCCACCGCTTCATCGGATAAAAAGCCTGCAGACTTCAGCCTCTCGATAATTTCATCTTTATCTTCTTCACTCAAATCTTTTAGAGGATACAGCAGATCTCTGATTTCCTTTTCGCTGCGGTCACTGCTTTCCAGTTTTCTTAAGCATTTATTATAGCTATAGGTTAGTAAATGCATTTTTTCTAACTTTGAAAGTTCATCTTCCGTTATTATCTGTCCAATCCGATAGTTTAAAGACAGATAATAATCCAGACCAATTTTAAAAGTCATCTTATAGTCCTGATTTCCTATCTCAATTCTAACATAATCATTATTGGCTTTTATCTTTTCTACTATCATCAGTGATTCTCTTAAAAATACTATTTCTATACTGACAGCTTTCCTAAAACTTCCAGTCCTTAATTTTACCATTTATTACTTTATAGGCTTTTTTAGCTCTGCCGGCTAAAAATCTATCGTTATTGGAATCAGAATAAAAGTTTTCAATTTCATCAATCTGATAGCCTGCCGCTATCATTCTTTCTACTTTTTGCTGAGAACTGCAGTTTTTTGATAGAACTTCTCCCGTGTATCTGTCAACCTCCGAAGCGATTAAATGTCTGATTTTCAGTCTGCGACAAGCCGGCTCCACCAGAAAATAAGCTGAAGCACTGACAACCACATCATCTTCCTGCTGCAGGTCCCTGTACCAGCTGTTGACCTTACTGATTCTTTCATCCCAGAAGGTTTCCAGCTTTTCATCAATGTTTTTTACTCCCGGCAAATAACTGTAGAAGTATTTTTTCATTTCTGTTTTATCAATTATCTTCAGACCCCATAAGATCCAGCCTAAAAGCTGCCGGGGAAAGAATCTTAAAAGGGTTAAATCATTTTTTACATTATATAGAAAAAATTCCGCTGAGCTATCCTTAGGATAGATTGTCTTATCCCAGTCATAAACATTCATTTTAATCACCACTTTAATTTTATCATATATTTAGTTCTTTCACATTATTTCACATAAACAAAACATAATTTACATACACACGTTTGTTATTCTATAGTTGCAAGAAGGATAGAATCTTGCAACAATATTATTCTCCTTTCTATTTTTTAGAAAAATATTGATCCCCCTTAAAATAACAGGTTAATGGCCTCTGAATTAAGAAAACATTCAAAAGAAGGTATGGCATAACAGCTGTACTTTTTTTTATTTCTAACTGTTAATTCACATGATTTCACTTTTTATGATTATTTGAACATTGTCAGACTGCCCTTGACAATTCGATTGACAAAAGTGATTACCTCTTTCTTGCTGTACCTATCATAGCCGTCAACAACTACATTCATCAGACCGTTTGATAAATGAATATAAAGCATTTCCACTTCCGCAGCACTGGCTTTATGCAGCTGCTCCTTCCAGTAGGCAATGCTGTTGTTTCTAGCCAGCTCGATCATTCTAGGTAAAATCGAAGGGCTGGCTCCCTGAAATATTAGAATCCGGCAGGCATCCTCGTTTTGTTTTATCATCACATAGATGGCTTCAATCAGATTGGTTACATCAAAAGAATCCAAAAGGCTCAAAGCTTTCTGAAAAGCTGTCAGCAGCTCCTGTTCAATACTTTCCAGAAGATCAAAGCAATCACTGTAATGAGTATAGAAAGTAGCCCGATTAAGATGAGCTGATTCGCAGACCTTTTTTACTGTAATCTTATTGACCGGATTATCTTTCAGCAAAGTCAGAAAAGATTCTTTTAATACTTTCCTGGTATAACGGACTCTGGCATCAGTTTTCTTCATAATAAATCTCCAAAAATAAAATATTTATTTGTTTTTCAACACCGAATCTTTATCTGTCGGTTATCTTTCAAAAAGCAAAAAGCTGTTGGTTGTGACTGCTGCTTTTTTCTATTATACTGAACTTGTGAAAGATAATCAACACTTGTCGTTTATTATGGAGGTGACTTCTGTGTTTCAAAAATATCTAATAACCGGTGCCACAGGCTTTCTGGGTCGCACCGTAGTGTCAATACTTCTGGAAAAAAAGGCGGAAGTTTATGTTTTAGTAATGGAAAATGACCCTCTGGTAAAACAGCTTCCAGAAGAGGTGCACCGCATTTATGGTGATGTCTGTGATGAGGATTCTTTAATCCCCTTCTTTTCTGAAGCTGATGAGCAGACCTGCCTCATCCATTGTGCCGGCATTATATCGGTAGCTTCTAATCCCGGTCCGAAAATATATCAGGTCAATGTTGGCGGAACCAGAAACATTATAAGGTGCTGCTTAGACTATAAGGTGCAGAAAATGGTTTATGTCAGTTCTGTACACGCCATACCTGAAAAGCCTAAAGGAACAATCATTACCGAAGAAGCTGAGTTTTCACCAGAACTGGTAGAGGGGGACTATGCCAAAAGCAAAACTATGGCTACCGCTCTGGTCTTTGAAGCTGCCAAACAAGGGTTAAATGCCAATGTTGTCTTTCCTTCCGGCATCATTGGTCCAGGCGATAGAGGTCAGGGTAGCGTTACCAGAATGCTACTATCCTTTATCGCAGGTAAACTGCCGCTGGCGGTAAAGGGCGGCTATGACTTTGTTGATGTGCGTGATGTAGCAGCTGGAATTGTTGCCTGCACTGAAAAAGGTGTTCCAGGATACGGATATATTCTTTCAGGCAACTATCTTACAGTTAGGGACATTCTGGAAACAGTCAAGAAGATTCTCAATCTCAAGTATGTCGTATCATATATGCCAGTAAGCTGGGCGATGGCTTTTGCGAAAGTTTATGAAAAATGGTGTCTGAAAATGAAAAAACCATTATTCTTTACTCCATATGCGATTGCTGTTCTGGATTCTAATGGACAGTTCAGCTGTCAGGCAGCCAGTAAAACATTTAACTACAGTCCCAGATCCTTATATGATACTTTACAGGATACCGTTCAATGGCTGAAAGGTAATATAAAATCTACTGTGAAATAAAATAAGCAAAAAACATTAAATAAAAAGATGCTGTCTGCTGGCAGCATCTTTTAATTCCTCTTTTTCTATCACTCACTGCTTTTTTCAAAACTGTCTAACTCATCACGAGTCAGATTTTCAGCAATCATCTTATCTCGGCAGGTCCAGCACATACTCTCATAGACATCATTTCCACCCATAACCACCTGCTCTCCACTGGTGCAGACATGTCCGGCAGCATCAAATCTGGTATTGACAGTAGCTTTTCGACCACATCTACAAATTGATTTGATTTCCGTTATTGAATCAGCCAACTCAAATAAACGCTTGCTTCCGGGAAACAGATTGGTCATAAAATCGACTCTTAGGCCAAAACATAAAACCGGAATATCATGGTACGATACTAAAACTCTTAAATCATCCACCTGTTCAGGTGTTAAAAACTGACATTCATCACAGATGACAACATCTATATTCTTCGGACACTTTTCAACTAGAGAATCGCCCGCCTGAATCACATCAGCCTGTGCCTGTAATCCGATTCTGCTTTTTAGAATTGTGACCCCATCTCTATCGTCCAGTGCCGGCTTGATCAGCCAGACCTTTTTTCCTTTTTCTTCATAGTTGAATTTTGTCATTAACGCATTTGCGGTCTTTGAAGACCCCATTGCTCCAAACTTAAAGTATAATTTTGCCATAGATATTACCTCTAGTTAGATTATAAGACAACGTGAATCAAATATCCACCCAAAACCGGCATGCCGGCTAAAAGAAAATTGAATAACAGGATATTTATTCCCTTTATATAAACCCGGATAATTCTGAATATTGTATTTTTATGATCTCATACATAAAAACTGCAGGATTCAACTTAGAGCTTGCCACATAAAAGTCTGGAAGCTTTTTAAAGCCTCCAGACTTTTTTCTTAACTATTTAATTAACAGGATATTTATCGTCTGGGTTTTTTCAGTTTAGTCTTTTCTTTCGGTAGTAGACAGTTGCTGTTGCCATAC
>JARKSP010000034.1 GCA_029974225.1 Erysipelotrichaceae bacterium
TATTGATAAAATATTTGTACAAGGCAATGATTTAAAAATAACTACACCTTCAATGATTGATAATAAGGGCACTTTTGTTTGTGATTATGCTGATGTAGTAGTTGATGGTGTAAATCCTCAAAGTGGGATTAAAGAAGTATACGTTACCGGTCGGATGCGTGATATAGATAATCCTGCTGAAATAATAGTTGATCTGAACAGGCGAATATACGGCACTGATTATAATAACAGCACTTACGATGTAGCAGAACTTGAAGCAGAAAAAACACAGCTGGCAAAGGTCGGGCTGTACATGGGCGAACCGAAGCGGGTTTATGAATGGATTGAATTACTGCAGAACGGTTCAACAATAGGCTTTCGTTATGAAGATACACTAAGGCGTACTATTAGATGCGACCTGCCTGACAGACCTGTTGTTGTAGATATTCAGCCGATTGATATTCGTAACGATGATATGCCGGTTAAAAGAAACGCTGAATTGTACGCTTCATCTTGTGTTGTTAAGTACGCTTATAATCACAGAACCGACAGCTATAAACAGGTAGAAAACATTGACTACCAAGAACAAGTTATAGACGAACATCGTGTTAAGAAAGTACAAGAATATGAAAGCCTTTTAACCACAAAAGCTGATGCAGATGATAAAGCTTTGATCGTGATGAAAGATATTCACGAAGTACGACCGATTGTTACCTTGCGGGTTGATTCAGAAAAGTATCCACAACCAAGAATATTTGATATGGTTACTGCAAGGGTTTCTGTTTTACAACAGCAGGCAGTCTTGCCTGAAATACAAGTCGGCAATGTTTTATCTGGTGCAGACCTTTCCGGGATATTTGCATTTGGCGATGATGATTATGTTCTTGGTGATGACAATATTGTGCTTGGTGAATTCGTGCAGAAACCTGATATAGTACTAGGTGATGAATGGGTTATTGGTGATATTGCTAACTGGCAGGACTTTGAATTTGCAGAAGCTGAACGTGAATATCTTGGGGCAATTACCGGACAGGTAATCGGCATAAATTGGTTGACAGAAACAAATGAAGTAGAAATTGCAATTAGACAACGACTATGATATAATGGGGGTAGATTATGGCATTTATAGATGATTCAAGAATAAGGCGGGCTTCACAATTAACGGCTTTAAGTAAAGCTGAGCCTGATGATTATTTTGTTGTAGAAAATAATTCAGAATTGAAAGGTTTTAAAGCTGGTAAAGTTAAGACTATGCTTGATGCAAATATCATTGTTACTGTTGGCAGTGGTGGCAATTTTGCTACTATCAATGCTGCATTAACTTATCTTAGCCGGTATTATCCGCTTTATAAATCACGAGGCTATACTGCAGGAGTGAATTTATTGGCTGATTTTGTAATGGAGGAGCAAGTATTTATCGAAGGATTGGATTTAGGTTGGATAACCATAACTTCTGTATCAGCAGAAGTTACTATAGACAGATCAAAGTTGACTACTTTAGGAGTAAATAATGATTATCCTGCATTTTCAGGGAATTACTGTATAATGCCTAATATTTCAGTTTTATTTAATATGAGTAATGATGGAACCGCTACAAATAGAAATGGGATATCTTTGCTAAATTCGAGGTGCAATATTAATTCTGATAAAGGTGTTAAAAATGCAGGAGAAAGAGGACTTCTTGCTACTCGATGCTCAATTGTTAATGCAAGGAAAAGCAATTTTTCTGGAGCTTTAGGAAATTGTTGCCATATATCGACGGGATCACTATTAAATCTAAATGAGGCTAATGTAAGCAATTCTGGGGCAATAGCGATATATGCAGGGCGTGGGGCGAAAGTTATTGCGTATGATAGTATAGACGTATCTAATTACACTACATATTCTGTTAAAGTTGAATATGGTTCTTTTGTCATTGTTTCACAATCCATGAGTGATGTTGGATTTTCTCAAACAAAAAATACATTTAATGGTCATGGGGCAATAATGTCAGCATAGGAGGGAGAAAGGTGATTACTACAAAAGAAAATGGTGTACAATATCATAAATTAAATCAAATTATAATTGATTGGCACTTTAAAACAAAAAAAACGATTGCATGGGTAGAACGCCCGCTTAACTACACCGAAGCAGAAGAACCGGAATACATAGACGATATTACACCTGAAGAAGTAGATGAAGGAACAAGACGTGTTCGGGCGTTTCTTTACCGTGAACAAAGCGATCCAATCTATATGAAATGGCAACGTGGTGAAGCGACAGAACAGGAATGGCTTGATGCTGTTGAAGCAATCAAGATTGCATGGCCAAAAATAAGTGAGGCATAAATGGACATAGAAACCATAGGCAGAAAAATAGACAAGATTGATACTACCTTAACACAGCACATAATTGAGAGCGAGGCAGTACGGGCGCAGGTCAATGAACACGAGAGGTTACTTAGGGGCGGGTGTTTGGATGATATAAAAAACAAGGTGGATGAAATTAAAACCCGTGTAATAATTATTGAAGAACGCATTGCAGGCAGGCGGTCGACATGGAAAGATATAGCCTTTGGCGTTGGCTTAATATCAACACTGCTGGGCGTGATCTATACAATCGTGAGGCTGAGATGAAACAGTATAAGCAGAAGATAGCTGAAACAATCGGCAAGTATGGATGTTATTATTTGTGTTTGATTTACCTTGCAGAAAAAATCACAGGCAAGAATCTTGATCCTATTTTTTATTACACACGTTTTGTTAATTTAGGCTGGATGGAAGAAGATTGCTTTTTAATCCGGCCTGATTTAATTTTATCAGATTTGGTAGGTAATATATATACAGTATTTTATGCTGATTTGAGTTACAGGATACAGCCTGATGATCTTGTCATCGTACGTTATGAATGGGCACAGACAATGACAACACTTGCACATTTTGTAGTGCTTGGAAAGACAATAGCAACGCCTGAATATGATCCTTTAGGGAATAGCCAGACTGTTGAATTTGGCAAGCCTGTAAGTTACAGAATATTGCGGAGGCAGTGATGGATGTGTTTTCTAATATGGGTTTATTGCTTGGCGGCGCTGTTGCTACTGCAGGGCTGATACAGTGGGGCAAGGGGCTTGTTAAGAAAGCGCCGTCTTGGGTATGGGCAATCTGCTTAATAATTTTTGGTGTTGGTTATATGTACGCACCTGAACAGGTAAGGACAGGGCTTTTAATTTCGGCGATTGCACAGCTTGGGTATGAAACCTTGATCCAGCCGATAAAAAAGAAGGTTGGCGATGAATGAACAGAAATGCATCGGGATTTTTTGCATTGCTTTTGTTGTTTGTTTTTTTCTTGGGCTTGTGCTTGGTGCATGGGGAGCAACAATCTATACCAGAATCGAATCCGGGAAACAGCTGGCTGAACTTGCTGGAAAACTGGCAGAAGCTGAAAGAAGAGCTGAACGAATCGGCCGAGGATTGGCAGAAGGTGTTGAAATTGCTACAAGAAGCACAGACAGAGAACGAAGAATTGCAATCCTTATTGAAGCAATCGACCGTGCAATCGCAGACCTTGCAGGACAGGCTGCAGCAGGAAACACAGACAGCGAAACGGCTGACTAAGCAGCGCAACTGGTTTGTGGTTGGCTTGGCTGGCAGTTTGGCTGTTGCGGTCGGGATGACCGTCTTTTCATTTCTCCTCCTTTTTCGCTAAAAACCATCAGGTTCTGCCCTTGACCTCCTACAGGGGCAGTTTCATTTTAAGGCATCTTACAGGCATTTAATTATTCAAAACGCATACAAACACGTTTTAAGCTACAAAATATCATCACGGCCTTATAATCGGTCATACAGGGCATTTTAAGGGCATATCTATCTATAGTACTAAACATATGTTAAGTAGTTTATGAAAAATCTTTAAAAATAATCAATTATTTTCACTTTTTTTTATTTTTTTATTTGACATAAGCCGATATATCAAGTATACTTAAATTAATAGGAGGAAAAAAGATGGACGTGATAATTAAAGAAACCGGTGAAGTTAAAAAACTGGTCATTATTGACCAGAACACCGGAGTCGAATGGACAAGTCACCTCATCAATAATGAGGTGCTTGAATGTGACGACAATGGTACTATAGTCATGAGTCAAGACGACTATGATTGGTGGGTCGACATTATTGTCGACATGGAAGAAAATGACAGACTGGCTCTTGAACTTATTGAGGAGCTTGAAGAGTCAGGACTTGAACCACCAAAAGAAGGGGACTGGCATACTTATGTCGGCGTAAGACTCGCTGAAGCACAGGATGGAGACCTTGAGTTTGCAGTCAAAAATCAGCGATTTGAGATTGACTGCATTCGTGAGGAGTTTCTTGATTAGCCGTAAAGGGGCTTACGCCGGTTCAACTCCGGCGTACGGCTGTAAACCATTTTAGGAGGTGGTAAGATGACAAAGTATGAGCAGTTAAAAAGTAAAGCCGATGCCTGCAGAAGAGCAGGCAGTCGGACAAGTGGTACCATGCGCAGTGTTTGGCTTGACAAGGCTAAAACACTAGAACGCAGGTTATCAAAAATGACAATGCTTGAAGCACAGGAGGTGATTGAATGAGCATTGAAATAGAAACAGATATGAAAAATCATAGTCTGACTTGTTTTTGGGGCGGAGATGATATAGGGACTATGGTGCAAATTACTGCAAGAGATGGGGAAGTGAAAAGCACTGGCTGGGAACAATTGCAGGTTGAAGGATTTGTGCAACTTGACCTGCTTGAAGCAGTAAATTTGGTAAATGCTTTAAACAAGTGGATCCCAGAAGAAATGCGGAGAAGAAGAGAACTTTTAAAAAAACAGATTGCCGGCTTAAAGGTTTTTGAAAAATCTGTATTTCAGGAAATCGTTGAAATGGAAGACACAATTGTTGAAGTTGCATCACGGCCTTTAGTCGCAAAACTTATTGATGCTTATTGCCCTAAGGCGCCAGAGAGGAGGTAGTATGAAAGCATTAGAAAAACTTATAAAAGCCAGAAACCTGTTACAACAGGCTGGCTTGAAAAAATCAGGCAAAAATAGTTTTGCCGGTTACGGTTACTTTGAGCTTGCAGACTTTTTGCCAGAAATAAATCGGCTTAGCGAACAGCTTGGCTTTGCCTGTACTGTATCGTTTACAGCAGAACTGGCAAGCCTTATTTTTCACGATCTTGAATCAGATGATTTAATAATGTTCACGTCACCGATGAGTACAGCAAGCCTTAAAGGTTCTCATGAGGTGCAGAATCTTGGCGCAGTACAGACTTATTTGAAGCGGTACCTATACATGCACGCTTTCGAGATAGTCGAGGCAGATGTACTTGACGCAACACTTGATCCGGTTAAAAAACCTGAACCGAAAAAAATAGAAAATATCGACTTACAGGCAGAAGCGAAAAAGCTAACTGAACAGCTTGGCTTATCAGAAGATGCAAAAAAAAGATACTGGTTAAGAGCTGATAAGAATACTGAAAAGTACATTGCACTGCTAAAAGAAGAAGCTGACAAACAGCTGGAGGTGTTTTGATGAAGTTTACAAACAAATATAACCTGCCTGAAGGCTTTGTAAAAGCTGTTAGCAGGGATTATGCAGTATCAGCCGACAGGTTATCTGCAACAAGCCTTTTGAAAGGCATAAAAGAAATTGTGCTGACAAAACGGCACTGGGAAGAACTTGAAGCCGATGTATCGGATCAGGTTTGGGCGCTGTTTGGTACAGCTGTTCACAGCTTGCTTGAAGAAGAAGGCGAACATGAAGTAACAGAAGAAACCTTGAGGCATCAGTTTGGTGAAATTACAGTAACCGGTCGGCTGGATAATTATAATCTGAAAACGAAAGTTATAACAGATTATAAGACCTGTTCAATTTGGAAAATTAAATTCAAAGATTTTTCAGACTGGGAAAAGCAGGGCATGATTTATTCATGGCTGATGCGCAAGGCAGGCTTTGAAGTAGAAACCTTTCGGGTTGTAGCCATGATTAAAGACCATAGCAAAAGCGAAGTACGCAGGGATTCAAGCTATCCTGAAAGCGCTGTTTGCATTACTGAATATCCGGTAACAGAACAGGCTATGCAAGAAACAGAAGAACTAATTACAGGCAAGGTTGACGCTTATTTAAAAGCCTTACAGCTGACAGATGATGAGATTGTAGAATGTACACCAGAAGAACGTTGGGCGAAACCTGACAAATGGGCTGTGAAAAAAGAAGGGCGCAAGACTGCAATACGTGTACTTGATGACCAGATTGAAGCCGAAAACATGGCTGAAGATTTAGGCAAAGGGCATTACGTAGAATACCGAAAAGGTATCAGCACAAAGTGCGTTGACTATTGCGCAGTAAAAGATTTCTGCCACTTTGGCAAATTACAGGAGGGCTGAAAATGTTAAGTAATAACGATCATGCAAAAGTAAATAAGGTGCTTTATGAATTTGAACACGCTTTACAACGTGGTAAGATTTCAACGTTTATCGATTATGCAGTAGAAAATAATCTGCTGTGGATCAAGGTTGAAGGTAAAGGCTTAATGATTGAACTTGAAAAAGAAGATGCAGATTATATTATTGCAATGGCATTGGGTGCTATTGCAGGTATGATACATGAATTTGAGGAGGTAGAAAATGAAAGATTTGAATAACGTTAGTCTGATTGGCAGGCTGACCCGTGATGCCGAGGTGAAATACACCTCGGCAAATTATCCTGTTACAAGTTTTGGGCTGGCCGTAAATAGGTCGGTTAAAAAAGGCGACAAGTGGCAGGATGAAGCAAGTTTTTTTGATGTAACTGTTTTTGGTAAAACTGGTGAACGGTTACAGCAATACTTAAAGAAAGGCAAGCAGATTGCGGTTATTGGTGAACTGAAGCAAGAGCGCTGGCAACAGGACGGACAGAATAGAAGCAAGGTGATAATTGTTGCTAATGATTTATACCTTTTAGGTAATAAATCAGATGCACAAAAAGAAACCTTTGAAGATAACGAAGACCAAATACCATTCTAAGGAGGTAAATAATGAGAGATCTTGCAAAGATAATTGAAGACTTTAATCCAGAAGATGTTGTTATTGTTGCAAAAAAAAGTGAAGGCAAAAGAGGTAGTAGAATAAAAGATAAAGTAAGGGGTTATATTGCATACAAAGATAAAGATAAGGCATATTTTTATGCAAGTCTTGAAAAAGATTACGCACAAGGATTTTTAAAAGAAGGTTGGGGTTTTAATCTTGGTAAGTTTAAAGATAATTTTATTTTAGTATATCAAGAAAATGGCTGGAAAATATCTACAAAACAAGAAGGCAAGCGTTATGGTTTTTATGTAAACATGAATATGTTACCTGATATTAGAGCATTTTTGAATGGTATGCAAAGACAGAACTTTACAGGTATTTCGCTTGATGCCAGACATATTATGCTTGTGAAGGAGGATAAATGAAAGTCTTAATTCTTGAAAATGATCAATATGCTTGCACTTCAAAAGGACTGCCAGAGGTCGGCGTTGAGTATTATCTTGAAGATGCAACAAAAGGCACGGAGGCACAAAACCGAGCCTTTCATGCCTTGGTGCGTGAATACTGGCTTTCAGGCTTGGCAAGTTATGAGGATAAATCACTGCTTGAGTTTCGTGATTATATCAAGCGTGATTTAGGCGCTGGTTTTGAAAGTTATATTTACGCTGATATTTTAGAACTGCCTGTAATGCTTAAAAAGGTGAAAAAATATGACAGCATACCGAAAGACATCAGAGATGAAAACCGCAAAAACCCAGACAGACCGATTATATCCGGTAAGCTGAAAAGCTGGTCGCATTACACCAAGAAAGAGCGCAAGAACACAATCACAAACCTTGTACATGAAATGATATCGGCTGGTGTGGCAAGTAAAAAGTTTGATGAGATACTTGAAGGCATAGGAGGCTGGCAGTGAAACGACTTGTAACAGTTGCAAAGGACGGCTTGCTTAGACTGCCTGAGGGCTGGTTGATGATTGGCAAGCGGTATGATCTGGATTATCATGATACAGGCTTAGCTATACTTAATAACGGTGTGCACCTGTGCCGTGTGCATAATGTACGTACTGAAAAGTATAGCTATAAATATCCTGTGATTAGAACAAAATTAAAAGCAGGTAAGTATGTTGCAGAAATACGAACAGGTTTAATATCAATTGAGAGGTGGCAAGGTGAGTGACAGATTAAGATTGATGGAGCTTGCAAGATTAACTGATCCAGAAGCTACACTTACTGTTAAAGGTAAAAAGTTTGTGGCATGGCATAAGCGGTTTTATTTTAATGAAAATGATGAGCTGATAAAAGTTGAACGTGTAGAGAAGTATGTGCATAGTAATGGTGACCCGAGATATGAAGGTAAATTATATTGGCAGAAATCAAAGAATCAGAAGTTTATGCATATCAGGTATAGTACTAGATCAGTTGATAATAAACCAAGCATAAGTAGGCCACGGCTTATGTATAAACCGCCAGAAGGTTATTTACCATGAGAGATCGCTTTATTGAGTTGGCTGGTAAGTATGAATATGATGCAAGAATGCTTAGATATGATGCGACTATGAAAGCGTACAGCGAAGTAATGCCGGCAAATTACCAAAGGCTAAAAAGAACCTTGAAGAAAGATGAAAAGGTTTTTGAAGCAATAGAAGAAATTATCAGGAGGCAGAAATGAAACGTGATAACATTGTTATCGAAATTGAAATCAAGGTACGGCAGGAAAATGGTTATCCTGCAAAGCTGTTAAGCAGTGCCGGTTATTTACAAGCAGGCAGTTACAGCAAAGCAAGTGTTGTTGAGACGCTTGAATATCAAACAGAACGGCTTTTGAATCAAACAATAAATCAGCTTAATGCCGACTGGCAGGAGGAAAAGAATGGATGATTATGTACTGACCGCTGTTACAGGCAAGACCGGCGTTGAAGTAGACGAGGCTTTTCTTGCAGACCTTACTGATTCACAATTATTTGATTTAATGATTCAGGCAATGATGATTCTTGTTAATGCTGAAAAAGTTGCAAGTAAAAGAGATTGGCCTAATTATGAAATGCGTGTAAAACTGCGGAAACGGCTGGATGAATGCCTGCATTATTTTGATCCAAATAAATAGGGGGATGATAATGAATAAACCAAAAGTCGCTATTAGTGCATATAAATATTGTTGGGAATTGGATGAAATTGCAATAATGGCATTACCTAAAGACCATTTAACTTCTTTTACAAAGGATTTAAAAAAATGGTATAAATATTGTAATAAAAAAATAAAAAAACAAAAATTAGAAATATAAGAGAGGAAAGAATGAAAAGGATTGTATTACTGGTTTTTATGGTGCTGTTGGCAAGTGCCGTATTTGCACAGTGGATTCATAGAACTACATACACAGATGCAGGTAAAGTTGAATATTTTATAAACTTTGAACATGGCATTTCTTTACTTAATAAACCTGCAACACTGACAGCGGTATTTCTTGATGATCGTGAATACGGTATGATTGATCTTGGCGTAAAAGTAAAGGATCAGATAGTTGGCCTGCAGGTAGGCATAAATGGCGATCTTGAATTATTTGATGGCTTTCATGTTGATCCGGACATGACTAATTTTTCTATCTGGTCGAATCGATTTATTCACAGAATTATGATTGCAAGTGCAATACGTGAGGAAGTGGTAATTTCTGCAAGAAGGCTTGACGGCAGTATTGCCTATGCTGTTTTTGACAGCGGTGATTTTCTTGAAATATATGCAAAGTATACAAATAGCGACTTTACAAATTAGCCGTTGCGTGCTATAATTAGTGTAGGATTGCTGGTGTAAGAACGTCCCCTTACGCCAGCAATTAGCTGAACATGAGCCGGTAAGCATTAGGGACGGATGCAAGCCGGCTTTTTTTATTACAGGAGCAAAACATGACAGTAAAAGAATTGATTGAAGAATTGGAAGATTTACCGCAGGACTTAGAAGTTGTATTTTATTATACAGGTAAATCTGTTTATGGTATTGATTATGTAGAATTTTTCAAAACAGAAGATGGCATAATTGATAAAAATGAGATTGCATTATTTGTGAAAAAGATTATATAAAGGCCTTTAATGATTAAAGACCTTTACAAATTACTAAATCTATGTAATAATAATACTTGCAACTGGCTGCAAACAGTTGCAAACATAGCTTGTACGAGCATATGATTAAAGAGGCTTTGGTTACCCTAAAGGTTGCGTACACAACCTTGAACGCTTGCAGGCGGGGGTAATTGAAGCCTTTTTTTATAAGGAGCTTTTTATGATGATTGATTTCAAAGCAATGGAAAGTTATTTAGAAACAAGAGAAAAAAAGCAGATTTTTATATCACCTGAAACTGAATTAAAAAAGAATGATATGCTAAAATTACAAGAATTAGCAAATAAGTATACAAAAATAAATATTGCATCTTGTATCAGAACCAAAGAAAACAAGAAAGGTTCTTTTGAAAAAGATTTTTATATTAAAGGTGTAATAATTTGTCCTAAATGTAAAAATGAAAGAAAAGAAGATTTTACAAAAACAAGCCTTATGAATTATTTAAAAGATTATGAACGAGATTTATATATATGTGTTGAATGTAAAGAAATAAAACGTAAAGAAGCAGAACGCCAATACTTGGCAAAATTGGCTTTGGATAGTGATAAAGAAGCAACTAATATTTATATTAAAAATTATTTAACATCAGAAAAATCTTGGAAACGTGATTTATCTAATTATAAAAAAATGAAGATATTAAGAAATTACGGAATAAATATTCATACTGTTGCAAAGCATATACAATCATTAAGTTATTATGATTTCTTATCAACACCATACTGGAAAGCTATAGCAGAATATAAAAGAAGAAAAGCTGGGTTTAAATGTGAATTATGCAATAGTACAGGTATTTTACATGTACATCATAGAACTTACGATATACATGGTTATGAGTTACATAAATTAAATGATTTGATTGTTTTATGTGAAGATTGTCACATAAGATTTCATGAAGAATAAAGGAGTTTTATATGCAATGGTTTAAACATGATACTGATGCTTCACAAGACAGTAAAATAAGAAAGCTTGTAATGAGGCATGGTGCGGAAGGTTATGCAATTTATTTCCACTGCCTGGAATTGATTGCAGGCGATGTTTCAGAAAGCAATATCACTTTTGAACTGGAACATGATGCAGAAATAATTGCAGATAATTTAAAAATAAAAGGCACAGCTGATGAATCTGCTATAGATCGTGTAAATAGAATAATGCGTGGTATCGTTGATCTTGGTTTATTTGAGGAATCACATGGTAAGATATTTTGCTTCAAATTATTAAAACGTATGGACACTTCAATGACTTCAAGTAAACGTTTCAGGGCTTTAATATCTAAGGCAAAAGAACAAAATCATGATCGTATCATGATAGGTCATGATAGTATCATGCAAGAAGAGAATAGAAAAGAAGAGACTAGACTAGATAAGAATAAAACAGAAGATAATAAAATAGAAAATGCTGACAAACAACAAAAAAAATCATCTACCTTTTCACCACCTAGTATTGAAGAAGTAGAAGCCTACTGTAAAGAAAGAAACAACGGTATAGATGCAGTAGCCTTTGTAGCCTTTTATGAAG
>JARKSP010000046.1 GCA_029974225.1 Erysipelotrichaceae bacterium
TAAAGCTTCTAAGTTATCGAAACAGACACCAATACCGAAAACAGTATCAGTGGCAAAAGCAACTACTCCACCACTCCTAAGGGTGTTGACTATTCTCTTAAAATATCTCGGTTTAATCACTTTTGTCATCTTGTTTCTCCAGACTCTGTTATATTCTAACACAATTGCTTTGATGTGGGATATCTAATTATTGATTTTTAAATATTAATTCCGATTTTTTCAAACAGTTCTTTTAAATTAAGCTGTTTTCTATTGGTTATATAGTTTCCATTTAAAAATTCCAGAGCATAGCTGATATGACAGCATACTCCCTTGTATAAAACATCTTCATCAACATCAAATTTATAGTTGTGTGTTTGAGCTGTTATTCCTTTTTCGGCATTAGAGGTAATTAAATTGATATATAGTCCATCTGATTTCATCTGCAGATAAGCAAAGGATTCAGAACCCATTTTTGCTTTTCCTTCCTCAATCACAAATTCTAATTTTTCAAAAGCCTTTCTTCCAATTTCACAGCAAAGCTCGTCATTAATAACCGGATAGGTATTGATTCTAAAATGGTCACTAAAAGTGCAGCCAAATTTTTCACTTTTTTCTTGCATAATCTTTTTGAACTCTGACATAAAATAAGCGGCCAGCTCTTCTTTAAAGAAACGGATTGAGCCTTCAAATCTTAAGGTATCAGAAATAATATTACACTTGCTTCCACAATTGACTACACAGACTGAATATGAAAAAAGTTCATCTTTCACTATTTCAATCTCTCTTAAAGCTTTGACAACATCTGCGAACACATCAATTGGATTATTACATAAATCCGGTCTGGAACCATGACCGCCTTTACCGTTAATAGTAATATCAAAAACTATCATTCCGGCATAATATTCCTTTGGATGAACAATAACACTTCCCGGTTCATGTTCTACTATTGAGCCGACATGAATGCCAAAACAATTATCATACTCAATATTGTTTTCCTCAAAATACTTCAAACAGTAATAGATGTTGTCGCCAGATTCCTCTCCTCTTTCAAAAAAACCATATATTTTACCTGTAAAGGCCTCTTTATGCTGATTCAAAATCTGTAAGGCCACCAGCAACATCGCCGTATGACAGTCATGACCACACATATGAGCGACCCCTTCATTTAAGCTGACGCAAACTTTATTGAAGCCACCATCATTAAACTGACATTCTTCTATTGGTAAAGCATCGATGTCCGCTCTCAACAAAACGGTTTTCCCAGGCCTGCCAGAATCAATCGTAACTAAAATTCCGCCATTTTCAATTTCTAAGTGTTCTACATCATACTTTTTCAGCTCTTGTCTGATGAATTTTAAAGTCTCGTATTCTTTTCCTGTAAGTTCAGGATACATATGAAAATGACGACGGTATTCCAGAAGTCTTTCTTCATTTTCCTTGGCTAATTTAATGATGTCCATACCCTTACCTCAATTCTTTATTGCAATTATAGTATCTGATTGCTCCTTTGACAATCAGAAAAGTAGTGGCTAACCACTACTTATGATAAGTTTCATTGTTTAAAATTTTATAGCTGCGGTATATCTGCTCAAGAATAAGCAGTCTAGCCAGATTGTGAGGAAAGGTCAGTTCAGATAATTTAAGTTCAAAATCCGCTTTATCTTTCACATTTTCGCTAACACCCAGTGAACCGCCAATAATGAAAGTTATATTTGAACTGTGATAGGTGTTTATCTGTTCGATTTTTTTAGCGAGTTCTTCACTGTTTAGTGCTTTCCCCTGTAAATCCAGCAGGACAACATAGCTATTCTTTTTTATCTGTTTCAGAATTCTTTGACCTTCCAGCTCTTTTATTTTCTCAGCTTCCAGTTTGTCATTAGGCTCATCATTAACTTCAATTATTTCAATTTTAGAATAACTTGAAATTCTTTTTCGATATTCATTAATCAAAGCTGTCAGAGCTTTTTCTTTGATTTTTCCTACCGCAATAACGGTAATCATTTTACAACAGCTCCGTCTTCAACTTCGCTTACTGTTATTGTTTCCAGAGTTCCATCTTCGTCTTCCGCAGTTAAAATCATACCTTTAGATTCCTGGCCTCTTAAGGTTATAGGAGCCAGGTTAGCGATGAAGGCTACCTTTTTGCCGACCAGCTGCTCCGGACTGTACTTTTCCGCAATGCCGCTGACAATCTGTCTTTCATCAGTGCCGCATTTTACTTTTAATACCAGCAGCTTATCGGCTTTCGGATGTTTTTTACACTCTGATACTTTCCCGATTCGAATATCCAGTTTCGCAAAATCATCAATACTTACCTCATCTTTAAATCGCATCTTTTTAGGTACTTTAGCTTCCAGATACTGCTGAACTTCTTCCAGTTTGGTTTCAGCATCAATTCTGGCAAACAGTGCTGCCGGTTTTTCGGTGACTTTATTGCTGATTTCATAATTCCCCCAGGACAGAACTGAATCATATGATTTCTGTTCAGTATTAATCTGTTCAAAGACATTTTTAGCTGTTTCAGGCATAAATGGTTCGATTAATACGGTCGCAATTCTGATACCCTCTAACAGGTTATATAAAACTGTATTTAATCTGTCGGTTTTAGTTTCATCTTTAGCCAGAGTCCAAGGAAGTGTTTCATCAATATATTTGTTACACCTTCTTAACAGTTCAAATATTGCTTCCAGGGCATCAGCAACTCTTAAGCCATCCATCTTAAGGTCTACTCTCCTGACTATCTCTAAGGCAAACTGTTTTAACTCTTCATCAAGTGCTTCATACTCTCTTTTATCATTTAAGGTACCGCCAAAATATTTGTTAACCATCGAAACAGTGCGATTTACCAGGTTACCGTAGACATTGGCTAAATCAGAGTTGATTCTCTCAATGACCAGCTGCCAGGTGATTGAACCATCCTGAGCAAAAGGCATTTCATTTAAAACAAAATATCTGATGGCATCGACACCAAAAAACTTAACCAGATCATCAGCATACATCACGTTTCCTCTTGATTTGGAAATCTTCTCTTCTCCAAACAGCATCCAAGGATGACCAAACACCTGCTTTGGCAGAGGAATATTTAAAGCCAAAAGTAGAATCGGCCAGTAAATGGTATGAAACCTGACTATATCTTTACCAATCAGATGCAAATCTGCTGGCCAGTATTTATTATATAAATCACCATGATTTCCCCCGCAATCAAAGCCTAAGCCGGTTATATAGTTGCTTAAGGCATCAATCCAGACATAAATCACATGTTTTTCATCAAAAGTTACAGGAACCCCCCACTTAAAGCTGGTTCTGGAAACACATAAATCCTGAAGACCTGGCTTTAAAAAGTTATTTATCATTTCATTCTTTCGGCTTTCCGGCTGGATGAATTCCGGATGCTTTTCAATATGCTCAATCAGCTGATCGGCATATTTGCTCATCCTGAAGAAATAAGATTCTTCCTTGGCTTTATGAACTTCTCTTTCACAGTCTGGACATTTGCCGTCTTTCAGCTGACCGTCAGTCCAGAATGATTCACAGGGTGTACAATACCAGCCTTCATATTCAGACTTATAGATATCGCCCTGGTCATAAAGCTTTTCAAAAATCTTCTGTACCTGTTTTTTATGATAGCTGTCAGTTGTTCTGACAAATTTATCATACGAAGTATTCATCAGATCCCAGATCTCTTTGATGACTGCTGTCTGCTGGTCAACATATGCCTGAGGGTTCATCTTGGCTTCTTTGGCTTTTTCTTCTACTTTCTTGCCATGTTCATCGGTTCCGGTCTGAAAAAAGACATCATAGCCCCTCATTCTTTTATAGCGGGCTATGGCATCAGCCATTATTATCTCATAGGTATTACCAATGTGTGGCTTACCGCTGGCATAGGCAATTGCGGTTGTGATGTAATATCTCTTTTTATTCTCTTTTTCGCACATCTTTTTATCCTCCAAAAAAATAAAAGGCACCATATTAAGGACGTCTTAAACGTGGTACCACCTTAGTTGCTTCTCATATCACTTAACGCGTGTTGACGTCTTTATCTACCTATCGATAAAGCAGTTCCAAGACCATGTTGGCAGCACTTGACTGGTATCTTTCACCCGACGATACCTCTCTGCAAGGCAGTTGCTGTTACTCTTCTTTTCATAACCTGTATTCAAATTATAATTTATTTTATTATTTTTATCAATATAAATTGTCCTGCGCCTGGAATATCTTGATGCCAGCCTGTTAATTTTCAGAATTTAATGTTCTGACTGTTCTTGCTGCTTTTTAAATAATTATTTTGCCTTCTTAAATCTCAGTTTTCCTGAGGTTTTATGAATAATTTCTCTGTTATTTATTTTACATAAAACATAATAGAAAATCTCAGCTCCCAAGCAGTTAGCCAGAATATAGATTGGCAAATTAACATACCAGCCATATGTTCTGGCGATATCCTTAAACACAATTATTGGTGAATTAACCGGACCGAGAAAAAACATATTAATTGAGCCGTTAGATACATCATAAAACAGCAGATTGATATTAAAAGCCATAAAACAGAGAATTAAAAATACTACCACGGCCTGTTTGAAATCCTTGAAACTGGTAGCTGCTCTTTTACTGCGAACAATATAAAACCCGACAAAGACCAGAGTCATATGCCATAACAGTGAATGTATCGTCAGCATCAGATATCTGTTTAACAGACCTGAAGGTTCAAAAAATGAGATGAAACCTCCCATCAGGTTAAAGGATGCGATAAAATTGTACAGATAACTTTTAATCTTGACATTTTTTATAAATGGCAAAGCCAGACAGAAATACATCGGTATTGAACACATCTGAAAAGGAAATATCCACCACGCATAATTTCTATCATTGATTACATAGTAATAAAGTAATTGTTTGTATATTTCGGACAAAAACAAAAATAATCCTACCGTTAACAGGACAATATTATTCTGTTTTTCATCTGTATTTTTCAGTTTACCTGCCAAGAGCCAGCATCCGGTAAAGCCTAATAGTGTAAACAGGATATGAAATGCACCATATGGTTTTGGAGGATCAATCAGCCAGGCAGTCCAATTTAAAAATTCTTCCATATAACACACAAAATCAAAATAGGCCAGGATTTGATTATTTCCTTTCTGCCTATAATTAATTTAGCACAATTTATCAGACTTTCAAGTAGGTTATTAATAAATATTGCCTTTTATCTATATCGGCAATATATTTAACAAATATTCAAAAAAGACTTACAATAGAATAAGAATAGGAGCTTAAGCGATGAAAACTCTAATAAAAAATGTTGTGATTGTAAAAAAGGATAAAAAATTTAATGGTTCAGTTTTAATTGATGAAGGAATCATTAGCCAGATTTTTGAAGATGATAGTTATGATATTGATGCCACTGCTATGAGAATAATTGATGGAAACGGTTTTTTCCTAGCTCCTGGCATGGTTGATATCCATCTTCATGGCAGCTATGGCCATGACTTCATCAGCAATCCAAAAGAAACAGTCGATATCGTTTCAAGAGGCTTATTAAAAGAAGGAACTACTTCATTTCTGGCCTCGCTAACCGTTTTATCACCTGGAGATACTTTAAAGCTTCTAAACCAATATAAAAACATCGAAGAAAAACAGGCTGGAGCCAATTTTTTAGGGGTTCATCTGGAAGGACCCTATCTTTCCTATGAAAAACGCCAGTTAATGAATCCCAGATATCTAAGAAGTCCCAAATCGGAAGATTTTGAGGAAATGCTGCTGGCTGCTGGTGGTAAACTCAAATATATGACTATTGCTCCTGAATTGGATAATATGCAGCAATTCATAAAATATGCCCATAATAAGGTTGTTTTGTCTATCGGTCATACTATGGCCAACTGCAGCACCACTTTAAAAGCTCTTAAATCAGGCTGTAAAAGTTTTACCCATCTATACAATGGTATGGGACAGCATCAGCATCGTCAGCCAATGGCGGTTACTGCCGCTTTAACAGATAAAAGAGCCTACAGTGAACTGATTGTTGATGGCAATCATGTTCATCCTGATGTTGTTAGAGCAACCTACCGGGTTTTGGGAAGCAGACAGATTATTCTTATTACTGATGCCATGCTGGCTAAGGGAATGGCTGATGGTGAATATGTTTTCTCTAATTTAGCCTGCCGAAAACAGGGCAACAGAGTTAATGTCATCGAAACAGGAATGTTTGCCGGTTCGGTCATTACTCAGCTTGAAGCAATAAAGAATATGAGACAGTTCTGCAGCTGCGATGTTGTTGACCTGTTTAAAATGGCTAGTTATAACCCCTGCAGACTGCTGAACATTGACAATAAGGGTTGCATTGAAGCGGGCAAAGATGCTGACTTAATCCTGCTGGATAAAGATTTAAATTTAAAGGCTACTATTGTCGCCGGCAAACAAATATATTGAAACTTTTAGAGTTTCCTTTCCGTTTAGTGCTATAATTGTTTTTGGGAAGAGCTTTAATGACTAAAGGAAATGGCGTATACGAAGAATTTTCAACAGACAAAGGACCTTACGCTGGTGTTTGGGTTATTGTTTTAGTCTTGTTGCTGCTTCCACTATTTCTTTATAAAGTGTTATTGGCAGTATTCACCAATTTCCGAGCTGGTAATGCCTTTATGATTGAATATCAGGCCAAGATATTTGCCGGACTTGTCAGCGTACTATTTGATCTTACCTATATATTAGCCTCCGGTTTACAAAAACCTTTTGCTGCTGTAAAGAAAAGGATTGCTAATTTTGTTGGCAATCTCGGATATATCGGTTTAAGAAGTTCATTTAAGTGGTACTTTGCTGAAGCTAAAGAAACAGGCTATGCCTTCTGGATAATTTTCGCTTGTATTCTCTATAATTTTTATTTTTTTCTGGATGCATTAGTTAAGTTGCTAAATTACATTAACAGGTAGTAGATATATAAAAAAGGAGACAAACATGTATAATTTTGACAAAATCGTAAATCGCAAAAACACCAACTGTTACAAATGGGATTCGCTGAAGACTAAATACCCAGGCGTTGAGGATATTATTCCGATGGGAATAGCAGATATGGATTTTGAAGTCTGTGATGAAATTGAAAAAGCCTTTAAAGAACGTATCAAACATCCGGTATATGGCTATTATTATGATATTAACAGTGACCTGGCTCCAATCATTTATGAAAGATACAAAAATAAAGGTTATGATATTGAACTGGATGATATTGTGGTAGGAACAGGTGTTGTCTACATAATCAATCATATTATCAGAACCTTTACAGAAATAGGAGATAAAATCGTTTTACCGGCTCCTTATTACACTCCTTTTGGTGCTGTCATTGAAAACAATGACCGGATCATTTTGCCCTGTGAAATGAAGCTGGTAGATGGTGTTTATAAAACTGATTTGAGCAGCATTGAAGATCAGATTGACCAGTCAACCTCAATGTTTATCTTCTGCAATCCTCATAATCCAACTGGAAGAGTATTCGATAACGACGAAATGCTGGAGGTGGCTGATTTCTGCCAAAGGCATAACCTGTTGATTATTTCTGATGAGATTCACAGTGATTTCGCTTTAACTAAACCTTTTTATCCACTTATCAATATTAATGAATTTGCTAAATATAACACCTTTACTGTTTCCAGCTGCACCAAAACATTTAATATAGCGGGCATAAAAGTTGCCTTTTGTATGATATCGAATCCAGAACTCAGGGAAAAATACATAAAATATGCTAAACACTCTGGTTTGGGTGATGTCAATTCCTTTGGCATTGAAGCTATTAAAGCTGCCTATTTAAAAGGACAGCGCTGGGAAGAGGAAATGCTGGAATATATTAGAGGAAATAGAGCTTATGTGCTTGATTTCTTCAAAAAGAATCTGCCAGATATTAAAGTTAATCCCTCTGAAGGAACATACTTGTTGTGGATTGATTTCACAGGCAGCGGCAAAGATATCAATGATATTCAGAAAATTCTTATCAACGACTGCAAAGTTGAACTGAATGACGGGCTGGCATATGGAGGATATTCAGGCTTTGCAAGAATGAATCTTGCTCTGCCACGCTGTCGTCTCATTGAAGCCTGTAATAGAATTTATTCCGTTTTCAAATAAAGTGGGCAACCACTTTTTTTATTTGTATTAATAACCGATAACCTTTCTTTTTTTCACATTTTATCTCTTCCATTGGCGGAAAATATTTCTTTTTCATTTTAATCCTCTAACAATTCTATCCTGTTCAAATATGTTATAATGTTAGCAGAGGTATTTTCTTTATGAAAAAAGGGTTGTTTTTAACTATTGAAGGATGTGATGGAAGTGGTAAAAGTACCGCTTCTTTAGCCGTTATCAAAAAATTAAAAAAGGAAGGATACGATGTTTTGCATACCAGAGAACCTGGAGGCAGTGATATTGCTGAGCAGATAAGAAAAGTTATCCTGGATGTAAATAACACCGCTATGGATGTCAGAACAGAGGCTCTGCTATATGCAGCCAGCCGGAGACAGCATCTGGTGGAAATCATTCTTCCAGCTCTTAAAGAAAATAAAATCGTCGTTTGCGATCGCTTTGTTGACTCTTCATTAGCTTATCAGGGTTATGCTCGCGGAATTGGTATTGATGAAGTTTTCAGTATCAACCAATTCGCTATTGGCAATTATATGCCTGATCTTACTATCTATTATGCTATTGATGCTCAACAGGGATTAAACCGGATTGCCGGTAGAAAAAACCTGGATCGGCTTGATGTTGAAAGCATCGCGTTCCACAAAAAAGTTCAGGATGGATATGAAATTCTTTGTGCCAAATATCCTGACCGGATTAAAGTCATCGATGCAACCCTTTCTAAAAAAGAAGTTGCCGAAAAAACATATGAACTAATTATTGAAAAGGTTAAAGAAAATGTTTAAAGAAGTTCTTGAAACAAGCCAGCCAATTGTCTATCAAACCTTAAAAAACGCTTTGGAAAGTGAGCATCTTTCTCATTGTTATTTATTTGTGGGCGATAAAGGCACCCACAAACTGGAAACTTCTTTTTTACTGGCTCAAAGCCTGATATGTGAAAACAGAACCGCTTTTGCCTGTGAAAAATGTAACAGCTGTCGACGAATGAAAGAAAACAATTATGTTGACTTAATATATATTGATGAAGATGATAAAAACATCAAAGTCGAATTAATTGAAAATCTGCAGCATCGTTTTGAAAAAACAGCCCTGGAGAAAGCCGGCAAAAAGATATTTATCATCAATAATTGTGAGAGACTGACAATCAAGGCAGCTAATAGTCTGCTGAAGTTTATTGAAGAGCCAGCAGGAAATACCACCGGTATTTTTATCACCACTCAGGTTGACGGAGTTCTTCCGACAATTGTTTCTCGCAGTCAGACTCTCAATTTCAAACCTTTAAACAAAGATGACTTCTTTAACTATGCGCTTGAAAAAAATATTGATCCTTTATCTGCTCATTTAATAAGTAATCTGATAAGCAGAGAAGTTGATATCATCCCTCTTTCCAAAAACAGAAGTTTTAATAAGGCTATCGAAATATTCTGCCAGTTTATACAGCGCTATTTCGACAACCGAACCGAAAGTTATTTCTATCTGCAGAACTCAATTGCTGCTAACAAAAGAAACCAGAGAGATATCATCAGATTCTTTTTAGATATTTCACTACTCTTTATTCAGGATTACTTAAATGGTTTTGAAAGTGAAGATAAAACCTATTCAGATTTGCTTACTTTAGCTAAAAACAATGATTTTAACTATTCGCAGGTCATGAAAGCTTTTATCGACTCAAGAACCTCGCTGAATAAAGCGGCAAATGGCTTGCTTTTAATTGATCAACTTATATATAAATTATTGGAGGTTTAATATGAATATAAATGAATTAAATAACAGTGAAGAAAATGTTAAATATAAATATTGTGTATCAGTTAAATTCAACGGTTCGAAAAAAGCCTATAACTTTGGCACCGATGATGAAACTTTTAGATATGGTGATAAGGTCGTTGTTGAAACTGTCAGGGGATTAGAACTGGGAGAATTAATCAGTGATGTCAGGGATGCAGAAACTCATCAGATTGGTGTGGCATTAAAACCGGTTTTAAGAAAAGCTACTGCCGAAGATGTTCGGCAGCATGAAGAAAACATCGGTGAAGAACCTTCACTACTTAAACGATGCCAGGAATGTATCAACCAGCTGGCTTTAGAAATGTATCTGATTTCTGCTGAATATACCCTTGATAGAACCAAAGTAATCTTTTCTTATGTCGCTGATGAAAGAGTTGACTTTAGAGAACTGCTTAAACTGCTGGCTGCTGAATTTAAATGTCGCATTGAACTGCGACAGATAGGTCCTCGAGATAAGGCTAAGATTATTGGCGGTCTCGGCAGCTGTGGAATGGAAACCTGCTGTTCAAGATTTTTGGATGATTTTGATATCGTCTCTATTAACATGGCCAAAAATCAGCTTTTGGCTCTAAATACCTCAAAACTTTCTGGCCAGTGTGGCAAATTGATGTGCTGCTTAAAATATGAAGATGAAGCCTATAAAAAATTAAGAGTCGGTTTACCTAAATTAAATGCTTTAGTTATTTACAATAATGAAAAATTCCGTATTACTAGTATGAACCTGTTGAACAATTCGGCAAGGATTTCCAATAAGGAAAATGCTGTTGATTTGACAATTGACGAGCTAAAGGTAATTTTAGCTTCAAACAGGAAAGAGAAAGAAAAAAGGACTTCTAATGAAGATTAATAATATTTAAATGGAGAATTTTTATGAAAAAAGAACGTAGAATCTGGATAACTTTACTGGTGTTTGGATTATTGGGACAGCTGGCCTGGACCATTGAAAACATGTATTTCAACATTTTTGTCTATAACACCTTGAGTGGTAATGTCGATATCATTGCCGCAATGGTTGCTTTAAGTGCTATAACCGCTACAGCTACAACTTTACTAATGGGAGCTGTCAGTGATAAGCTGGGCAGAAGAAAAGTGTTCATTACCCTGGGCTACTTTATCTGGGGCTTAACTGTCATTGCCTTCTCTTTTATCAATCTGGAGAACATGGCTAAATACTTCCCATATGTTGAAGCTGCTACTGCCGGTGGAATTACTGCAATAATTATGGACTGTATTATGACTTTTTTCGGCTCTACTGCTAATGATGCGGCTTTCAACGCCTGGATTACTGATGAAATTGACAATACCGATCGCAGCAAATATGAAGCGGTGCTGGCTACTCTGCCACTGGTATCAATGATTCTTGTTTTCGGTGTCCTGGACGGCTTTACCCAGCAGGGTCGCTGGGATATTTTCTTCCTTATTGTTGGGGGAAGCGTTTCACTTGGCGGTTTATTCGGCATGTTCTTTCTTAAAGAAACTCCTGTTGCCAAATCAAAGCAGTCTTTATTCTCCAACATTGTCTACGGTTTTAAACCAGCCGTAGTAAAAGAGAATAAGAGTCTCTATCTGGCTCTTAGCTGTCTGCTGGTATTATCAATAGCCACTCAGGTCTTTATGCCTTATTTCATTATCTATATTCAGGCCTATTTACAGATCAATGACTATGCCCTGATACTGGCAGCGGTACTGATTGTTTCAAGTATAATTTCAGTACTGTTTGGAAGAGTCATTGATAAACTAGGTACTTTCAAAGTCTTCGTTCCGGCAACCTTAACCTTTGTAATTGGGCTGGTGATGATGTTCTTTGCCAGAAAAATGCTGACTATAATCCTGGCGGGAATTGTGATGATGAGTGGTAATCTGATACTTACCGCGATTATTAATGGCAGCATCCGAAACTACACTCCTGCAGATAAAGCCGGGCTGTTCCAGGGTATCAGAATGATCTTCATGGTTATGCTGCCAATGATTATTGGTCCGGTTATCGGAGCTCTTGTAATCAAAAACAGCGGTAATACCTATGTTGATTTAGGAGTGGTAAAAGAAATTCCTACGCCAGCTATCTGGTCAGCAGCGGCTATTGTCGCTGCCCTGATTCTGATTCCTTTCTACTTTTTAGCAAAAGAAAACAAAAAACAAAGTGCAATTCACTATAAATTATTAACTGAATACGGCGAACAGTTTGACCTCAATAATGTTCTGCCAGAATATCCTCGCCCACAGCTGGTCAGAGATTCTTATCTCAATCTCAATGGTCTATGGAAATACACCATTAACCAGAGCGAGGAAATTCCTTCTGCTTTCGAAGGTGATGTCGTTGTTCCTTATTCCATTGAATCATTACTTTCACGAGTCAATAAAACTATTACCCCGAAAGATGTTCTGTGGTATCAGAAAAGTTTCACCTTGCCGGAAGGTTTCAACAAAGGTCTGGTTCACTTACACTTTGGTGCGGTTGATCAGATCTGTAGGGTCTACATCAATCAGCAGTTAGTCGGCGAACATGTCGGCGGCTATTTGCCATTCTCTTTTGAAATATCAGAGTATCTGCAGGAAGTAAATGAACTGGTGGTTTATGTTAAGGATTTAACCGATACCAGCTATCATGCAAAAGGTAAACAGTCATCAAAGCGTGGTGGCATCTGGTACACCCCTACCAGCGGTATCTGGCAGACTGTCTGGTTAGAATCAACTCCGCTAAATCATATCGAATCTGTCAGAATTTCTATTGATTATGATCTTCAAACCGTTAATTTAGTAATTAACGGCAACAGCGACAACTATAGCGTTACTGTCAAAGAGGGAAGTAAAATCGTTTTCAATCAGCAGGTTGAAGCTACCGCTGCTATCAGATTAGAAAATGTTCGCAGCTGGACTCCTGAAAATCCATTCCTGTATGACCTGATTGTTTCCAATGGTGAAGATACTATAAGTTCTTACTTCGGTATGAGAAAGTTCTCTATTTCGGGAGATAGAAACGGAAAGAGGCGTCTGACTTTAAATAATAAACCTTACTTCCATAAAGGGGTATTAGATCAGGGCTACTACAGTGATGGCATCTATACTCCGGCCAGCTACAAACAGATTGAAGATGACATTAGGATGCTTAAAGATATGGGCTTCAATACTATCAGAAAACATATCAAGATTGAGCCACTGTATTTCTACTATCTATGTGACAAAATGGGAATACTGGTCTGGCAGGATATGGTTAATGGCGGAGGAAAATACTCCGATCTGATTATCGGATATCTACCTTATTTGAAAGTCTTAAATATCAAAGACAGCAGTTACGGCCTGTTTGCCAGAAGCAGTAAAGAAGGAAGAGAACAATTCGTTAAAGAAATGAAGGAAACTGTCAATTTACTTTACAACACTGTTTCACTGGCTCTCTGGGTGCCATTTAATGAAGGCTGGGGACAGTTTGATGCCCTAAAGATCACCGAAATGTTGAAAAGCTGGGACAGCTCAAGAGCTATCGACCATGCCAGCGGCTGGCATGACCAAAAGGGTGGCGATTTGTTCAGTAAGCATATTTACTTTGATAAAATCAAGTTTGAAGATGATGATCGTGTCTGGGCTTTAACTGAATATGGCGGATATTCCTGGGCAGTTAAAGGACATACCTATAACAATGCCAACTTTGGCTATCTGGTCTTCAATAATCGAGTTGACCTGCAAAGCGCCTTTATTCAACTTCACAATGAGCAGATTGTCCCACTGGTTGAAAAAGGATTGTCAGCGATTATTTACACCCAGCTGTCAGATGTTGAAGATGAAGTAAATGGATTAGTAACTTATGATCGCAAGGTCATAAAGTTCGATGCTAAGGTTATCAAAAACGTTTTAGATAAATTGCAATTTTAAAGGAGACCTTTTAGGCCTCCTTTTTAATGTTTTTCGTTTAAACCTTTTCTATAGTTTTAATGGTTATAATTTTTGCTTTCCTGTTATTTCATCTTAATAAGCTGCTTTCTTTTTCTTTAATAATTCTATATGTTTTTTTAGCTACTTCCTTTGTTTTCATACTCTTTGCATAAGAAAAAGTTATGCTTTCCAGTTCTGGATATCTTTTCAGATATTCTTTTTTTGAAATGTTATATAAAACCGGAAGAATTGATTTATTCTTTTCTTTTTTAAAAATTTCAAAATTTAAAATTACTGGTTTTATTTTTTCCACAATTCACTGATAAAATATAAAAGCGCAAAGTGGGTATATACTGAAAAATAATTATCGTTTTCATCACAAACCTGATCAAGCAGCTGGATTGCCTGATTTTTTGTTAATAGTGAATAGCCGCTAAACTGTTCCCCGCCCTCACAGTTTTTGGAAGTGTAGTTTTCTATATCATCAACAAAGACACAGACCATCGCATTTGATTCATCAGTCATTCCCGGAGAACTGAACAGCAGCGGGCTGATTAATCTGATCTCCTTAACTTCCAGGCCCGTTTCCTCTTTTAATTCTCTTCTGGCTACCTCAAAAATATCTTCATTTTCTCTTCCAAACAATCCGGCGGGAACTGATAAGACATATTTCCCTACCGGATAACGAAATTCATGATTTAAAAACAGCCGGTCTTCTTTTCCTTTAACAATCACTACACAGCCTACTCCATCAGCATTCATTTTTTTAATTTGTTCATTGTTTTTAAGAACCACCAGATCCTCTTTTTTTCTTCTTGAAGCCTGATAATAATGTCTGTCTTCTGTCTGGCCAATGTCATAAAGACTTAAAAATTTTGTCTGATATAAAGTGTCTATTTTTTTCATTTCACAATCCTCTTTAATATTAAATGTAAGTTCTTTTCTTCAGTATACTAAAGTACAGCTGTATCTATAAATGATTTGGTTCGGCAAGCATCATATAATTATGTCTTGGCCAATAATATTTTCATAATAATGGAGTTATTTCTTCATAACAGGTTTAAGTTATTCACCAGTTCTGAATCATTTCACTTGAATGCAATGATTAAATAAATATTCACTATTATTTCTATATTCGCATTTGGTATTGAATCACCAGCCAAAATTACTATACCCAATTCATAAAAATCTAATTATAAAATTATTCAGAATTCTGTATGGCTTCAATTGTGTTTTCCATATTGTTATTGAAGTGATGCTCTTCTGTGCATTATTAATTTCTATGCTAATCCACTCTCCAGAAACCGTCTTTGCGGCATCGATTGGATTAACTTATTTTTATAAAATGCCAAAATGTTTTAAGGCCGTTACAACTCCGTCTTCTTCGGCACTGTCTGTGACATGATCAGCCACAGCTTTAACTGCTTCCGCAGCGTTTTCCATAGCTACCCCCAATCCAACATACTCAATCATATCCTGATCGTTTCCACCGTCTCCAAAAGCCATTGCTTCTTTGCGAGTAAAATCATAGGCTTCCAGCACTTTTTGAATTGCTATGGATTTTGAGCAGTTATCATGTGTGACATCAGAGGCATGTTGCCACCAGCGGGCAATTTTCAGATTTTTACAGCCCTTAAGATAATCTTTATCTCTTTCCGGTGTCCCGCTTGCCAGCAGCTGATAAATGTCGCCCTCTATGTAATTATTGAAATAATCCAGATTGTTTGAAGGATATTTTAAGGGAGCAAAGCTCAGATATTCATCTAATATTTCACTGTATCCGTTTGCACACATTTCATCTTTCCCGGAAACAATAACCGGTTCATTTAACTCTTCTGCATTTTTCAGAAACTGGTATAAATCTTCCTTATCCACTGGTTTTGAATATAAAACACTATCTTCATCATAACAGTAAGCGCCGTTATAACACAGATAGCCATCAAAAGAAATACCCTCAAACCTTGGCACTGCATAGGGAGCTCTGCCTGTAGCAATAAATATCTTAATTCCTTTTTCTTTTAATTCCTGCAAAGCACGCAAAACTCTTTCTGTTATACCTGCATTATTAAAACTCTTTAATGTTCCATCAACATCGAAGAAGATAATTTTTATGCCCATGCTCATTCTCCTTTCAAGTTATTCTTTTATAACTGTATTCCTATTTTTTTATATTAACATTATAATTTTCGCTCTAAAACAACTACTATGCCCTGACCGTTATCTGTTTCAATTCCAGTGTTTTCAAATTGACATTTGCGCCAAAAGGCTTCGCTTTGCAGATTGCCTTTCATATAGCATAAACGGATAAAAGAGAAACCCTGATTTTTAAGTTGCTGGACACATTTTTCAATAATTCTTTTTCCAATTCCCTGATTACAGTAATCCCTGTTAACCATAAAGAATCCGACAAATACTGTGTCTTTATTGGGATACGAGGCAATTAAATCCATAACCGCAAGCAGAATATCCTTATCAAAAAATCCAATATAATATTTGTCCTTAAGTTCTTTATTGGGCGGCAAGGCTTTCATGTCGTCAAGAATGCTCTTTGCAGATGGATCAGGAGGGCAGAATTCATAATAAACAAGATGTCCTTTCTGCAGCTGCTCAATCAGTTGCACATCCTTTCTGCTTAATCGTCTCACATTATATTGATCTGATAGCTTTGATATATCAATCATTTTCTCTCCTTCCAAACTTTTACTCCGTTTAATGTCCTATCATAAAAATCTAAAGCTTATATTAGACTTGTTTTTACCTGTTTTTATTGCGATACTATTCTTCAAATTTTCTGATTACTTCAGCTACCAAACATCGACTCTGAAATTTCGGTAAAACAAACAGGTCTTCCAGCCAGTCAATTCCACCGCCTCTGTTTCCCAAATGAGCAAAACCAGCATAATCATTTTCAAATTCCATCAGATATAGAAGATGTCTTTCACTGATCCGGTTACTGTTATTAAAGCCTTACTTCATATCCATGTTCATATAAGAGAAAACCATCATCAAAAATTTCTTTATATACTCCCTTAACTCTGGTAAAACCGTTTTTTTCATATAGTTGAATCGCCGGCCTGTTAATGTCAGCAACAAAAAGCCTTAAGTATTCTGCTCCTTGTTCTCTAGCAATTTCTTTAGCTTTGGCAATCATCAGACTACCTAGGCCTTTATTCAAATAATTAACATTGACTGCCAGACGATCTAAATATCGTGACTTGGCCTTAATATCTTCCCATTCAACGGAATTTTCTCCCTTATTTGTTTTGCCCAGAACAAATGCTGCTGCTATTTCTCTGTTATCGAGCAAAATGTAAAGCTGTCTGTTTCTAATATCATTTTCAAAAAAATCACAAGGATAAATATCATCCCAAATCTGAATGTCGTTTTTATTCATTTTCTGAATAATCTTTTTATATATTTCTTTTAGTTGGGCTAAATCCTGATTATTAGCCAATCTGAACTCCATTTTGTCACCTCTTAAAATAATAAACTATAAGATAAAACGCAATCAGTATTTCTGAAAACCTGTATTTAAATATGGATGCCGAGACTGCCTGTAGTTTTTGGGAAGTCTTCTCATCCCGTTACACAGTATAATAAAGTCATTTGCCTGATAAAAACTGTCGTTGTCACTTAAGACATCTATGCAGCAGGTAGGGTATTTCTTCATTAGCTTTTTTGCATTATTCATCATTATCACCTAAGCTGATTTATCTTTCTGTTTTTAATAAATACATTTTTATTCTCTTAATTGTATTCTTGAATCTGATTAAATCGTTTTTATTAAAAGGCTTTCCATGAGCAGGGTAAATCATTTCTGCATCCTCAGCTATCAAAACATTCCAGGACTGTTCAAACTGTTCTTTATCCTCAATCCAGATAATCACTCTTTTTATGCTTGGAAATCCATTCATGGCTGCGTCTCCGCAAAAGATGATATTATCTTTCTTTAAAGAAATCGAATCCTCGGTGTGTCCAGGGGTAAACAGAATTTTACCCTGCAACAGATCTTCTAATTCACTTTTATTTTTGTCATTTATTATTATAAGTCTGTTGTCGTGTTTATCTTCTATGCGAGGAAAACGATGATCAGCATTTCCAAATATCGCCATCAGTCGGCAGAATATCAGCGCAACAAAGCCGCTGCAGGCACCATTAAAAGGATTATGTCCTCTTTTTAGTGTGGGCATTGCTTTGGCACTCATAATAACTTTTAGTTCTTTATTTTTAATAAGCAGTTCATTTAGGAAACCTGCATGGTCGTCATGAGCGTGCGTCAAAAACAGATACTTAATTTCCATCAAAGATATGTTAAACTTCTTTAGTTTTTCTTCTACACTTTTTAAACTATGCCGATAGCCGGTATCTACCATCACATAACCTGAGGAAGTGTGATATACATAGGTATTCATCACTCTGTTTCCCACATTAAATATCTTTTTCATTTCATCCACCTTAAACTCAATTATACAAAAAAACCTGTTGACTTAAAATATCAACAGGAAAATATGATTATCTTAAATAATATTCAATCGCAGCCTTACCATCTTCAAAAACAAATTTAGCCACAGCCCCTGAGATGATCGGCCAGGAAGGCGGCAGATGACCGATATCACAATCATAAATCACCGGACAATTTAAGTCGGTCAGATTTTCTTTTAATGCATCCTCAAACGTGTAGTCGAAGATATCTTCCTTGTTTTCTGTACGGCCATAAAGTATGCCTTTACAGTATTTAAACCAGCCGGCCTGTTTTAGCTGCCACAGCCCTCTGCTTTGAGCCAGGACATTCAGATCATAAGACTCCAGATACCAGATAAACCCGTCTTCCTTATACTTCTCTAAAAAATCATTTACCTGTCCAAATTTAGTCCCGCAAAGCATTAACAGAATATCTAGACAGCCTCCAATCAGGCGACCAGTCATTTCTACTTTTCTTTCACCAGATAAACTTTTATATAGAACTTCTTCGGTTAAATTATAACCACATAAGGCTTTCCCTTCTTCTTTTGATAAGTCCACTATTTCATAGCTTTCATAGCTTTCAAACTTCAGTCTGCTGCCAGTAATCAGGTCGTAAGATTGCTGCAGAGACTGATGCCAGTTTCTCATACCGAAACTGCCAAAGTTGCTTCCATAAATAGCAGCCGTGTCCGCTAAGATAGGCAAGGTGAAAGTCAGATTGGTGTTGTCCGAATAACCCATAACAAATTTTGGTTTGGCATGACCAAGCGTTTCAAAATCAATATAAGGCAGCATAGTCATCATCAGCTCTCCGCCAGCCACTGAAAAGATAAAGTCCGTATCCACATCAAGATACATCTCCATAAATTCTCTGGCTCTCTGCTCATCAGTGGTGCTACGACATTTTTCAGCTCCTCGCAGATGCTCTACTTCTTTTATTCTGTATCCCAGGTTGGAAAACTTTTTGTAGGCATTGTCAAATCTGTCCTCATAGGGATAGCCAAAAACTCCAAATGATGGAGCGATTAAACCGATAGTATCTCCCTTTTTTAAGAAAGCTGGATAGCGCATCCTAATCCAACTCCCTGATGGTGTTTTCAATTCTCTTCATTGACTCTTTTTCTCCCAGTATCTGCATAATAGTCCATAAGTCAGGCGAATTTTTACGTCCAGTTATCGCAATTCTGATTACTTCTGAAACATCAGCTACTGATCCTCTGTAGTTTTCAGGATTTTCTTTGTAAGCTTTCATATCAGCGGCATAACCGTTGTCTGCGGAAATGGTTTTAACCTTTTCAAACCAGACTGAGTTATCATCGGCATAGTTATAACTTCCAGCAAACTGTGTCAGAAGCAGTTTGGCAGTTTTGCTGTCACAGCTGAAATCATCAACTTTTTCATGATGATAAAACAGATCAATTGCTTCCAGTATCTGCGAGCCATAGATATAGTCTTTTCTTCTTTTCTTTAGGTTCAGGCCCATTCCTAAAGTTAAAACCTTATCCAGGTAATCTTCATCACCGAAATACTTTTCGTAATCTTCTTTTTTCTGATCAGAAATATAAGATTTCAGAAAATCCTTCATTTCTTCTAATGAAAACTTAGCCAGATAGGTTTTAGAAATGTTATTTAACTTGTCCAAATCAAATAAAGCACCCGATTGTCCCATTTTGTCCAATGAGAACTTAAATTCTTCCAGATGGGCATCAGGATTTTTTAAATGCCACTGTTCAAAATTCCAGTTAAGTAAAGTCATCAGATAAAGCTTGACGGCATAAGGATGATAGCCCAGCTGACGATAATAATCTAACGCCAGCTCTGGATCCTTTCTTTTAGAGAGTTTGCGCTTGGTTCCGTTTTCATCAATCTTCATTAAAACCGTTGTATGGGCATACCTAGGTAATTTGAAACCTAGTAATTTGAACAATTCCAGATGGACAGGTAAAGTTCCCAGCCATTCTTCACCTCTTAAAACGATGGTTGTTCCCATCAGAGTATCATCAATAGCATGCGCAAAGTGATAGGTGGGAATTCCATCTGTTTTAATAATCACCACATCCTGATCATTTTCCCGAACCGTTATATCCCCTTTGATTTCATCATGAAAAATACTCTGATTTTCAATGTTCCCGCCACTTCTCATTCTGATGACAAATCTTTCTTTTTTATCTAAATGAGCCTGAACTTCTTCCAGTGACAGATTGCGGCAGGTTGCCCATTTGCCATAGTATCCTGTCGCTTCATTTGCTTCCTTCTGCTGTTTTCTTATTTCCGTTAACTGTTTTCCTGAGCAGAAACAAGGATAGGCTTTCCCTTCGGCTACCAGTCTCTTGGCAAAGGTCTGATAAATTTCGGCTCTCTGCTTTTGATAATAGGGACCATAATCTCCCTCGTATGGCTGATGCTCTGCCCCTTCGTCAAAATAGATCTGAAAATAATCAAAACTGGAGATGATTGCTCCAACGGCGCCAGGCACCTTTCTTTTTGAGTCGGTATCTTCAATTCTTAAATAGAACACTCCTCCACTCTGATGAGCAATTCTTTCATCCGCCAAGGCGCCATAAAGATTGCCTAAATGGATAAAGCCGGTAGGAGAGGGTGCGATTCTTAAAACTTCGCTGTTTTCTGGCAAATCTCTTTTGGGATATTTATCGAAATAGTATTGGCAGTCATGTTTTATTTTTGGAAATAACATGTCTGCAAGTTTTTGATAGTCCATTTTTTCTCCCTTTCTTAAACGAACTGACTTGGGTGTTTTACATAGAAGTCTTCTCTTTCTTTCAGTTCCGTAATTTTATGATTTTCTTTATCTTCCATAAAGAAATAGCTATCCTGGAAAATATTGTCCCAGCTAAAGAACTCCTCTTTATCAAAACCTAGATAATCCACTGTTTTCTCCGTTCCTTCCGGACAGACGGGATGAGAAAGAACCGTTGCCACTCTCACCATGTGGAAGGCATCAATTAAAGTCTGTTTTTTCAACTCCGCATCCTCTCGGTTGTTAGCCAGGGTATTGTTTCTTGACCAGTATTTATTAGCCTGTCTGATATAAGTGTCTAAGATATTGTGAATCTGATGCAGTTCAAAACGATACATAGCGTTTTCATAATCCAGGATTGTCTTTTCTGATTCTCTAAGTATCTCTTCTGAGATCCTGCCATATGGTATTATACCATCAAAATATCTGGCGCTGGCATAAAAACAGCTTCTGACCAGTCTGTTCAGAACATTGGTAAACAGGTTTCCCTGAGCTAAGACCGGGTCCTGTTCTTTTTCGTTAGCTGTTGGATTTAGTGGCTTAGGCATAAAACTAACCGATTTATTAGCTAAAGCTAAACCTAAAAAGTGTGCTCTCAGCTGTTCGGCAGTATAGTAATCCAGCAAATCCTGAGCCATAGGCGGTTTTACTTCTCCTGAAGAAGAAGCTTTTTTATCTAAAAACAGAACATGATGATTAGCTACCAGTGTTGTCAGCTGCAGCTGTCCTTTAGCCGGATTTATTCTTAGCTCCGGTCCTTCCTGGGCCATAAACATTGGCATCTGGGCGATTCCATAAAAATAGATATTATCCTGGCCAATAAACTGGAAGACTTCAGCTTGCGGATCACACCAGAAATCTTTCCACGCTTCTTCATCTTTGCCTATTCTCTTTAAAAAGGTCTTGGTAAATGATATGGGAGCCCAGAGACTTTCCGGCCAAACCCAGACAGTCAAGCCTTCTTCTCCTTCAAGGGAAGGAGCTTTTACTCCCCAATCAATGTTTCCGGTCAAGCGAAGAGGGACTAATGTTTTTCCTGTTCTATATCTGATTGAATTTCTGGTTAACAGTTCACAGGCTGTTTCTCTTTCCACCAGAGTCTTAAACTCAATAGTGAAACTGTCTTTGACATTTTCTAAATCTGAGCACCGGTGTTCAGGCAGCTGATTTCTAATCTCCCTGTAGGTTTCAATACCTTCTTTTCTGACATAGATTATCGGTTTAGCCAATGATTCTCTCATTGTTTCCCAGACAATCTTTCTGACATTTGGCTTAGTTGAAATATAGTCTACATACTCTTCTAAAATATCAAAACAGTCAGTTAGTTTGAAATACCAGTTAACTACATCTCTCATTTCAGGAACCTCGCCGGTGATGGTGCTTCTTGGATTAATTAAATCTTCTGGCATGTACTGATGGCCCAGATAACATTCATCGGCATATCCTTTTTCTGACTGACAGTTTCTGATTGGACATTTGCCGATTACCTGTCTTCCGTTAAGAAAACAGTCGGCTTTGGCATCATAGAACTGTTTTGTGACCATTTTTTCCAGCCAGCCATGATTATATAGTTTTTCAATGAATTCGTTAGTTTCCTGCTGATGAATTTCCTTAGAATCCAGCAGTCCGCTGGCACCATAAATATCCAAGCTGATTTCATAGGCGTCCAGTGTTGTCTTTTGAGCCAAATGATTTTCCATAACATAGTCTTCGATGGTGCCTGAAAAACCTTCTTCTTCAACTTTTTTCCGATAGCCTTCAACAATTGGTGAGCCATAACAGTCTGTTCCACTTAAAAAAATAACATTGTCTTTACCTATTCTATCTCTTAAAAATCTGGCAAAAACATCGGCATGAATAAACATTCCGCCGATATGTCCAAAGTGCAGGGCTTTATTGCCATAAGGCATACCGCCGGTTACTATGGCTTTCTTCGGGAAAACAGGACGCGACATAAAAAATACCTCCATCGAAATTACAAAAATTATACCATATTTTTACATCGAATACATACCCAAGCCCTATAATTATATCGAGGATTACTGAATGAATAAAAGAATATCCAAAATAAAAAGGATAATGGAACAAGAATGCATTGACCATGTTCTTATTACCGACTACTACAATCTCAAATACTTTATTAATTTGGAATTAGATTCAGGTGAAAGACTGCTTGCTCTGCTGATTAATAAAGACAAAGAAAACATTTTGTTTATTAACGAATTATTTTCAATTCCTTCTTCAGATGATTATAAAATCATCTATTACAACGACACAGAAGATTGTATTAGTATACTTTCAAGTTATTTATCCGGTAAATCAATTTACGTCGATGGGAAATGGACAGCTTCCTTTTTGTTGAGATTAATGAATCGCTTTTCCGCAAATTATCAAGATGCCATTTTTTTAACAACAAAACTAAGGTCAATTAAAGACGAACAGGAAATTAAGTTTATGATTAAAGCCTCATTAGACAATGATGAAGTAATGAGGAGAATTGTTCCCTTCATAAAAATAGGAATCAGCGAAAAAGAACTCTATAATCAATTATTGTTTGAATTTGAAAATTTGACTTGCGAACCTGTTTCCTTTGAGCCAATTGTTGCTTTTGGCAAAAACGCTAGTAATCCTCATCACCAATCCAACGATACCATTTTACAGAAAGGCGATGTCTGCCTCATTGATATGGGCTGTCGCCATCAAGGTTACTGCTCTGATATGACCAGAACGTTTTTGCAGAAGAATGAAAAAATGGAAGAAATATATGACATCGTTAAAACAGCCAACCTTTTGGCTATCGAAGCCATAAAGCCGGGAAAAAAGTTTTCCCAGATCGATAAGATAGCCCGAGATTATATCATCTCCTTTGGCTACGGACAGTATTTTACTCATCGTTTGGGACATGGTATCGGCTTAGAGGTTCATGAAGGATATGATGTTTCTTCTTCCAGTGAGGCGATTATTGAAGAAGGTATGTGCTTTTCTATAGAGCCAGGCATATATCTGCCCGATATTGGAGGAGTTCGCATCGAAGACCTGGTTCTGGTTACAGAAAAAGGCGGTATTGTTTTAAATAGTTTCTCTAAGGAAAAAACGTTTATATAAAAAGTTTAGCTTATTGAACTTGCCAGTAATCGTATTGGCAGTTAACACAAAAATAATTTTTTGGAGGTAATAAAATGGCTAAAACAAAAAGATTTAAGAAAACCTATTCGCAAGGCGGATTGAAAATTACAGAAATATGGTTAGACACAGAAACTGGTGTAAATTATCTTTATCACGAATCTGGATATTCAGGGGGACTGACACCATTATTAGACAAAAATGGTCAACCCATTATTTCTTCAGCGGAAAAGATGGAAAAAAGCTGATTTTCAGTTTACTTAGTGTTGTGATAACGCTGTTCTAGGCCTAGCTTTTAGGTGTGTCGTGTAATATTCGGTAAAGTTGATTTGATTTCCTTAACAAATATGTATTTACCTGTGACAGCAGGATTTTAGAGAGCCCTCTAAAACAATTCAAAAAAAAGGTTTTTCTCAATTGCTCACGAATCTCTTTATTGAATATTACACACCTTAAGAACGGCATTCTTTATTGTAAAAACAGATTACCTATCTTAACGAAGAAGGGAAGTTAAAATTTTATAATATAAATTAAAAGATTTGAAAGGTTTCCATCTTAAAATAATCTTCAAAAATGGGCGGCAAAAGAGTATTTGCCGCTTAATTTTTAAAAAGAGTCTTGCTTGTGACGTTGCGTAATGATTTATACTGCAGACAAAGGAGGTAGTCAGTCATGGAAAAGCATAGAGCAATACCTAAAGGATTTATGACAGTTGGTGAAGCAGCTAAAAAAATGGGTGTTACTATTCGTACTTTACAATACTACGACAGAGAGGGACTGCTATCACCATCAGCTAAAAGTGAAGGTGGTCGTAGACTGTATACCGATAAAGATCTGGTCATGCTTCATCAGATTATATCTTTGAAATCGTTAGGTTTTTCCTTAGAAGACATCAAACAGCGTCTGACTTCCTTAGACACACCGGCTGATGTCGCTAACGCTCTTAGCAAACAGGCCAGTGTTATAAAAGGCGAGTTAGAGAAGCTGAGTTCTTCTTTAAAGGCTATCGAACAGCTGAAAGAGGAAGTTTTGCAGATGCAAGCAGTAGACTTTAAAAAATATGCTGATATTATTGTCAATCTACAAATTGATAACGAATATTATTTTTTAATCAAAAAGTTTGATGATGATACGCTTGATTATCTGCGTGCCAAATTTAACAAGGACAGCGCTATGGATTTTATAAAAGAATTCAATAACTTAAGTGAAGAAATCCTACAGCTTAAAAATGGCAACGTACCTGTTGAAAGTGACCGCTGTCAGAAACTGACTAAGAATTACTGGGACCTGATTGTTGAATTTACCGATGGTGATATGAGCATGCTGCCAAAACTGTTTGAACTGAGTAATTTTGAAACTGCTTCCGATGAATGGGAGAAGAAAAGGATTGCTATCAACGAGTACTTAGGACCAGCTTTAGGCATTTACTTTTCCAGACTTGGCATAAACCCCTTTGAGGGAGGTTAAAGAATGAGTTATGCAATACAGGTTTCTAATCTGAAGAAAAATTATGGTAATCATATCGTTCTTAAGGGACTTGATTTTACAATTTTGAAAGGCGAAATATTTGCTTTTCTTGGTGTCAATGGGGCTGGTAAGACTACCACTTTAGAATGTATTGAAGGATTAAAAAAATACGACAGTGGAGAAATTATCATGGATGGTAAAATGGGCATTCAATTACAGTCTTCAGCGCTTCCAGCCCATATCAAACCAATGGAAGCTGTAAAACTGTTTTCCAAGTGGAATAACACAGCTATTGATTATGCTCTGCTAAAGGCTCTTGGGATAGAGGAAATCAAAAACAGGAAATATCTTCAGTTATCAACCGGTCAGAAAAGAAGACTGCATCTTGCTCTGGCGCTGATTGGTAATCCCGATATCATTTTTCTGGATGAGCCAACTGCCGGACTTGATGTTGAAGGTAGACTGGCCTTACATGACCAGATCCGTAAACTTAAATCACAAGGGAAAACTATTGTTTTAGCCAGTCATGACATGGCGGAAGTAGAAACCTTATGTGATCGTATTGCCATTTTAAATAATGGCAACATTATCTTTTGCGGTACCGCTAAACAATTAATCGACAAAGTAGGAAGAAAATATCTCATCATTATCAAAACTGAGCAGGAAGAGATTTCTTTTGAAACAGATGATATTGAAAATTCTTTAATTTCTATACTTGAAGAATTAAAACAAAAAGAAGCACACCTTTTAGATATAAAAGTTGATCGCGGTACTCTAGAACAGCACTTCATAGAATTATCAAGGAGGGAAGCATAATGGAAGGTTTTTTATATGGTTTAGCCTTACAGTGGAAGTTAGATATCCGAGGTAAATCTATTTTAGTTACCTGTTATATCGTTCCGATTCTTTTTACTCTTATTATGGGGGGAATATTTACAGCTATTATGCCTGAAATGAAAAGTACACTGATACAGTCAATGCTTGTTTTAAGTGTATCTATGGGTGCTTACATCGGTTTTCCTCAAGTACTGATTGAGACATATGGAAGTGATATAAAAAAGGTCTATAAGGCCAATGGCGTGCCGATATATCTGGGTCTTGTTACCATGTTCATTTCGGCCTTTGTGCACTTAATGATCAGCAGTATTATTATAATGCTACTTGATTATGCCCTATATGAGGCAATTCTGCCTGATAATCTTCTGCATTTCTTTTTGGGGCTCGCTATGTTTATTGTTGCATCGCTAAGTATCGGAAGCATATTGGGACTGATTATAAAGGAGCAGGCAAAACTGACAATGATCTCACAGCTTCTGTTTCTGCCTTCAATCATGCTTTCGGGAATTATGTTCCCTAGAGATTTTCTGCCAGCAATGCTTAAGAATATCGGACGAATTTTCCCCGCTCCATGGGGATATCAGCTGATGCTAAACAAGGGCTTTAGCTTTGAAAGTGTTTGGTATCCAGTAATATTATTCTTTGTGGGTATAATTGTGTGTATGCTGCTTTTAAAAAGGGAAAAATCTGAATAAATGGAATTGTCTGCGACTGAGGTCTTTTAATAAAACTTTTAAAAAGGAGAATTAGCTTTTATGGAAATAGAAAAAATCAATAAAGTTGAGAAATTAATATTTATGGCAATATTGCTTATGGCACTTTTTTCACTGCTGAATATTTTTGATTTCCGGTTTAAAGAAACAAAAATAAACTTTGCCGGTTTAACAATTGTTATTGGTGTTGCCATGTATTTTGTTGTTCTGGCAATGAAAAAAACAGAAGATTTATTGAACTTCAAGATGATTTCCCGTGCTTTGCAAGATAAGAATCTTGTTGTTTTGTGCCTAATACCGCTGGCTTTAAATATAATCTGTCTGGTTGGGGCAAAACTGTTTTTGCCCGAATTTGTAGAGCACTTAAAGATGCGAACGAATTTTCTGGCTGTAAATCAGATTCCCCTTCTTATCATTCAACTTGCAATAGCTGCAATTGGTGAAGAAATAGCATGGAGAGGTTTTTTTCAAAATCAGTTATCTGCAGTTCTTCCTTTTTTACCAGCCTTAATTGTTACAGCTGCCTTATTTGCCATCTGCCACCATACAAGCGGAAGTCTATCAGTTGTCTTATATGATATGTTGTTCATCTTTATAAACGCTCTGCTCTATGGATTTATTTTTAGAAAAGTTAATAATATTTTCATCAGTTCACTGGCTCATTTTATGGCCAATCTATCAGGCATTATATTTATCTTCTTCTTATAGGAGAAAATAATACTTGCCTTTCTAACAATATATATAAACTTACAATCCAAAACCCTTGTATCTACTGCTATTTTTATACACCTGGGCAGCAAAAGGGTTTGGATTTTATTTTAAAGAAAATATATTGCTATTACTATATAAAAGGAATATAATTTAATCAATTTTTGTGGAAACAATGTGGTCTTTGACTACGTGGCTGGCAGAAGTTTATTCGCAAAACTAAACAAAACTTCCCCCTAAAAAAAGCACATTATGCCACAAAAAGGATTGGCTGTTAAACGCCTCAGGAATGGAGAAATATGAAAGAATGTTGAGCTTTTTAAAACGACAGTCTCCAGCAAGAATTCTGGCAATGGGTTTTGCAACAGTAATTTTGATGGGATCAGTTCTATTAATACTTCCATGGAGTGTTAAAGAAGGGGTAAAACTGAGCTACCTTGACTCACTTTATACTTCTACCAGCGCAGTTTGTGTAACTGGTTTGGTTGTAGTTGATGTTGGTGATACCTTTACACCCCTGGGGCAGTTTTTTTTAGCTCTGCTCATTCAGATTGGCGGCCTGGGAGTTGCTTCTGTTGGTGCGGGAATAATTCTGGCAATGAGAAAAAAGTTTTATCTGAAAAGTAGAAACCTGATTCATGAAGCCTCAAATCTTGATTCAAGAAGCGGCATCGTCCGTTTTGTAAAAAACGTCCTGTTAATGACATTAATATTCGAATTAACTGGTGCCGTGCTTAGCTTTATCGTTTTTGCTAAAGATTATTCTCCGCTAAATGCCTTAGGCATTAGTATATTTCACTCAGTTGCAGCCTTCAATAACTCTGGCTTTGACATTTTAGGTAATTTCCAGAACCTTATTCCCTATCAGAATAATGTTATGCTGAATCTTGTTACTTGTGGACTTGTATTTTTTGGTGGTATCGGTTTTCTGGTCATTCAGGAAATGTGGCTAAACAGATTTAACTGGAAGAAGTATTCAATGCATGCAAAAGTTGTTCTAACTGTCAGTGTAATATTGATTATAGTTGGAACAGTGCTGCTAAAACTGACCGAAGATGTAAGTTGGCTTGGAGCATTTTTCCAGAGTGTTTCTGCACGAACAGCGGGTTTTTCCACCTATAGCCTTGGTAAGTTCTCAAATGCCGGTTTGCTAGTACTGACGGTATTGATGTTTATCGGCGCTTCCTCGGGATCAACCGGCGGAGGTATAAAAACGAGTACATTTTTTGTCTTAATACAAGGTATCAAAGCTGCTGCTACCAATAAATCAGAAAAAGCGTTCCACCATGCTTTGCCAAAGGATGCTTTTCACAAAGCGACAGTTATTGCTTTACTGGCAATATCTGTGATCATAACCGGTTCCTGGCTAATGGTTTTTATGGAACCCAACATATCGCTTATGGACGCAGTTTTTGAAATTACAAGCGCTTTTGGCACAGTCGGTCTTTCTACCGGCATTACAACAGGATTAGGCACTGGTTCAAAATTACTGTCAATAGTGGTTATGTTTATCGGAAGACTTGGCCCGCTAACCATAGCAACTCTTTGGCACTTTACCAGGGGGGAACGTGTAAGTTTTCCTGAAGGAAACATTTCAATCGGCTGATTTGGAGGAATTAATATGTTTGGTAAAAAGAAAAAAAATAAAGTAACTTATGGTATAGTTGGACTTGGACGATTTGGTCAGGCTCTTACGGAAGAATTAGCAGCTTCTGGCTCAGAACTGATTGTTCTGGACAACGATGATGAAAAAATCCGTGACATCAGTGAACTGACCGAAAATGCCTACGTGGTAAAAACTCTAGATAAAAAATCTCTTCAGGAAACAGGTATTCAGAATTGTGATATTGCCATAGTATGCATCGGTGAGCATATGGATATGTCTATCCTTACCACTCTTAATCTGATATCTATTGGTATTCCAAGGGTGATTGCCAAAGCTACAAGCCTTGAGCATGGTATCATTCTCGAAAAACTGGGTGCCGACGTTGTATATCCTGAACGCGATATGGCAATACGTCTGGCCAGCAGACTAGAAACCGCTAGAGAGTTGGACATTATCCAGCTGAGTGAAAAAATAAACATTACAAAAATGCAGGTACCTGAGCAGATTATTGAAAAAACTGTGGAGGAAATCAGTTTACGTGTCCGCTTTGGTTTAAATATTATTGCAGTAGAAAATGATGGTCAGGTTTTGGAAAACATTTCTCCAAATTATGTTTTTAAACATAATGATGTGCTTTTCCTTGCTGGTAGTAAAGAAGGTCTGACAAAGTTTAACCACTGGGCAGCATCAGATAAATAATGTTCATTAATGCTTTTTAATCAATTATAATATTTATTTTTTACAGTCATCTTAGGATTAAATATCCTAAAAACGCCACAATGAAGGAGGCAACACTCATCCGTTGAATTGACGAGATAAACTGTTTCTGTTTAGTTTATATCAACCGATGCCTGCTTGTTATGCCTCCTTTGAGTTTGCCAGATTTATCTCAAAGTAAGTCTGAACAATTATTATATGTCTTCTCTAATAGCTTTTAATAGCTTTATATAAATATCTATTTATTAGATAAACGAGGTAAAAAACACATGCTTTTAGCACTTATATTATTCGCTGTAACTTATGTGCTGATGTTGAAGTTTGTTAAATATCATACACACATCGCACTTGGTTCAGCACTGATCTTTATTTTAACCGGAATGCTTCCAGTCAATCAGATTCTCGGTTCTATTGATTTTAATGTTCTGCTGATGATTGCCGGTACCATGGGGTTGGTCCAACTCTTTATTGACAGTAAAATGCCATCACTTATGGCAGATATTTTAATGGAACATGTTTCCAGTATTCAGATTGCAGCAGTAGCTTTATCGCTCTTTGCGGGAATTATTTCTGCTTTTGTCGATAATGTGGCTACAGTCTTAATGATTGCCCCAATTGCCTTAGAAATAAGCAAAAAACTAAAAACTAATCCTGTACCATTTATTATTGCCATTGCAGTATCATCTAACCTGCAGGGCGCTGCCACAATGGTTGGCGATACTACTGCTATCATGCTTGGTTCATATGCCAATATGAATTTTATGGACTTTTTCTTTTATAAAAAGAAGCCCGCAATCTTTTTTGCGGTTGAATTGGGAGCATTTGCTGCTGCGATGGTTTTAGCCTGGCTGTTCCGTAAAGAAAAAACCCATATCAATAAAGAAGTTCATCGTACTGCAGTGACCAACTATGTTCCTACAATTCTACTATTAACAATGGTCGCATTGATGATTACCGCATCCTTTATTAAAAACAAGCCAGAAACTACAAACGGATTGATTTGTATTGGATTATTGCTTGTTGGAATGTTTGACAGTATTAAAAAAAGTCATAATAAGGATCTTATGTTCCATGCCTTCAGAGCTATCGACTTTGAAACAATAGGATTATTGTTTGGACTTTTCCTAATCATCGGCGGCATTTCCCATATGGGTGTTATTGATGCAGTAGCACAGTTGCTTGCAAAACTTGGTGGTGGAAATCTTTTTATTCTATATACCGTTATCGTCTGGGTCTCTGTACTTTTATCTGCCTTCATCGACAACATACCTTATGTTGCAACTATGCTTCCTGTTGTCACCGGTCTCGCAGAAACGCTGGGCATTCAGCCAACACTTCTCTATTTCGGCTTACTTTCTGGAGCAACACTCGGGGGAAACTGTACCCCCATTGGTGCATCAGCGAATATTGCCGGTATTGGAATCTTACGTAAAGCCGGTTATGAGGTGAAAACTAAAGATTTCGTTCGTATCGGGATTCCTTTCACCTTAGCTGCAACAATTCCTGCTTATATTTATTTCTGGGTGTTTTATGTTTAAAGTATATTAATTGTTAAATTTCAACTTAATTAATAAAAAAGGAATCTGTTAATTCCCTTCATCATTTCGCGTTCTGTTAAATGCCCATTAATTTGACTAAAGGATTTCACCAGTTCCTTTTTTTACTTATTTTCAGCTAATTCTTAGTACAGTCCTGATTAATTCGTTTTTTCATACCCATATTTTTCAAAACCGCTTTAATCATAGGTTTCTTTTAATAATTCTTCTGGAGCTACACCGTACAGCTTAGCGAGAGCAATTAAATTTGCAGTATTTGGATCAGATGCGCCACTTTCCCACTTTGATACCGCCTGTCTGCTGATTCCCAGGTGTTCGGCAACAAATTCCTGGGTCATTTTGCATCTTGTTCTATGTTCCTTTAATACCTGACCTAAAGATTTTGCTATCTCCTTTTTTTCCCGGCGTACCTCTTTTGAGCTAACATATTTTCTTAAGGCTTTAATTACCAGAATAAGCAAATATACACCTAAGATAATCCCGGCAATAACAACAGCGATAATTAATACACCTAATAGAGTAGTTCTCATATGTACTATCCTCCTTTATGTAACTAATTTTAGTTATTTTCCTTCAGTTGCTCCACCAACTATTACGATAATTTTGGTTGCTTTTTGATTTTGAAGCTTTTTTCTTTTTCTTTTTATTCAATTTTTAATTTTTCATATACTTCTTCTAATTCCTGTTCTGCTCCAGAAAATTCAGGCCAGCCATCTATATTGTCACTATCTTTTCTTGGAATGATATGGATATGAAAATGATTAACCGATTGACCGGCACTCTCACCACTGGCATTTAATATGTTAACTCCATCATATTCACAATCATCAACACAGTAATTTGAAATTTTCTTTACTGTCGCCATTAAATGATTAAGGGTCTCTAAATCGCAATCCAGAATATTTATGACATGTTTTTTAGGTATTGCCAGCATATGACCATCAACATCCTTGGCAATGTCCATAAAAACCATAGTGTACTCATCTTCATACACTTTATAGCTGGGAATTTCTCCCTTTATAATCTTACAGAATATACAACTCATCTTTTCTTCCTCCCCGGATTCTGTTTTTATATGAACACTAATATCTGAGTTCCTTACTTAACATTGGCGGCTCATATAGTGTAACATTGTCAAAAGAATGATAAAATTTGTCAGTTTCAGTATTCTTGGCATTTATCAGACAATACTCATAAATATCATTTTCTCTGCAGTCCTTTTCCAATTCTTTAAATAATTCCTGTCCAATTTCCTTGTGGCGATAATCAGATAACACATACACCCGGTTTAAATAGGCAATACGATATCCATCCTGCTTTCTTGCTGTTATCGAGGACTGAAATGAATCTGGTGTTGATGAAAAACGGATTTTTTTCCTCCTTCAATCACTTTTTCATCAACCTTTTTTAGTCAGTATCAATTCAGGTTCTTTGGCCACGGCTATTTTAAGGTATTTGATATAATCATTGTCAGGGTTTAACCTTTGATATTCCATAATATATTCCTCCACGAGTTACTTTTATTGTTCTAAAGCATCTTCATCGTTTAATTTCTCTAATCATTGCATATTCATTTAACAGGGTTCCATCTTTTAAACGAATAGCATTTGGCTTAACTCCGGTAATTTTAAAGCCCATTTTTTCATACAATGCTCTGGCGCGAGTATTTCCCTCGACAAAGCTCAGTTCAATTTGAATGATATTTTTATTCTCTTCAGCCATTTTTATAACCTGTTGAATTAGTCTTGTACCTATTCCCAGATTCCAGTATTCACATAACAAAACGATTGCCGTACTGGCACGATGCTTTGTTTTTAAGTTATTGCTCCATGAAATGACACAACTGCCTACTATTTTTTCATCAACTAAGCACACCAGCATCGCTTCATTATCTGATTTATTAATTCTTTGAATTATTTCTCTTTCTTTTTCTACAGTATATTCACCGCATTCTTCAGGATACCTTATTATAAATTCCGTTTCTCCTGCTGACTTATAAAGAAAATCCAGCATATCCTGAATATCTCTTTCTTCAGGGCTGCGAACTGATGCTATTCTTCCATCTTTTAAATAAAATTCAAATCTTTCTACAATCATATTTAGCCTCCATTTATTCCGTGCTATCCAACTCAGTATTAATATAATCTTTTATATATTCACTTATTTCCTTATAAAAATAATCGTGAACATAATGCGGACAATCCAACTCAATGTATTCAGCTTTATCTGACTTGGCAATGTATTCTTTAGCGATACTTCTCCACCGCTGCTCATCGAATCCTGCTGTGCCAGAGCTATTAGAAATAAAAAGTAGAATTGGCACATCTGGAACGCCCTTATTGTCTACAACTTTAGCGCTGTTTTTTATTTCTTTTACTTCATTAACCATTGTTAATGTAGCAGTTCGATAATAAAAGATCGACCGATAGATTTCTTTTTCTGAATCAGTCAGATTTCCGTGTTTAATGGCTTCACTTTCTGAAATGCCGGGGATCCATCTTGTTATTCCTAAAACCGCTCCATAATGACCTAACTTTATCATGGGTATATTAATATTCATAAACTCATAATATCCCGGTACAGCCATGTCCAGGCCAATAATCGCCTCGATTTCCCATGGATACATCTGAGCCCAATACAAGGCTTCAATTCCCGACATCGAATGAGGACATAGAATGTATGGCCCTGCAATATCAAGTTTTTCAAGAGCTGTTCTGCTTTGCCTTAAAACAGTTGCTATATCTCGCTTATCATCTACAACATCGCTGAATCCGTAGCCAAATTTTTCAATTACCACTATCCTGTAGTCATCGACCAATAGTGTGTACAGAGACTTAAAATCCAGAATCGGCGAACTTGTTCCCCCTCCTGATAAAAAGACAATCGTATGTTTCCCTTCGCCTTCAACATAGACGCTCATATTGTGGCCATCAACTTCGACTATTTTACCTAAAGGTGTGCGCAGTGGTTCTTCCATCAATAGGCTTATTTTATGTCTGATAAATGAAACAGTAAAAAATACTGTCACTATCAATATGATAATAAGCAATTTCTTTAAAATTTTCCTCATTAATTTATTTAATCCCATCAGTTAAACCTCAAAAACTTATAAACTAGCGCTGTTTCTCTTATCGCAACAGTTTTTCACTATCAGAGATAGTAATCTGCCCCTTTTATAGGCCTGAAAAACTCTACACCAATTGCTGATAAAGTAAGAAAATCCGACTTACAATCACTATCATCAGCCGGATTTATATATGTCTTGTTATAGGGATTCTGTTATACTAACTCTAAATCTCCAGGAGTAAATCCTGCTTCTTCAATTATCTGATAGATGTCTTCTACCGAAAAATCTGAATCAACTAAAACTACTCTTTTAGCAACATTATAGGTTACAACCGCCGTTTCTGATTCTTCTTCAAAAGCTTCCCTGATCTGTTCGCCACAGTTTTTATTTATCATATCTTCCACAGTAATCTTATAAGTGTACATATTCTACCTTCCTTTTTTCTATCAATAAAACGCTAGCCAAAGCCACTACTCCTTTTTTCTTTCCGACAAAGCCTAATTTCTCTCCCCGGGTTGCCTTTACATTAACCTGTGATACATCGCATTTTAATACATCGGCAATGTTCTGTTCCATCTGCTGCTTATATTCAGCTAGTTTTGGTGCTTCTATTAGAATTGTTGAATCAATATTTCCGATTTTATAATTATGGCTGCTCATCAGTTTTTCTACTTCCGCTAACAGTACCATTGAAGAAATGTCTTTGTATTTATCATCCGTATCAGGAAAATGAGTTCCTAAATCCCCCAGTCCCAAAGCTCCGATAATTGCTTCTGCAACAGCATGCAACAAAACATCAGCATCCGAATGCCCTAAAAGGCCTTTTTCATATTCTATTTTGACTCCGCCAAGTATTAAATCTCTATTTTCCACCAGCTGATGGATGTCTATTGCCTGTCCAATTCTCATATTCTCACCTTTTTTAATATTAACATATTTTGTTGTTTGTTGTCTTTATATGTTAAAATATATCCATGAATAAGGTTCTTGTCATTGGCTTAACCCACAAAACAGATGTCATCTCTATCAATGAAAATCTTCAGAATGGAGAAGATTTTTTGTGTCAGCACAACAGTTATCTGACCGGCGGACAATATACTATCGCTTATAATCTGGCTTTTTTAGGAGTTAATACTTATTTTATAACCAGATTTGGTTTTGATATTGATGCCAATGCAATGATGGTAAAGCTGGACAGCCTGAATGTTGTTGTTCATTCACAACAGCTATATTTCAAAAAGACTCCCCTTAAGACTTATCTTTTTGATAAAAGGAAAACCACAACTTTAAACTACCTGCCCTACAACAGCTATCCTGATATTGAAGACGGACTTCCCCAGGAATTCTTTGCGGGCAGTGATATAGTGATTGTAAATGTTATAAATTATCACTATTTAAAGGCAATTACCAGCCTTCATCCAGATGCCCGTTATATTTGTGACAATTATATTCCTAGTGATTTGATGCTTGATAAGATTGAAGGTCTTATCCTGGAAGCGGATTATTTAAGGAAAACCATCAAAGATAAAGACTTTAACGAATTTGCTATGCAGCTGATAGATAAAGGCCTGCAATGGATTCTGATTACTGATAAAGGCCAAAAAGTCAGTATCTTTACAGAAAATGGCTTTGACTCCATTGTAAAAGAGCAATATGGAGAAAAATATCTGGGAACCCACGAGGTTTTTGTCAGCATGTTTGCTGCCTGTCTGGTTAATGGAAGAACCTTTTCCGAATCCATAATCAGCGCTTTAAATATCGCAAACGATTTATCTTATGTCGATAACCTGGAGCTAAGTGAAGATTTATATTAAGAGAGGTAATAAAATGAGTTCATTTAAAGATTTAAGAATTGTTGATAACTTTTATCAGACTTCTGCATTTATTCCAATGCCAACAATATGTATTTCAACCATCAATGACGACGGCAGCTTGAATATCGGTTCATATTCTTTATGTTTCCCTTACTATGTCGCCGGAAAAGACAAGTATGCGATGATATTATCCTGTCGCAATACCTCAAATACCTGTCATAACCTATTGAAAAGAAAAAAGTGCGCCCTTAACTTTATTGATGATAGCAGAAAAACGTTTAAAGAAGCTGTCAGATTAGGCTATCCTGGACCGTCTGATGAAAAAATGAAGGATCTGAAATTTGAGATGGAGCCTGGTCAGACTGATCCAAATGATAAAGATCGTCCACCGGTAATTAAAAGTGCCTTCCAGGTCTTTGAATGTACCTGGGCTTCGCACTTAGAAGGAGCAGATAAGTTTAGTGCTGATGATATCGATGATGGCCATCCTGGGCCTTATAATAATTTCAATGGCATCATCAGTAAATATGGCGCTCTGTTTATTCTTCATATTGATAAGATTTTAATGAAAGAAAAATATTATGATGCTATAGTAAACGGTGTTACCAAATGGAACTTCCCGCCAGTGCCCGTAGATTATGGTTATCGAGATTCTACTAACTTCTGGTATACTCAGTTCCCTAAAATCGCCAGACCTATTGCTGAACCTATTCCGGCTCCCAAAGAGGTCGATCTGGTTTCAATCAAATATGCCGCTGAAAGAGCCCATCCGGAAATCAAGTTCACTGATGCAGCCTTAAAGAACTTTGTAAAAGTTCCTCGCCCTTTCTTGAAAACAGTCTTAAATGGCTGTATCGAGTGGGCAAAGCAGAACAACGTTACCTTAATTGATGATGAACATGTTAAAATCATCAATGATAAGCGTAATGCTGAAAAACAGGCTAGAAAATAATCAATCAAAATGAACTCCCTAATAGGAGTTCGTTTTTAACTATAACCATTATTTTTGAGAAAACTACCAGTTCTTTTCTATTTTTTCTCCCAAACTGCTGTATAGACCGGATAATTCCGGTTTATTGTCCTTTAACCCTTTTACCACTGCTATCTGACTTCTGGTAGTAAAAGCCTGGGTTCTGTAGCAGATAATTACACCAGAACCAGCTTTATGCTTTCCATGAATTTTAAAATGATAGTCAATATTATTGTCAGCAGCACTGCATTTCACCATTTTACAGTTTTCCAGACTGGTTCCCACCAAAGCATTTTCCAGTCCGCCTCGGCGATAGAAACCGCCACCATAGCAGTGACTGTTCTCTTTATAGGTATGTGATATTTCGCTTACATAAACATAGCCAATCTTTTCCGGCTGAACCGTGTCTTTGTGCAGCGGTGTTGTTCCAGTCAGACCATGTCCTGGTTCGCCGCAGTTACCGCCATATTTATGGATTGTTTCAATCCCCTGACAGCAGGTAACTGAAGGCATATTAATCATTAAGCTGTTATATCCTTTTTCGCTGGCAGTTTTAACTGCCTTTTCCATTGCCTGCATGTTAACTGTAGGTAATATGTCGCGCTGCTCTTTATCATATAGAAAAGCGGGAAAAACAGTTAATCCGGCAAATCTGACATTTTTTAATTCTTTAACCCGGTCAATTAAACAGCTCAGTTCTGCAACATCAAAACCACCCTGCTGACTGTCGTACAGAAATGAATCTTCATCAACCACTCTTGGCATAATATCCTGAATATGATTCTGCTTTTTGGCAATGCTGTTAATTTCCTCAATCATTTCAAAATTATAAACCGTCATAATTATCGGTTTATTTTCTATAACAGTCTTTAGAGCAGCTTGAGGGATCTGCACTAAATGGCCAACGTTTCCTAGTCTGATTCCGTTTTTAATCATGGTCAGGGTTTCTTTGAAATCTACTGCTACGACTCCATCAAATCCTATTTCCATCAGACCTCTGGCAATCTCTGGATTTCGGCCTATCTGTTTGGTCATAAAAAACAGCTTAATATTTAATGAATCAGCAATCACTTTCATCTTCCTGCCATTTTCAATTATTGTGTCATAATCCAGAACATATGTATCAGGCAGTATTTGTCCTTCCTGTTGTAATTTAAAAGCAAATTCAATCAGTTTTGGATTATTCTCTTTGGCTATTTCTAAAAACATATTTTCTCCTTCTTAATCTGATAAAGCTATAAAAAAGAAAACTCCCCACTTAAAAGTGAAGAGTTTAATACCTTTCAAATTGATACTCCAGCTTTACGTTGCCGTTAATCTTGGCGCCCTGATCGACAACCAGATTTCTACAGATGATATCACCTGCAACACTGGCACTGTTTCTTATTATCACTGAATCTTCAGCTTTTATGTTTCCCTTAATATTACCGCATACTTCAATGTTTCTACAATTTACATTTCCTTCAATCTTAGAGCTTCGGCTGATAAAACCATCATAAATGATGTTGATATCACCATTAATCACACTATTGGTTCTGGCAATCAGATCTCTGGTTTCTAAATTGCCATTAATACACCCATAAATACTGCTTAAGCCATCAGTTTCGACATAACCATTAACTTTTCCGTAAACTTCAATTGCACCTATTGTTTTCATATTTCCTTCAATTGTAGTATGCAGCAAAATCAGAGTGGTATTAGGGTCAGTATAGTCAATAAAATCAATCATATTTAAGCCTTAATAAACTGATCTACATCCAAAACAAATATTGTTGCTCCTCCAACATGAACTTCTACTGGATAGGCAGCATATTGACCGATGTCAAATGATGTGGTAGCTGGGATAATTTCGGTTCTTTTCTTACTTTCTTCTTTGATCAGCTCAATAGCCTGTTCAACCCTTTCATCCTCCGTTCCTATCAGCATCGTTGTATTCCCGGCTCTTAAAAATCCACCTGTAGTAGATAATCTGGTTACCATAAACCCGTGTTCTGTTAAACGTGCACTTACTGCTGAACTATCATCGTTTGAAACAATCGCAATAATTAACTTCATTTTTTTATCCTCCTTAAACATTAAACCTCACAAACATCACATCGCCATCACGGCAGACGTATTCTTTTCCTTCTACTCTGATTTTTCCCGCTTCTTTTAAAGCTGCTTCGCTGCCATAAGTAATTAAATCAGCATATTTATAGACTTCCGCTCTAATAAATCCTTTTTTAAAATCACTATGAATTAATCCGGCACAATCAGGCGCCTTCATTCCTTTGGTAAACTTCCAGGCTCTGACTTCATCATCACCAACGGTAAAGAAAGTGCATAGATTCAGTAAAGCATAGGTTTTCAATACTATTTCATCCAACCCGCTTCTTTTTAAACCCAAATCTGCTAAAAACATTGCCCTAGACTCGTCATCTAATGCTGATATTTCTTCTTCCATTTGAGCTGTTATTCCTACAATCTGATTGTTTTCTCTTGCCGCAAATTCTCTGACTCTCTGATAATACTGACACTGCTCTAAATCAGCCACATCATTTTCAGAAACATTAGCGACATAAATAACCGGTTTGGCTGTCAGAAGATGATAGTTTTTAAAGATTTCTTTCTCTTCTTCTGAAAGCTCTATGCTTCTGGCCATTTTCCCTTCTTCAAGAGCGGTTTTCAGTTTTTTCAACATTTCAAATTCTTTTACCGCTTCTTTTTCTTTGGTTGTTAAAGCTCTTCTTTCGACTTTGTTAATTCGATTGCTGACTGTTTCTAAATCAGCTAAAGCCAGTTCAAGATTGACTATTTCAATATCCCTGATTGGATCAACTGTATCTTCGATATGGACAATACTGCTGTTTTCAAAGCATCTCACCACATGAACAATCGCATCCACTTCTCTGATATTTCCTAAAAACTGGTTCCCTAAGCCCTCTCCTTTTGAGGCTCCCTTAACTAAACCAGCAATATCGGTAAATTCAAAGGTCGTTTTAATTGACTTTCTCGGATGGAAAATTTCCGCCAGTCTGTCAACCCTTTCATCAGGTACTTCCACTATTTTGATATTAGGCTTGATTGTCGCAAACGGATAGTTGGCTGCTTCTACCTGCGACTTTGTTATGGCATTAAATAATGTTGATTTTCCTACATTTGGCAATCCTACAATACCAGCTGTCAGTGGCATATTTCTAATCCTCTGTTTCTAATTCGCATGGAATAATTTTTTTAACTTTCTTTTCAAATTCACTTCTCGGAAACAAAACTGATGCTCCACATCCTAAACACTTAACTCTTATATCAGCACCCATCCTGATAATTCTCCATTGTCTGGATTTCTTGCAGGGATGCATTTTTTTCATTTCAACTATATCATTCAGCTTATATTCCATACTTACCTTGTATGATAAATACGTACCTTGTCATACGTAAATAACATTCCTTTCTAACCTTTGATAGAATTAAGTAGAAACCATGTTTACTCTTATACTTTAATTGTGGTTTATCTACTTTAGTGAGGTTGAGGCTATGGGTTC
>JARKSP010000055.1 GCA_029974225.1 Erysipelotrichaceae bacterium
CAACCACATCACCAACGGTATCAACAGTTTCAATTAAAATCTCTTTACCGACAGAAACGATATTTCCGGCAACATCACCAACCTTTTCCAGAGTCTTTTTTAAATCTGGTTTAGGTTTGATGTCAACCTCAATTAAATTAACTTTTTCTTTTTTATCTATCTTCTTTTTAATGAAAGTAACTACAGCAGCAACAGCAGCAGCAGTCACAATCGCGGCTGGTATAATTTTTCTCATAGCATTATCCTCACTTTTATTATTTGTATAAAAGTATTATAATATAAATGTGATTATTTTGCACATATATATGGAGGTTGATTAAATGCGTAAAAAAATCCTTATAGCATTATCAATATTATTTATTCTGACAGGCTGTAATTCTAAAAATTTTGATCCTATTGTTTCTCAGGTTGTAGAAGTGATTGAGCTAAACAGTACGGAAGATCCGACAACCTTTTTAAAGGATGTCGAGGAAGTCGGTCTGGTATTTACTGTTGTTTCTTCTGATTTGGATGTAACCAAGGCAGGAGTATATACAATTGTCTACAATATTTCTCAGGGAAATAAAAGTGTTGAAAGAACCTATACCATAAAGGTCAGAGACTATGATGGTCCTATTATCACTGTTGAAGATTCTATTGATATTCTCTATGGTGGCACATTTATCTTAAAAGATGTAGCGAGTGCCTATGATGAAACTGATGGCGACGTCAGCGAATCTTTACATTATCAGGGAAGTATTGATAACTACACAATTGGAAGTTATACAATCACCATCGTTGCAACTGACCAGTTTGACAATGTGACAACCAGGGAAGTGGTGGTCAATGTTAAAAATGATGAGAAAGCTTCATATAAAAAGACCCTTTGTGGCACCTATAAAGATATTACCTATTTAACTGGTCAGGCTCCGACATTAACCTTAAAGGAAGATGGTACTTTTGAATTATATCTGAACAGCTGCTCAGTAGTTAATCTGGTAACTGGCAAATATATGCAGTATCAGGATACGCTTTATCTGGTCAGTGATGATTATCGCTTTAACAGTATTGACGAGGAAAATCTGGTCAGATTCAAAATCCAGATTGATGGAACGCTGATATTTGATTCACAACTGGATCTATGTGCTCCTAATTATGGAGATATCTTCAGTAAATAAATGACTTAATTAAAGTCATTTTTTTATCTGACGCGAAAGGATACCTCCTCTTCTTTTAAACTGATTTCTTTCATAAAATAATCATCTATGATGATAAAATACGAGTTCTTCTGCAGGTTGCTGATAAGAAAAAGAATGTCACTTTTTTTACCCTGAAGCTCTGCTTCAACAGTTCCATCAGATCGGTTTTTAACCCAGCCAGTGATTTTCAGGCCCACTGCCAGACGATAAAGAGTGTATCTGAATCCTACTCCCTGTACCTGTCCCTTAAAAATTACATAATACCTTACCATGCTTTTATATTAATATTTTATCAGGAAAAATCAAACATTTTTTAGCGAAAAATACTTGCATTAGCTAAAATGCTGTGATAAGATATATTGGCACTGAAGAATGGGCCTGTAGCTCAGTTGGTTAGAGCGCACCCCTGATAAGGGTGAGGTCGCTGGTTCAATTCCATTCAGGCCCACCATTCACTTTTGGGGCGTTAGCTTAGTTGGGAGAGCGCCTGCCTTGCACGCAGGAGGTCAGGGGTTCGACCCCCCTACGCTCCACCAAGGGACAAATAAAACCTTGAAAAAGGTTTTTTTTGTATTTATAATGACCTTAATAGAGGTGCTAAAGATGAAAAGCTTTTTTAAGGTGCTGATAAAAGTTTTATTAATTCTTTTTCTTATTTTAATATTGGTTTCAGCTGCTTTGTATATATACGTAAGGATAACCGGTCATGATAATAAATATATTACCAAAACTACAGAAGAGCAGTTCAACCTTTTAGATTACTGTTATTACGATATCAGCCAGAAAGCTCTGGTCTTCAGTTTAAGTGATGAAGTAATAGCTTCTTATTTCAAAATGGATGTCTTCAAAAAAGAAATGAAAAAGTTTGATTTAAAAATTAATGCTTATGGCTTTGATATGAAGACAGAAAAAAGCGAAGTCTGGCTTTATATCAAGGCCGTATATAGAGAATTTTTGCCGCTTGATGGTTATATTATATTTGATTACAGGATAGAGGGCGGTTATATTCTGATGGACGTTCAGGAAATAAAGATTGAAAAGCTG
>JARKSP010000070.1 GCA_029974225.1 Erysipelotrichaceae bacterium
ACCTTTATTATTAAGCATTGGGATCAGTTATTTTTTGTTTTGTCACTTTAAATATACTGATTTTCAGAGATATCTGAAAACTCCCAGTGCTTCTTTTTATGACATTTCTTAACTTTTTCTTACTTGCGAAACTTCAGTAAAATATTATTAGTGGTGTTTAACTGTAGGGATGATACAGCTGTGTTGTGATATATTAGTGCGGACTTTGATCCATGTCCAAACCTCACACCTTGTTTGTCAAGCCAATATTCTGCCTCGAATTTTTCATTGTCAGTTTTTCTGTTTTTTCGGTAAATCTCTGATACTGGGATAGCAAAAGCTGCTACCAGGGCTTCTCGTTTTACTATGACATCAGAATAGTATTCTGTGGAAATACTGATTTCAAACTCTGGAAAGTTACTTCTGGCTTTAAGCATAATATTGACAATAGTCTCTGATGCTCCTTCACCCCGAATTGAAATTGTACTATCATTCTCCTTTCTAACTTCTGTATCACGAAATCCCAAACTTGGTTGATGGTCTTCGTAATCTGAAAAAAATGTTAAATCAGACATGATTACTTCATTGTCAGGTGTTTTAACTGTTACTTTACCTGATGAATTGACCTCTAAAGCATAATACAGACTTTTTATAGTATATGTTACTGTCTTTTCTTGATTCTGAATAATATCCGAATTATATACAGAAATATCAGGCAGATAACTGATCGCTTGTCTGGTTATACGATAACCAGCCATAAGCCATAAATTGAGGAGGAGAATTCCTGTTATGGCCAACACCATCAGGATTAAGAACATCTTCTTAGCGTTCATATCAACCACTCTTTTGTTTGCATATAGTATATAACCAATCCATTGAATTCGATAGTAGCTTTTCCGGTCAGTCAAATGGGGTGATCTCAGGATCACCTTTTTTATTATAACCCGAAATGCTTCCTGATAGCTTTAGATTTTTCTTTGGGGGCGAGATCTCTTATCTCAAGGAAATTTGGGTTTTGCATATAGAGAAGTCTCTGCATGCTCATAGAAAGCACCACTTTTGCCGGATTTCCTACGATAACAGAATTCTCAGGGAAATGCCCTCGTACTGTACTTCCTGCTCCTATGATTGTGTTATCACCAATGCTTGTATTTGGCAATATAGTGCAGTTATTACCAATGAAAACATTATTACCGACTTTTATTTTGCCAAATACATCTGCATTTTTCATCTCTTCCCTGAAACACCATATAGCACCGTCATGTGTAATGAAGTCGGTCCCGGCTGCAATGGCAACATGATTTCCGATCTCAATAAGATATGGTTCTGTTGAAAAATTCACATTATTGATAAAACAATTATCACCAATCTTCAT
>JARKSP010000071.1 GCA_029974225.1 Erysipelotrichaceae bacterium
ATTACAAAACAACAGATAAAAAGAAAAAACCTGATAAAGTAAAAAATATTACTTTTGTTTTTATTTTTGCATTCTTAATCATTTTCTATTCCTCCTATAGAGATAAGATAACAGATTTAATAAAAATAACAACTTTTTTAATTGTAACTAAAAAAGTGTTTGGTTAGTCTGAATTTACTTTAAAAACAATTCTATAATTGCCTGTCAGTCAAAAATAAATTATTATGTTTGTATAAGCAGAAGAAGTTAAGTCCCAAATGTTGGTGTAAAGTTCCAACCCTTTGTTTTCAAAGTAATACAAGATTTTTTTTCTTATATTTCACTTCTATATTGACTTTGATTACAATTTAAATTTTCTTTAGTCTATTTGTCAAGATCTTTTTGTGAAAAAGTTAGTTAACGACGGGCTGAAGCCCTGCAGAGCTGGCGGAGCAGGTCTTCAGCCCGTCGTTTGCCACCTCAGTTAACTTCTTTAATTCCTTCCTGTTTGCCTTTATTTTCTCCCATGGATCTGTTAAACAGATTCTACCTGTTGTCCAATCATCGGAATATCCTTGTAAAATTGAACCAAATAGACGAATACTACTCTGTTCATTAGGGAAGATTCTTATGCTTCTCTCTCTACGCCTTAATTCTTCATTTAATCGCTCTAATATATTTGTACATTTTATCTTACTCCAGTGACATGAAGGAAAATCCAGATAGACCCTTATCTCATGATAAGTATCATCCAACCAGTTTAACAGGGGCATTTTACCTTTCATTTCAACCTCTTTTGTCAGATTATTCCAGGCTAAATCGAATGACTCACGGGTTTTTGATGATACCAGATTTGACAGTAAGGGATTTAACCAGTAAGAATCTGTTTTTGTTACTTTACTTTGAGCATTACGCATCCAATGAATTATGCAGCGTTGTCTTTGTTGACCTGGAAAACACTCCTCAATAGACTTTATTATACCATCATGCTCATCACTTATCCATAATTCACTTCGTTCTAAACCCCGTAACTTCAAACTTTGAAGAAATTCCTTCCAATTATAGTAACTTTCTCTGTTTCCCAGATGAAAGCCTAATACATCTTTATAACCGTCTTTTTTTAATCCTATAGCAATTAAGACTGCTGTTGATCGAACTCCTTTTTCACTTCTTACTTTAGTATAGATCGCATCAAGCCATACATATATATAATGTTGGTCTAAAGTTCTTTTTCTCCATACATCAATCTCAGCATCAATCTGGGCGGAACACCGGCTTACTAAACTACGATTTATATTCTCTATCCCAAGATCAATAAATAACTGATTCATTTTTCGGGTTGATACCCCTGAATAGTATGCTTCACTAATCACACTGATAAGTGCTCTGTCAATTCGCTGATATTTTTCTATTATTGAAGGATAAAAATTTCCGCTTCTCATCTTGGGAATACTTACTTTTACCGGACCTATACCAGTATTGAGTGGTCTTTTCCGCTCTCTGTATCCATTACGGTAGTTTTGTCTGTTTTCCGTTTGTTGATAAGGATCAGCTTTTAGTTTCATACTAAACTCAGTATTAATAACATGTTGGATACAATTCTCAAGTAATTTTAGAAAATTTCCGGGTATTATTTCCTGAATTAACTTGACTACCTCTATTGGCTCATTTTTCTTTGTCTTTGGTTGATTCATGATCTACTCCTTGTCTTTTTTATTTTCAAATTCAATAAAACAAAGAGTTGGATCTGGATCAACCTTTTTTTTTATCTTTTTACACCAACTTTTGAGATGTTATCAAAATAATCTAAAAGTCAAGTGAAAAATGTCAGAAATTAGCATTAAATTAATCATAGAAACCAAAGACGCAGAGACTAAATTACACTCTGCAGAAAACCTTGTTTCAGAAGTTAAACAGGAGGTTGAAAAACCTGCTGTGGTAAAACTTTCAACTGAACAGGCTTTGGCTTCCATTCGGGATGTCACCATTGCCATGCAGGGAGTTGCTCAGATTATCAGTTCTGTTACTGCCAGTGTTAATACACTACTTAATGCCTCTTTGGAAGCAAGACAGTCAGCCATTTTATCTAAAACAGCCTTTGGTGAGTATTCAGCTCAGATGTCTGACTTTGCTCAGAATATGCAGGAACTGACGAACTTTGAAGGAGATCAACTGCTTGCTTTGATGTCAAAACTGTCTCAGACTTTCCACATGAATACTTCTGATATTCAAGACTTAGTACCTGTTATATTGGATTTTGCTGAAGCCAATAAAGCTACTGGTATGACAGTCGAATCTGCCTTTGATCTGATGGGTAGAGCGATTAATGGTCACACCGAGATGCTTGGCAGATATGGTATTGAACTGGATGATGTTCGATTGAAAGAAGAAGGTGTGTCCTACCTTGTAGAAAAGCTGACCTCTGATTATGGTGGAACAGCAAAGGCTCTGGCTGATCTCAGAATCCAGAATAAGAATACCTGGGGAGATGTTCAGGAATCGCTTGGCGATATGCTCAATGTTTTGATTACACCACTGCTCTCAGGTTTAAAAAGCTTGTTTGAAGGATACCAGAAATTATCACCCATTATGAAAGGCTTTGTTACAGCTTTAGTTTTGGCTGTGACTGTGATTGGAACAGTAGAAACCTCAATAACAGTGCTCACAACGGCTTTTATAGCGCTTAAGACAGCCATTAATCCGGTAGCAGGGATTGTCAGTTTAATTGTAACCGCTTTAGTCTCTGACGGCTTTGGATATGCATCTTATAAACTCAGTGTGGAAAGTGCAATAGACTCTCAGAAAAGATACAATAAAGAAGTTGAAAATACCGATGATAAACTGAAGAAACTGATCAAAACCAGTCGTGAATATGCTCAGAGCTTAGACTATTCCAATGCCAAGAAAGAGCTGTCTGAAGTATCTGTTGAGATAGATAAACTCCTTGCTAAACATAATATTACCCGAAATCAGAAGATGTTCGTTATCTTTGATAAAGCAGACTTGGCAAAACTTCAGGAATTGTTTGTTAAAGAAGGAAC
>JARKSP010000081.1 GCA_029974225.1 Erysipelotrichaceae bacterium
ATAGTTTTAACAGAGAATAGAATAGCCATCAATAGAGAAAGGATCAATCCTATAATCAGGAACCTGGTGGATGACTTCAATAACGCAAATGTCTCCATTGAAGTTTTGGCAGTGAATTCGTTACTTTCTGAAGTGATATTATGAACTTCAGACAAAATAATGAATGCTGATTCTCTCATTTTGTCCTCCATAAATTTGTACCTATCGATATATTTTGCTAATACAAGCATATTAATTTGATAGGATAAAGAGGTCCCCTCAACCAGATCTAGTAATTTCTTTGAATGGTTGTCTGCTTTGGCATACATCATTTCAATTAGTTTGAAAATATGACAGAAATGGAGAAGATTGACATCCACAATCAATTGAGAATTTTTATGGTATACCGCCTGCACGACTTCTGTTCTGCCAATATTCCCCTTATCGAAGATCGCATCAATCATTTTGGTCAACTTATATTGTTTTACTAGTTCGTAGCTTGAAGTATTCGGATCATTCAATTTGTCTCTGAAGTCAGAGTACAGTGTAAGTACCAATTCGTAGGACAAACTATCGAAAACAGTAATTGTACTATCCAGTTGTTGACATAATTGTGTGATGCTGTCATTCAACATCACCATCTCTTCGGCATATTTTTTAAACTCTCTGGTTTCTTCGCCAATATGCTTACTAACAGTTTTAAATCTTGCAAGCGATTTAGATGAAGTTATCAAGCGGTCTACGTGTTCAGCGTACTCACTCATTTTGGAAGTATGTGACCTTACTACTTGATGCTCATTATTTTCTTTACCCAGAGTGAATCCATGTAATTCTTGCATAGTTTCACCGGTTAACTTTTCTAGGTTATACGTGATACCAACTAGAGGAATATATCCTTCGCCCAAGTTAAAAGCCGCCTTTTGAATAGCATGCTTATCAATCAGTACTGCAAAATAAAGAATGGAAAAAATAAGGATTAATATACCAAAGGTGATACTTAACTTTATACCTAGTCTTAGGTCTTTCCATCTAGGAGTTTGTTTTATCATTTGTGGTTTCATTTGGCAATTCTATAACCTGATTAAATCATAAACTTAAAACTATGAATAAAAAATGACTTTTGCGATTGGTTTCTTCCGGATGGTTTCTTGATTTCGTAGATAAGCTTTTGTTTCTTATCATGGGCTTAGCACTTATTTTTTCTTTGGTAGCGTTATTTTTAAACTGAAAATTTTTCTCAGGGACATAGCTACCTCAACTATGAAATAAAATTGATATTCAGGATTTATGATTGAAATGCTGCGATTTGTGATATCTAAGTTCGAAGCATGGTCAGCGTTTTGACCTATGATCTGTTCTTCTTTTGTGGGGCAAAACTTGGCAACTCTATCTTATTTTCGTTTTCATTTCTTTAACCCACGCAGCCGTTTTAATGATTTTGAGCTGGATTGTTTTCATCGTTGCATTGGCATACTCGCTTCCTTTCAATACCTCCTTCTGCATGTTGTGTATAAATATATATACCATTCAGTGTAAGAACAAACGAAACAGATTTACTGTAAACTTTGAGCAAGACGACCGATCTGATTACATGTATAACTTATGGTTTTTCATATAAAGCTCCATTGAGCCTTTGGCACAGTAATCTTTCTCGTATAGATCCTGTGTGCGAAATCCCTTCAGATTAGTAACTATGTACCGAATATTGGTTCCTATTGTATTTACTTCAACTTTCACTATAATCCGATGGTAATTCTCCCAGCTTTCTGCCTTTTACATAAATGAGTGATACCTCTCTACAGGTTTTTGATATTGATCGTATTCTATTTAAGTGCTTTCGATGGTAATCCGGACCATTTCATTTAGTTTTGTATTACCGGTTAGTCCGTTAATAAATCCAACAATAAACTGGTTACTGGTCCAATCGATAAAATCCTTGATGCAAAATGGCTATCGCCAAATACTATGATCTTTGTTTCTGGCCACCGTTTACGAAGGTAAGATACCGGTCTTTGTAACTATGTTTTCCAGCTGACTCATCGTAGGTTATTATGCTAGATCATTGTCACTTTAAGGCATCCGGCCTGCTCTGCTAAGTATTAAGAGAAGTTTTAATAATATGCCAAATCTCCCGGCTCACAATTGTCCTGTAAATTATAGGGGAGTTTATGAAGGTCAAAAATTGATTATTGATAATGAAAAAAGTACAATGACAATATAAAAAGAGTAAATTAACTGCCTGTTCTTCACCTGGCACTGACAGAAAGCTCAGGGCTAAAGGTCATTGCCGCTTCAACATTCACCGGTGCCCGGGGCTGCCGGAAGGGTCAGGGCAGCTCTGAGCTGATATGGTCATTGCCGCTTCAACATTCACCGGTGCCGATGTTACCGGAAGGCCAGGGCAGTCATGAACTGATATGGTTATTGCAGTTCCTCTGTTCACCAGTGCTGCCGAAAGGTTCATATAAGCCCTGAACCAATATGGTCATTGCCTTCAAGTTCATAAATTCAGGCCGGAGAGATGGCCT
>JARKSP010000087.1 GCA_029974225.1 Erysipelotrichaceae bacterium
AAAACCGGTTCTGTTTAGTTTAGAGAAAATCTGCGTTGATTTACCTCCGGGAGCCGCACACAGATCCAGTACCCAGTCCCCTTCCTCCAGATTAAGAGCATTGACAGCCATCGTTGCACTGGGTTCCTGAAGATAAAAAAGACCGGCTAAATGATAAGGATGTTTCCCCAGCCTGTCCTCAGAATCAATATAGTAGGTATCTTCGTCGAAAGGAGTTTTTCCCTTTAACTCAATCTCTTCACTGATTTTATGATAGTCCGCCTTTAAACGGTTTATTCTTAAAGATCGGTAGAGCGGATTAGAAAAAGATCTGATAAAGGCATCAAATTCCTGCTGGTTCAATAACTGTTGTAACTCCTGTAAAAAATAACTGTTATCCATCAAACTTAATCTTTTTTAAGGCCAGATAAACGGCCGTTCCCACAACCAGCAGTACTGCCAGTTCTCCGACAAATACCTGAAAACCATAAATCAGCCAGTAAACAATTAAATCACTTTCATTGAAAATCAGGGCCAGCTCCAGACCGACAATGATTCCATTGAAGACTGCCGGCATCAGCAGGCTTAAAAGCGGAAGATCTTTAAACTTAAGGTCTTTTAGATTATACATCCAGACGCCGCTGATAAAAGTAGCACAGGTTCCAAAGACAATATCCATCACGCCGATGGGATTGACTCCCGATAATAGACCAATCAGATTAGCTAAAAAACAGCCCAAACTCAGCCCATAGATATTATCATAGTCAAACAGAACCAAAACCATTAAAGCTTCCGAAACTCTAAACTGAATCGGACCAAAAGAGGCAGGAGCAATCAATAAGGTAACTACTGCATACATACTGCTGATTAACATCTGACGGGTGTATTTTTTAAGCATTTCTATTTAACCAGTCCAAAGTATAGCAATACCAGAATGCCTAGCACAATTCGATAAATACCGAAGGCTTTGAAGTCATTCTTTTTAATGTAATTCATCAGGAAGCGGATTGAGAAAACTGAAACAATAAAAGAAACAAGGGTACCAGCTATTAAGACTATCCATTCACCGGTGCCAAAGGCAAAGCCACATTTCAAAAGTTTTAGCAGTGTTGCTCCAGCCATGACCGGAATAGCCATAAAGAAAGAAAATTCACTGACTCCCTCCTTGCCACAGCCCAGGATTCGACCACCGATAATGGTGCTGCCGCTTCGGCTGGTTCCAGGAATCAGGGCCAGCATCTGAAACAGACCGATATTAGCTGCTGTAATATAGTCAATATCTTCAACCTTTTCCATTGTTACTCTGATATGCATGCTTTCAATGATAATAAAGGCAATACCGTAAACAATCAAAGCAATGGCAATAGTTGTTGGATTATAGAATAAGGCATCAATAAAATCATCAATTAAAAAACCGACCACGGCCGCCGGTAGACAGCCCACCAGAACCTTTGACCATAAAACCCAGGTTTTCCGGCGCTGGTCGGCAGTGGCATTTTTAAAGTCAAAAGGCCATAGTCTTTTAAAATATAAGACCACAACCGCTAAAATAGAACCCAGCTGGATGACAACAAAAAATGTATTGACAAATTCTTTGGAAAACTGCAGAGTCAGAAACTCATTAACCAGGATAATGTGACCTGTAGATGAAATTGGCAGAAACTCACTGATTCCCTGCACTATTCCCAGAATAATAGCTTTTAAAATTTCCAGAATAAGCATAAAAAGCACCTTCTTTTCTTCACTTGAAACATTATAGCAAACTTCAGCGCTTAATAAAAGAATAGAACCGCCAAGTTCTATTCTCCAAAAATCAATTAATAGTCCCCAAACCGTTCTTATTTGGTTTCATAGCCTAAAATAAGACCACCCTTTTCAGCATAGTAAGAACATAAGCCACCGGTCAAATGACTCTTGATATCACATTTCGGATATTTGCTTCTGATAAGACTGGTGATAAATTTATTGGCTTCTTCATTGAAGACATGGGAAATTCTGACTTTATCACCGACAAATCCGGCTTTTTCCATTTCTTCAAACATTCTCTTTAAGACATTTTTCAAGCCCTTGCCTTTATAGATCAGCTGAATTCTGCCATCATCACTGCCTTCGCCAAGCATTTTAATACCTAATATACCGACCAGCGAAGCAACAATCTGGTTTACACGGCCATTATTGGCCAGGTTTCTGACTGAGTCCAGGGCAAACAGGATTCTGCAGCGCGGAAAATATCGATCGATCTCTGCACAGGTTTCTTCAAAACTTAAACCTTTCTGTTTGAGTTCAATAATCTTTTCGATAAACAGAACCATTTCAGGACCAGTCGAATATGAATTCAACATGTACACCTTGGCATCAGGATTATCTTCTAAATAGGCATCTCTAGCCTGCTTAAGGGAGTTGAAGCTGCCAGAAAGAGCGCTGGTAATAGTAACCGCATAAATCTCTTTTTCACCCTGAAAGGCCTGAAGCCAATCCCCGACACTTGGGCAGGAAGTAGATGATTTGTCTTTGGTAGTAAAAAGATAATCTACCATTTTTTTCAGTTCAATTCCTTCTTTATCAACAAAGTCTCCTATTGCGGTGGTGATTTTTAAAGGAACGGTGGTGTAGTTAACCCCTTCAATTTCATACAAGCTTGCTGATGAATCTGCTACGATTTTGTATCCCATATAATGCCCTCCTTCATCTACTTAATTGTATAATTTTACCCAGTCATTTACAAGAAAATCTAAATCGGTTTATTTCGATGTTTATAAACCGCCATTCAGCATTGTTGAATTCCAGTAAACATGCCGGTTATATTTTACATTATAATACTTTTTTTGAAAAAGAGCCGTTTAATAAAGGCTGAGCCTATTATTAAATTGTTGTCATCAAATGTAAACAGATGTCTTTCATTATCAACACTCTTCAGAAGATTTAAAACCACTGCTGATAATGAAAAACAGCAGTTGCTATCACTGTGTTTAAATGACTTAATTCTTGAGCTGTTTACCAGGATGCTCGATACTATGGTTTATTCTATGACATTTAAACAATTTAACTCATTTTTTAATTATTTTAAAAAAAATGCAATAAATTGATCCCCTATTGCGTTAATTAATTGTAGCGGATAAATAAAAGCTAGGCTACTTAAAAAATGAAATTTCATTTATGGAGGAATTACTATGAAAAAAAATAAAATTTCGTTAAACTACGATTTAACCAGGATAATTATTGTCAGCATTCTGGCGATTATGATGTTGTCAGGTTGCAACTCTACAGTTCAGGAAAAAAATGATAACCAGCCGGTGGTTAATCACAACTTCAATATGAACCCTTCTTCTTTAAAGGAAGACGAGAAAATACTATCTCTTGAGGGCTATGGCTCCAAAGGCGCGCTGGCAGATACGAATCTGACCCTTGCGGATATGCTTATGTATGCAGTTCAGGATGAATATCTGGCCCATGCGGAATACCTGCTGATTATGGATATCTTCGGCACTCAGAAACCCTATTCCAATATTGCGAAATCGGAAGAAACCCACCTTGCCTTGTTAAAAGAGGTTTATCTTGCCTATGGACTTGACTTCCCTGAAGACGCTTCCGCTGACCATGTTGTGGTACCAGCCAGTCTGCTGGAAGCGGCCCAAACAGGTGTTCAGGCTGAAATTGATAATATCGCAATGTATGAACTTTTTCTGAGTTATGATTTGCCTGAAAACATCGCCCAGGTGTTCACTGCACTGAAGAATGCCTCTGAAAGTCATTTGCTGGCCTTTCAAAAGCAGGTTGAAAAGCTAAAATAATTACTGACATAGCTTTAGCCGCGACTATTGAAGTCCTCAAAAAACAGGCATATGGACATATATCTTTTCTTAATGGTATTTCTTAGCCGATTTATCAATACTGCTGATAATGAAAATTATTGTTTCTTTAATACTATTTAACCTGTTTAGGCATACTGTCGGCTGATTACACAAAAATATTTAATCTGACAAACTAAAACTGACTTATCAGAAGTCAGTTTTTCAGTAATCAGACATTTATTTTAAATGTTAGCTCAGTACATCGGTAATCATCGGTATCAGCTGCTGCTTTCTGCTCATAACATTTTCCAGAAATACAAACTCATCAACATATTCACCTTTCTGACGGAAGAATTTATCTAGTTTAGAAGACTCCGGACCGGCTGCCAGTACATATGAGCCACTTCCGTCAATCTTTGAAAAGACCATCATGACGATATTGGAATTGCTGTCTTTAGAGTACTTATTCATTATCTGCTGCATCTGCTGCTTTAATGGTTCAATTGACTCATAGTCAACAATATTACATTGACCGACACTGACCTTGTTTTTATTGATATCAAACTGTTTTAAATCATTTCGGAAAATGAAATCACATGATTTATCATCCAGTTTAGCTCCGGCTGATAAAATCTTCGGCCCAAAGTAGACGATATCCAAATCAGCCAGATCAGCCAGATAATTAGCCTGGTCGATATCCTCCTGGGTACAGGTTACCGATTTAAAGTTAACGGTATCCGAAATGATGGCACAGCATAATAGACCCGCCAGATCCTTAGGAATCGGCACATTATTTTCCTGGAAAATCTTGGAAATAATGGTTGAACAGCAGCCAACCTGTTCATTTCTGAAATAAACTGGTGCCGGGGTTTTGATGCCGCCAAGGCGATGGTGATCGATTATTTCTAAAACATTGGCATCCTCGGCTCCTTCAATCGATTGAGAAAGCTCGTTGTGGTCAACCAGTATCAGATTACGGTTGGAATGCCTCAGAACGTGATATCTTGATATGGTGCCCACGACATTATTTCTTTTATCTAATATTGGATAGCTTCGATACCTGGATTTATTGATGACACCTTTGACATCATCGACATAATCATCATATTTGAAGGTGATTAAATCCGTAGTCATAATATTATCAATACTGGTCGCAAAATAGGTATATTTAACAACATCATAGATACTTCTGTTGCAGATGACCAGATTGCAGTTGTTTTCTTTAGCCAGTTCTAAAACTTTAGCCGAGAACTTTTCAGTATGAGTCGCAATTAAAGTGGCAGCTTTATTTCTGACTACCATTTCATGTACTTTGCTGTCATTATCGGTGACAACTATTTTATTTTCACAGTCTTTATCATCACTGCCGGCAGGAACATGCATATGACCGTCAGCTCTTTGAAGATTAGCTTTATAGACCAGTTGGCCACCAAAGAATCTTGCAATATTTTCTATTGGAGTATTTCTGATCAGCTCATTATTTCTGTCCTGATGAGGTATTAAAGGTTTTACGATATCCGAAGTAGTTGCCATGCCTAAAAACTGTCTGTTGTCATCGACAATCGCGATTACTTTCTTTTCAGCAGCTCTCATTTTCAAAAGAGCTCCATAAACGCTTTCAGACGGTTTACAGGTTACAATCTCGTCAAAATCAAGATCTCTTACGCGGGCTCTGATATCATTGACAAGGGGCGGTGCAAACTCATTAAACTTGTTTAAAATAAACTCTGTTTCACGATTTATTTCACCTATCCTCACGGCAATAGCGTTATAACCCTGCTGCTGTTTGAAATATGCATATGCTATTGCTGAAATTATTGAATCTGAGTCGGGATTTCGGTGTCCAGTAACATATATTGCATTTTTTGACATAACATACTCCTTTAATTATAAATCTATTATAGCTTATTTATCATTTAATTTGTACCATTGACTTATGATAAAGTATAATATAACTGGTGATATGTATGGAAAAAGAAAACGTTAGAAAAGAAATTGAAGCAATCGATGATATGCTTTCCGACCTATTTGAAAAAAGAATGGTTCTGGCCAAAAAAGAAAGTGATCTGACCCAACAGGAAAAGTTTGTTTTGACAATGGCAAAGAATATCAGACCTGAAGATGTTTCCCTGATTAAGAAACAGTTTAACAATCAGCTGGATGATTTATCACAGGCCTTTGTCAACAGAACAAATGATAACAGTGATCTGTTTTTAAACAACCATGCCGACTTCTCTGTTTTTAAAGACAGTGTCTTTGAATTAAGAACACTGGCTAATAAAGCCATTGCCCAGGGAGAAACCAATGTTATCAACGCGACTATCGGCACTCTTTTTGATGAAAACAAAAAGATTGCGATTCTGGATACGGTTTTTGACTGCTACAATGCGGTTTCCAACGCTACCAAGGCTGCTTACGCTAAATCCATTACCGGAAACGACAATTTTAATGAAGCCATTTTTAACTGGGTCAACCAGAACAGCAATATTGAACTACATCATAAGACTGTCGCTGCTCCTGGCGGTACCGGAGCTTTAGCCCTGGCTTTCAATAGTTTTTTGAATCCTAATGAAACGGTACTGCTGCCGCAGACAGCCTGGGGCTCATATAAGGTTCTGGCTAAAACCGCCAATCTGAAATGTGATTTCTATAAATTAACCGATGAAAATAATAATGTTGATCTGCAGGATCTGATGCTGAAAGCCTTGAGAATTATTCGAAACCAGGGCAAACTGGTAGTTGTCATCAATGATCCTTGCCATAATCCGACAGGCATATCTCTTGGTACTGAAAACTGGAAACTGCTGATTAAGGTTTTCAATAAGATTACCGAAAATGGACCAATTATCATCGTCAATGATGTTGCCTATATTGATTACTGCTATAGTGATGGCTATGACTTTTTTAAAACCTTCAATGAGGCTAATGAAAAAATCCTGTTTAACATCGCCTACAGCTGTTCCAAAGCTTTCACCGCCTATGGCATGAGAGTGGGCGCCAACATCATTCTCTCTAAAAACAGACAGACGGTGGAAAATACCTTTAATGCCTTTACCAGAAGCTGCCGTGCTTACTGGAGCAATATCAACCATGGTTTTATGGAAGCTGTTGTTAAAGTTTTAAATGAAAATAAAGACAAATACCTGAAGGAAAAACAGCACTTTATCAATCTGTTAAAGGAAAGAAGTGAAATCTTTTTGAGCAATGCCCAGGCAGTCGGCTTACCTCTGTTTCCCTATAGCGAAGGCTTTTTCGCTACCATTAAAATAGAAGATGATGCCCTGCTGAACAGATTTCATAATAATCTGATTGCCCGAAATATTTTCACTGTCAAGTTTGATAAGGGCATCAGAATTTCACTATGTGCCATTACCAGAGAAGAAGCAGCAGTTCTGCCGAAAATATTAAATGAAGTTTTAGAGGCCAGCAGACAATGATTAAAGTAGCTATTATGTATGACTTTGATCAGACCCTCTGCCACAAGAATATGCAGGAGTACTCTTTGTTTCCGAGGCTGAATATCGAGCCACAATCATTCTGGCAGGAAGTGGAATGCTATTCAGCCAAAAACAATATGGACTCAATTTTAGCCTATATGTATCTGCTGCTTAAAAAAGCCAGAGAAAAAAACATTCCCCTAACTAGAGAATTCTTTAACAGTTTAGGTAAAGATATAATCTACTATCCTGGAGTTGAACAGTTTTTCGATAGAATCAATAAATTTGCTCTTGAACATGATATTTTAGTTCAGCACTACATTATTTCTTCAGGAACCAAAGAGATGATCGATGGCTGCTCCATCAGAGACAGCTTCACCAGAGTCTTTGCCTGTGAGTACCACTATGATGAAAAAGGGCAGGCCGACTGGCCTGCTGTAGCGATTAACTACACCGGCAAGACACAGTTTCTTTTTAGAATCAACAAAAATTCTTTAGATGTTTTTGACAATTCAACCATCAACTCTTTTTCCACCACCAGAGACATTCCTTTTGAGCAGATGATTTATATTGGCGATGGCTTTACCGATGTGCCCTGTATGCGACTGGTCAAAGCCAATGGCGGACATTCTATCGCCGTCCATGACAAAGGGAAAGAAACCTATAAACAGCTGGTCGAAGACGGCAGAGTTAACTATGTAGCCTTAGCTGACTATCGCCAGGATAGCGAAATCGATAACATCATCCGGTTCATTCTCAAAAAGATTGCTATCAAGCAACAGCTAAATAAATATAGTGGATAAACAGCAAGTGCTTTCATGCTGTTTTTCTTACCTTGCTCTTTTTAAAAAAATATTTTATTTTTCAATAGTTTCCGCAGATGCCTCAATAAAGTTAAACATTGGTTAGTAATATTTTTTTATCTTCACTATGATAGTAATGTTATAAAAATAGATTTTTAATAGAAACGCCAGTTTCCTTGAAAAAAATAGTTAAGGGGTATAATGAAATAAACTAGGAAAAATATAAAATATAGAAAAAAGATGTTTGTCAGGAATCAGTTATATTTCTGCTGAAAACACTGCAATGTATGAACTGTACGACTCTATAATATTTATACCAATAGAAAAAGGAGGATATATAAATGAATAAAAAAGAATTGGGAAAAGTGTTATTAATTATTGCCGTTCTGTTACTGCTGACAGGTTGGTATTTCAATCATTATATCTGGAGCATTATTCTTATACTGCCATTTAACCATCTATACGGAACATTAGGTAATGAGATCTATCTTACATTTTGCTTTTCAATGATATTCCTTTATTTCCTAATTGGATATTTAGGAATTAAACTCTGGCTTGAAGAGACTAAATAGAACTAATAATTCATTGAAATAACCTGGATCAGGGATGGAAAGTTATTGGCTTGACCATACATTCATAGTCTTTCCAGCAACGACTAATAAGGATTAAACTATAAATTCAAAAAGCAGGCAAGATTTCAAGCAACAGATCTTGCCTTTTTATGTGGTAAATCATGGTAGATATGAAGCATCAGAAGTTTAAAAACAACTTTGTAAGACGTTTCTTTACTATTCTTCTCTTACTGTTTTTATAGTTAAAGGTATTGCCTACTTATCATTAGAACATTACCTATAAATTGAAGCATTCATTAGAATATTTGCTCCAAATATTCCAATTTTTATCGTAATATATTTTGGAACATTTTCCCACAATACTACTTAGGACATTATCACTTATTAACCACAACACATTTTAGAAAATCATTTTTTTATTGCAATCGCCAAAAAGATTGTTTATAATGATTAGGCATGCAGATGTTGGTGGTGAAACTTGTAGCTGCACTAGATTTAGAATCTAGCGCTGCAAGGCATAAAATCCAAGTCTCTTCATCTGCACCACTGAACAGGCGGATGTGGCGAAACTGGTAGACGCACTAGACTTAGGATCTAGCGCCGCGAGGCATGCGGGTTCGAGTCCCTCCATCCGCACCATAGTAAAATAAGCCAGGTAAAAACCTGGCTTTTTTAATGCTTTTTCGCTTAAAAATGGCTGTTTTCGGCACTTTCGGAGCATTTTATGCCTTTCTGTGTAAACCTTCATGTACATTTTAGGTACATTTCTGCACTAAAAATATATTGTTTTTCTTTACTTTTCTAAAGAAAAACCGCTGTTAGTTAGCAGTTTATGGGAAATAATTTATATTTAAGTTATTAATTTCTCTCAAATTTTTATTTTTTGAATTTGTAACACAATAATAAATTCTATTAGCAATTATATCTGAAGCTCTAATTAAACATTGTTTTTCCGAATTACAATAATTTAAGTTTAATTCTTTCATATCTGTAAATATAGGTGGATAATAGGTCATATATTTATAATTGGTTGTTCCAATTTTTAATTCTTGTTCTAATGCTTCTCTCAATTCATACCTGCCGTCTGTTGCCGTAGAATGTTGATCAACATTAAAATAAATGTTTATTGGTTCATGTTCATTTAATACGCCTTTTAATATTAAATTTTTTAATGCTCTTTTTACAGCAAGTTTATATACGTAATCCAAATATCTTTGTTTAGATTTTTTATCGGCAAATATTTTATCGTGTACTTTTTTCTGATCAATAATTGCACAAAATTTATAACATTCTTTCATTGCATTGAAAAGTTTTCTTTTGTCATTATTAGTAGCTCTACATGCTTTTATCTCGGTACCGCTTTGATAGTTATGCTTAATGTTTTTTTCTGCACTAATATATTTGTTGGACCACTTTATTTTGTCATTATCACCTATAATAATTATTCCAGCAAAAACGAAATAATCATTATGTATTTTATCAAAAACTCCACTTTCGTCACTGTAAACATAAATTTTCATGAACTTCACCTTATTAAAAAACCACTCAAATG
>JARKSP010000097.1 GCA_029974225.1 Erysipelotrichaceae bacterium
AGGCATTGGCAAAGGCCATGCCGGAAATAGTTGCGGCATTATGCATTTTTTCTCTGGCTTCTAAATCATTTTTGCCATTTTTTACCGCTTTTGGCAGATATTCAAAAACCAGCTTGATTGCCTGCAGGCATAAGCCGTCAGTATAGTCATTAGCCATAACTGAAACATAGGCCTCTACTGCATGAGTTAAAACATCCATGCCGGTAATCGCTGTAGCCTTTGCCGGCAGATTGGTCGTAAACTCGGGATCAACAATTGCCACTGTTGGTGTCAGCGAATAATCTGTCAGAGGATATTTTTTATTATTGGCCTTATCAGAAATAACCGCAAACGGAGTTACTTCACTACCGGTGCCTGAAGTGGTCGGAATACAGATTAATTTTGTTTTCTTACCCAGTTCCGGATATTTGAAGGCTCTTTTTCTGATATCCATAAACTTCTGTTTCAGATCGTCAAAATCAACTTCCGGATGCTCATAGAATACCCACATACCTTTAGCGGCATCCATAACACTGCCACCACCTAAAGCGATAATGGTATCCGGTTTGAAGGCCTGCATTAATTCCACGCCTTTTCTTACTGTGACGATATCCGGATCCGGTTCAACATCGCAGAACAATTGAATTGCCACTTCATTTCTTCTTAAGTTAAGTTGCTCGGTAATCTTATTGACAAAACCAAAATCAACCATACTTCTGTCAGTAACCATAAACACCTTGTTTACGTTACGACAAGACTGTAAATACTGGATGCTGTTTCTTTCAAAATAAATCTTACTAGGAACTTTAAACCACTGCACTGTATTTCTTCTCTTTCCAACTTTCTTAATGTTTAATAAATTTACTGCACTGACGTTGCCGCCAATGGAATTTTTACCATAGGTACCACATCCCAGGGTCATTGATGGTAAAAATGAATTGTAGACATTGCCGATTCCGCCAAAGGTGGCTGGACTATTCCAGATAATACGCATTGCTTTTACCACTCTGCCAAATTCATCAGCCATTTCCTTATCCTTACAATGAATAGCTGCTGAGTGTCCTAAGCCATAAAATTCAACCATCTGTTTAGATTTTTCAAACCCTTCAGCTGCATCCTTCACTTTAATGAAGGCCAGTACTGATGATAGCTTCTCTCTGCTTAATGGTTCATTAACCCCGACTTCACTGCACTGCACACAGATAATCGAAGTGTCTTCACTTACTTCAAAGCCAGCTTCCCTGGCAATCCAGGTTATCGGCTTACCTACCGCATTGGGGTTTAATACCGCCTTTGGATAATCAGCCTGACTTTCAACATTAAACAGGAATTTTTCTAGCATCTTCTTTTCTTTTTTACTGGCGAAATAGGCCTTGTATTTTTTGAACATCCTCACTGTTTCATCATAGATTTCTTCATCGACGATACAAGCCTGTTCACTGGCGCAGACCATTCCGTTATCGAAAGCTTTTGATAAGACAATATCATTGACCGCCTGCTCGATATTAGCACTGGCATTGATATAGGCCGGAACGTTTCCAGCTCCTACTCCCATCGCTGGCTTACCGCAACTGTAAGCAGCCTTAACCATCGAATTGCCGCCGGTAGCCAGAATGGTTGCCACTCCTTCATGATTCATTAAAGCCGTGGTTGCTGCCATACTGGGTTTTTCAATCCACTGAATACAGTTTTCCGGAGCTCCTGCTGCCAGGGCTGCCTGATAGATAATTTCAGCCGCCTGCTTCGAACACTGCTGAGCTGATGGATGAAAAGCGAAAATTATCGGATTTCTTGTCTTCAGACAGATTAATGTTTTGAAAATGACCGTGCTTGTCGGATTGGTAACCGGGGTAATGCCACAGATAACTCCCATTGGTGAAGCAATCTCAGTAATACCGGTAACCGGATCTTCACTGATAACATCAACGGTCTTTAAATGGCGCATATTATTGACAACATATTCACAGGCAAAAAGGTTTTTGGTTGCCTTATCTTCAAAAACACCTCTTTTTGTTTCCTCTATGGCACTGGCTGCCAGAATACCGTGATGGTCCAAACCCGCCACCGAACACTTGGCAACGATGTAATCTATCTGCTTCTGGTTCAGATGCATAAAATCATCTAAAGCTTTTAAACCTTTTTCTACTAAGGTATTTATTTCTTTTACAACTGTTTCACTCATACTTATTACCTCTATTCAAGAATAATTTAGCCTTTCTTCATCCATTTGTCAATATTTTCACAAAATGAAAACGCTTGCCTGATAATAAAGTCAACAATTTCACAAGCCATTAAAGACAGCACAACCTTTTATCGTTTAGAATATATTTCTGCAAAAGCAGTTCAGATTATCATTCTCGCTATTTTTTAATTTTTGTCAGTCTTTTTTGTTGATTTATCAATAAGCGTATGCTATAATCTCTCTTGTTGATTTATCAACAAGTAAAGGAGGACTCTATGCAGGATCGTTTTGGAACTTTCAGTTTGCTTATTAACCGTATAAGTCGCAATATTTATCGAATAAAAAATAAAGAAATTGCTGCTTTTAATTTAAAAAGCACTCATGTTTCCTGCTTATACCATCTTTATAAAAACGATGGCTTGACAGCGACCGATTTATGCCAGCGCTGTGAAGAAGATAAGGCAGCTGTCTCCCGCTCTCTTGATTATCTTGAAAAGAACGAATACGTAATATGTAAATCAGAACAGCCGAAACGCTACAAGAGTCCCTTTTACCTTACTGCCAAAGGACGGGAAGTTGGAAAAGAAATTATTGACAAAATCGATAAAATCCTAGATGCCGTCGGTTCAGGCATAACTGAAGAAGAACGAGCTTTATTCTATCGCTATCTTTCAAGTATCAGCAATAGTTTAGAAAATATAGCTAACAATTTATAAAAAATGTGTTAGCAAATCTTAAAGATTAAGAAAAGGAGAAAAAATGAAAATTAGACTTATAGTAGATTCAACCACAGAAATAATGCCGGAATATCGCGACAGGGTTAAAGTTGTGCCGCTTACAATTCACTTTGGTGATGAAGAATATATTGATGGCGTCACTATTGACCATGCCCGCTTCTATCAGAAACTGGTAGAAAGTGATGTTCTTCCAACTACCAGTCAGCCAAATCCGACAGCATTTGCCAAAGAGTATGAAGAAGCAAAAAAATTAAATGAAACCTGTATCGTAATTACCATACCGGCTAAATTATCGGGAACATACCAGAGCGCCGTTATTGCAGCTCAGGATTATGATAATGTCTACGTCATTGATGGTGGCTCAGTAGCAATTGGCACCGGTATTCTGGTTGAACTTGCCCTCAGATATATCGATCAGGGCTTAGATGCTAAAACAATCGTCGAGAAAATCGAAAAAGAAAAAGAAAAGGTTATCATCATAGCCTTAGTTGACACCCTCGAATACCTACACAAGGGCGGACGTCTGTCAAAATCAGTTACGGTAGCTGGAGCAATTTTAAATATCAAACCTGTTTTATCAGTTTATGATGGAAACATTAATGCCATCGGCAAAGCTATGGGCTCAAAAAGAGGAAACAATATGCTTTCTCAAGAAATTGAAAAAGCAGGAGGTGTCGATTTCAGTAAGCCGGTTTTGCTGGGCTATACTGGATTATCTAATGCCCTTCTGTTAAAATATATTGAAGACAGCCGACCACTATGGGAGAATGAACTGAAAGAAGTTCGCTATTCTACCATTGGTGCTTCCATCGGAACCCACGCCGGTCCTGGTGCTGTAGCTGTTGCTTTCTTAAAAAATTAAATTTAACAGGAGGTAAATACGATGAAAAAATTCTTGATCTACACAATGGAAGGTAAAAAAATGTGCTTTCTGCATGCTCTAATGAACGCTAAACAGCTGAAAGATGCTGGTCACGAAGTAAAAATCGTTCTAGAGGGAATGTCTTGTGTACTTCCTAAAGAATTAGAAGAGGAAAAAAATGCCTTATACCTGGCTCTTAAAAATGACGGTACTATTCAGGGAGTCTGCCTGGCTTGTTCTAAAACCCTTGGCGTATATGAAGATAACGCAAAGACAGGTCTTCGCTTTTTAGATGATATGTACACTCATGCCGGAGTATTAGACTATGTCAATAATGGCTACGAAGTTTTAATTTTCTAATTAAATACCATTCATTTCATTGTAGGATTTTATAACTTTTCCAAAACAGCTTAAAAGAACGCAGTAATTATCTTACCCACTGCGTTTTCTTTTCCTTTCAAATCATTTATCTGCAATAAAAAAATTAGACAAAGATAAGCGACCGAACCGCTGATAAACCTATCTATTCTACAACAGTAAAAAAGGGGCTTAAATTACCCCTTCATATCGTTAAGCTGTTAGTTCGGTGTTTTAGTATTCCACTCGCATGCCGGAAATACATTTGCTGAAAATCCATTGTTTAAACTTTTTATAATCTTTGGTCTGATGGAAATCTTTTAACAGTTCTCTGAATTTAGCCTTATTATAATCGCTGACAGTAATTACACCACAGCCATGATCAATCATTATCTTGTTGGCAAACATAATTGAAGTTCTGACATCGCCATCCGAAAAAAGATGTTTTTCCAGCAGAAACAGCATTGCGCTGATAGCAATTTCAGTATGTGATTTGGTAGGCTGATTAATCATTAAAGCCAATTCCTCTTTCTGCTCTGCTGTTAGCTCCGCTTTGATTCCGCAATTCAGATCTTTCATCAGCATTTCATGGAGTTTAAGCAGAAAGTCTGCATCAGCGGACTCATCTTTACTGTTTAAAATATAATAGAAAGCATTTTTGAAGTTGTCAGCAGCAACAGCCGCTTCACTGTCTCGCAGATTGTCTGCTAAAAGTGATTCTACTTCTTCATACTCAACTTCATATCTGGATAAAATCAAAGCATTGTAAACATAATCAACTATTTTCTCATTGACTAAATTAACATTTTGGATTCTAGTAAGTTTGAACTTGTTTCTCATGGCCAACAACTCCCCTTTCTATACCCAAATTATACAATAAACAGAAATTAAATATACTCTTACTTTAGAAATTGTTTATAAAATATTTCTATCGGTTTTCAGAGCTGATAAGACATCTGCCAAATCACCTGAAAATAAATTATCAGTATCTTTTTCTTTGTAATTCTACTGACGGATTATTAGCTTGCAGGATGAACCCTGTATACCTCAAAATCAACAGTAAACAAACCGCCATCATCATAAATATAAAGTACCATCTGGGTAAACAGATCACCTGTTGTTTTCTGGTATATCAATGCCACATAGCCATCTTCAGCCACAACAACTCTTTTGTCCGCCGGTACCTGACCATAGGCAGCAACGATTTCAGCTTCAGTGCTTCCCCACTTGATTCCTTTGGCCAATTCAATTTCATAGACATTGTCCAGATCTACTCCCAAATCAAGTATTCTGCAGAAAGAAAGGTACCAGATATGACATTCCTTAATGCTTTTAGCTTCTGCGTCATAGTTTTCAAAATCTACCAGGATAACAACATAGGCCTGCTTTTGGCTATCATAAAACTTTTCGTTGTACATCTGATAATTGAAGTCCGTATATTTTCCTCCCGGCAAATCATACTCGTCATCTAACTTCCAGCCGTTTTTGCTGAAATGTTCAAAAAAGTAAGGATAAGTATATTTGACTCCTGCTAATTTAAATTCCATATCCGCCCAGTTGTCGCTGATCTTCTCCTCTTCCTTGCACCCCATTAAAGTTGTCAACATCAACACAGTTAACAACACCATTAATAATTTTTTCATATTTATAAATTTCCTTTCCATAATGAGATTATACAACAAATAAACTTAAATTATCACTTTACTTTAGATATTGTCTGGCTTTTTCGGTCAGTTTTTTTAATTCCAGCATAAATTCTCTACTGCTTTTGCGAATTGCCCCCTCACCTAGGACCATGTTCTGTAAAGCAAAATCAGAACTGACAACAATTATGTCGTATTTATCCTTGTTCTGATGAACCATCTTTTCAATATAAGAATCCGCTGTCTGATTAGCTCTGGTATAAACTATTTCCATTGTCTCGCTTTTGAATCTTCTGGAAACTGTTTCCTCTGTTTTATAGGCATCAAAGACAACCACTGCCTTGAAGTTTCTGTAACCGGCATAACTGGCCACCTCATTAATGACCTTATCTCTGGCACCATCGAAATTTAATAACGCCGAATTGTCGCGATAGGAATGCATCAGATTATAGCCGTCGACTATCAGCAGGTATGGCTTTTTTACTTTCGGCACTATTTTAGTTCTAGAAAAGGCTTCACTGTCATCCACTCTTTTTCTAGCTACAATCTGCTTGTCTTTTCTGTTTCTTCCAGCAGCTGTTTCTACCACTCTTTTCAGCTCTGCCTCGGTTATGGTGCTTCGGGTAGTAGAACTGTAGATAGTTTCAAAATCATCATCTTTTTCAGGTCTGATATGAAGGTACTGTTTCACATAATCATAAGGCACATAAAAGCCTGCTCCATGAGAACAGAAGACTGAGCCTGTCGGATTATCCGGATCTGTTTCACTGTCATAGCCGGTTTGTTCAACTATTTCGTCCTGCTCAAGACAGATGTCATAGCCTTTTAAGGTAAGAATTATTCTGCCTGTCGCTGAGGTTAATGCTAACAGGCGGTCCTGATAGTTCTGCATTTTTCTGATTGGACCGCTGCCGGCAATCAGCATCAGATCCTGATCAGCCGGTTCAACGGTAAAGGTGGCATCAACTGTTTCCAGATCATACAGGACTTTACTTAAATGTTCATTCTTAACATTGATTCTAAAATCATAAAAGGGCTCCAGCAGGATACTTTCTGTCATTTTTAAACCCTGTCTGACTGCCCGATAGGCTGCTTCTCTGAAATCTCCGCCTTCCGTATGTTTATGGTGGGCCCGACCATTGATTAAGGTAATCCTGATATCAGTGATAGCACTGCCGCATAAAACTCCCGGATGCTGTTTTTCCTGCAGCTGAGTTAAAATCAGCTTTTGCCAGCTGGAAGCCAAGATATCGTTGGAGACTGCACTTTCAAATTCCAAACCTTTCCCTCTTTCCAGAGGCTCCAGCTTCAGATGTACTTCCGCATAGTGCTTCACAGGTTCGTAGTGGCCATAGCCACTGACCTCCCGGGCAATTGTTTCCTTAAATAAAACTGAGCCTTTTTCCAGTTTAATTCTTATTCCCGTTCTTTCAAAAATGGTATTTTCAACCACTTCAATCTGTATTTTACCCATTAAAGACAGTCTCAGTTCTTTCAGCTGCTGATGATAGCTTATTTTTATGGCTGAATCCTCCTGTGAGAGCATCTGCAGCTGTTTTAAAAGATAGTTACTGTCTGTGTTTTCCGGATAGCTGACTTTATAGGTCATGTAGGCATTCAGGGTTGGCTTTTTTATTTCTCCTTCTCCAATAACATCATAGGCCATAACAGTGTTCAATCCCTTTAAGCCGACAATCATCCCTGCCTGAGCTGAAGGAATCAGATCATACTTCTGACCATTATAAAGACGAATCTGGTCTACCTTGTCTTCCTGATTTATTTTATCTTTGACCTTCAGGGTTCCCCCAGTCACCTTACAGAAACAGATTCGGGTACCATCTTCCTGATAGTTTACTTTAAAAAACTTTAAACCCAGTTCTGGGGGATAGTTTTTTTTGTCAGTATACTTATCCAGTCCGGCTAAAAGCTTATCAACTCCCTCATTTTTTAAGGCTGACCCGAAATATACAGGAAATATTACTCTTTCAGCAATTTTTCTTGTTACTGTAGCCTGTGAGATCTGGCCACTTTTTTCATATTCCTGCCAGGTTTTCTCACTGGCTAAAGCGATGTTTTCAATTAAGCGGTCATCAGAAAAATCGAAGCAGGTTTCAGCCAGCTCTTTCTGAATCTCACTTAACAGCTCCGCCTTACTCTTTAAGGCTATATCCATCTTGTTGACAAAAATAAAAGTTGGAATATGGTAGTATTCCAGCAGTTTGAAAATTGTCAGGCTGTGTGACTGGACACCATCCAGTCCGCTGATAACCAGTACTGCCACATCAACTACCTGCAGGCTTCTTTCCATCTCACTGGAAAAGTCATTATGTCCCGGTGTGTCCACCAGATAGAAGACAGTATCCTGATATTTAAAGTTAGCCATTTTGCTGTAGATGGTGATTCCTCTTTCTTTTTCCATCCTGTCAAAATCTAAAAAGGAATCCTGATGATCAACTCTTCCCATTTTTCTGATGATTCCGCCATGAAAAAGAAGACACTCATTAAGTGTCGTCTTTCCTGCATCAACATGGGCTAAAATGGCTAAGCTGATATTTTTCATTTTATTCCTTCTCGTTAAACTGCCGGATTATTGTTTCAGCGGCACTGGTACCAAGTCTTTCAGCGCCAGCTTCGATAAACTTCAAGGCATCTTTCAGATTCCTGATGCCGCTGGCAGCTTTGACTTTAACTTTTCCATCGACTTCTCTTACCATCAGTCTGACATCTTCTAAAGTGGCACCACCGCTGCCAAAGCCGGTACTTGTTTTAATATAGTCAGGTTGCACTTCCCTGGCTACATGGCATAACTCAATCTTTTCTTCATCAGTCAGATAGCAGTTCTCAAAGATTGCTTTAACCGTTACATTATTGTCCTTGCAGACCTTAACAATTCTCTGCATTTCTTCCCTGATGTATTCATAGTTATGTTCTTTGGCTTTGCCAATATTGATAACATAGTCAATTTCGTCAGCACCATCTTTAATGGCATTAATAGTTTCCTGAACTTTAGTCTCTATTGTGGTCTGTCCCAGCGGGAATGAGATAGCTGCTCCAACACCGACTTCACTGTTTTTTAAATATTCTTTACAGAATTTAACCGGATAGGAATTGATAGCTACAATCCTACAGCCAAATCTGTCAGCATCATCACATAGTTTCTTTAAATCTTCCTCTGTCAGAAAAGCTTTAAGATTAGCGTGGTCGATATAACCTGCCAGCTCTTTTGGGGTTAAATAGGAGCTTTCAATCATCCTTTTGACTTCAAATAAATCTTCTTTAATCATGTCAATATTTTCCATCAGTTCTTCTGTCGGCGGTATAATATCAACTATCATACAGCTTGTCGCTCCAGAAGCTCTGGCAGCTCTGACTCCGTTAAAAGAATCTTCAATGATTAAACACTTTTCAATATCACAGTTAATCAGCTCTGCTGCCCTAAAGAAGATATCCGGTGCCGGTTTGGAGTTTTCCACTTCACAGCCGGTAACAACATATTCAAAAGGATTGGAACCGAATTCCGTATTATTAAAACACATTGCTACTCTTTCTCTTGGCGAAGAAGTCGCTAAAGCATAAGGAATGTTTTTTTCCTTTAAATAATTTATAAGTTCATAGGCTCCCTTTTTAAGAGCGATTTTGCCTTCCTGATATCCCTTATCCATTAAAAGGGTAAACTGTTCTCTGAAAAACAGCACATCTTTCTGACTGCCAAAATAATCATAAAGAATCTTATTTTCCGCTTCTGCAGTAGTACCTAATACTGAGACAAAAAGTTCATGTGTCAATTCTTTATTTAAAGATTTGAAAATCTCTGCAAAAACACCTTCAGCATAACGCTCGGAATCTAAAACTATCCCATCCATATCAAATATAATGCCCTGAAACTTCATACTAACACCTCTCCTTTAAATAATCTCTTGTAAAATCAACCGCTTCAGCAAATCTGAACAGGCGGCATATCGCATTGCCCACTTTACCAACCCGAACCATCTTTCTTCTTTCCATTTCCCTGCCGATTTCTATAAAGTCTGTACTGTCCAGCTCAATATCCAGATATTTTTTCCAGATGGTTTCGCCGCCCTTTTTAACTGCTCCGCCCTGCAGAATAATATTTCGGCATTCTGACAGATGCTCACCTAAATGCAGTCCCGTCGCCTTATCATAACCGACACCGATCAGCAGAATATAGCTGTCTTCTTTTTCATACATTTTTCCTAAAGGCGACCTCATAGAAAGTGGAAAATTCAATGGCTGATTAGCCATCAGATATTTGGCATCCTTACCATTGGCAATAAAGCCGCTGTTAGGATGGTATGAGTGATAGGTCGATTTTCTGGCTCTCAGATTATCGGTTACAATGCCCATCAGATGCTGACCTGAAGTATAAATGTCATACCCAGGAGTATTTTCGCGGATTTTACTCATTAACCTGATTTCAGCAGGAGGATTTTCCCAAAAAAGAGGTTCACTATTGTTATAGTCCTGGCTGGCCATTACTATTGTCCCGTTGCTGCCAACAGTTTTTAATAGTGCATCAACAAAAGCTGTTGGTCCGCCGATTACAGTTCCAACACTATTAAAAGATACATGTACTTCAACACACATATCTTCAACCACTCCTAAATGCTGAAGCTGATTAATCACTTCTTTTTCACTTAAGGCCATCGTAATAATTTCTTCATTCTGGTAAGTATTCATATTCTTTCAACCACTCTTTTAATTGTTCAAGTTCCATATAGTTTTCCTTCATATCGATTATCCTGCCCTCCCTTATCAGATATGTGGAAGGCAGCAGATATAAACGATACAGATAATCATATGTCAGGGTATTGATAATCTCTTTATCTTCTTTTACATCGACATTCAGATATATAATATCAATCCTGTATTCTGAAATCAGATCCTGCAGCACCTTTCGATAGTCTTTACAGTTTTCACAATTGCTGCTTCCGGCATACAAGATGAAACTTTCTTTGTTTTCAAACATTTCCAGGATATCACCGGCATTTTTAGATATTACTTCTCCTTTGGTAAACTTAAAACAGCCACCTAATAAACAAAGAGCCAGAAGCACTAACAGAATCTTTTTCATCAAGATATCTCCTTTTCATTATTATAGCATACATAATTTTATAGTTTTTACTTTTCAATAATAAGCAATCCTTCAAATTCCTTGTTATACTGATAGGCTAATCTTTCTTTCTGCTTTTCACTTAAAGGATCGGTAAATCCATTATGCCCGGAAACTGTTCCAATATGAACCTTGTAGGTTTCACCTTTTTTAATATATAGTACGGTCGGAAAAAAGAAAGAAAACTGTCCTTCTTCTAAACCTTCCTGATCATTACCGCAGATTTCGCTGATTTTCTTCATCCCTTCAACATTCTCGCTGTTAATTGTGTTTTTAAAATTCAGATAATAGATTGGCATTTCTTTTTCCACTGACACCTGATGAAGAACCGGAACCACACAAATGCACCATGGACAGCCTTCATAGCCAAAATATACAATGAAGGTTTCCCTGTTTTCAATTTTTTCTAGAATTTCATCTACCGTGATATCATAAAACTGCTCACTTTCTAATCCATCATAACCGCTCATATCAGAAATGGTGCCGGTCGGTTTCTGATACTCAATGAACTTTTCTTTCTGACACCCGGCTGCTGTAATTAGCAGCAGTAAAACAACTAATTTTTTCATGCTCTAATTCTACCATTTACCTTTCAAAAGAAAAAGCCTTCACTTCATGATAGAAAACTTTCCTTATTTATCCTATCGTCGCTTTCAGAGGCTTTTTATTTCTGCTGCGATATTTATAATCAGTCTTTCTTCTAAGGGTTCTCCTTTAACCTGTGCCCAGACCCCATTTTTTGTTTTCAAATCCGCTTAGTGAAGATGCAGAGCTGTCTGATGCAAAAAAACAATTCTAATGCTGGCTATTGAAAGCAGAATAGGACTATTCACCAAATCGTTTGCCTATTGCCCTCTTATCGGCAGTTCTCCGGTTTTCCTTTAGATACACTTTTAAAGTACTCATACTCTCACTTCCTTACACTTTCGCTTATATTGTTTAAAATTTAAGCAATCCTGTAAAAGGCGCTTATCCGTTCATTTTTCCTATTAAAATAAATTAAGGATAACAGTTTCTAATCGCTTAAGTGTTATCCTACTTCCCATTTACAATTTATCTAATGGCTCCTGCTTTAATGCCTGGTTAAAGACATAATTTCAAAACTTTGAAGCAGTTTTAAACTATGCCTTATCTTTCATAATAGACTTTCCCTTTAATAATTGTTTTCAGCACATTGTAGTCTTTATCCATCAGACAGAAATCGCTTCTTCTTCCGATTTCGATTTTACCGCGATCTTTTATCTTCAGACACCTGGCAGGATTTTCTCCATAAATCTTGGCAATTTCAATTTCATTTAAACCTATAACATCTCTGGCCCGACGCATCATTTTATCCCAGGTATTATTACCGCCAAGTATCATACCGGTTTCTTTGACAGCTACCAGTCCATCACTGACTGAGATTTTGCCATAGAAGTCATTATCATATTCGCCGTCTTCCAGTCCAGAAAAATTAAACTCATCTGTTATGCCGTATATTTTATCTATTCCCTTGGTTTTGATAGCCAGTTTTATCCACTGCTTATTGACATGGTAACCATCACAGATTATTTGAAAAGTTAGACGGTCTTCCAGCAGACAGCCAACAATCGCACCATCTTTTCTATGATGCATCGCTTCAAAGCCATTAAAGAAATGGGTAGTGGTATCAGCTCCCCAGTCAGCGGCTTTTTTTACCATTTCACTGTCACAGAGAGTATAGCCGATTTCCACATGAACTCCCTGGCCGGTAATCCAGCGACACCACTGCTCAGCCCCCTCCAGTTCAGGAGCCAGACACATAATCGCAATATCACTCAAATCATTATCAACCAGCATCATCGTATGCTCTTTTGAAGGCAGAACACATAAATTCGGATCCAGACAGGCGCTCCTTTTAGGATTAAGATAGGGTCCCTCAAAATGAATCATCATCGGATCAGCTCCCAGTCCCTGCTCTCTGGCTTTTCTGATAGCCCTTAAAGCCTCGACAGTATCTTCTATCGGCTGCACATCCAAGGTCGGAAAGACAGTTGTGACTCCATATTTAGGCAATTCTTTCAAGATAAAATTCACATCATCCAGACCATTGAAGTTTTCAGCATTTTCTGAATATTCATTGCGGTAAAAAGTCTTTCTGAAACCACCATGCTGATGAGTCTCGATAAATCCAGCAAACAGATAGTTTCCTTTTGCATCAATTATATCTTTATCAGCTACATTTTCCGTCAGGTTTCTACCGATATTTATGATTTTGTTTTCATCATACTGAACATCGACATCGTGAAACTGTCCATCAATAAAAACCTGAGCATTTGTAATTATCATTCTATTCACCCCTTTTTTATCATAACACTTATTCCGTCAGTTAATCGCGCTGCATTAGTGTATTGAACTATTATTAAATAACAACTGCCTATAGTTTAATTTTATGATAATATCTGTAGCGATTCAACATTCTGTAAAAATTAACGTTAAGGCGTGATTTCTCACAGTAAAGTGTGAATATTAACCTCAGTTTTATGGATAATAAAACCCCTCCAGCTGGTTTTGGCTTCAACTTTCGGGGTTTGTTTCATTTTAGGTTTTCAACAATGAAGATTAGTCTTCGTCTTCCTCTTCTAATCTTGCCTTAGCTGCGGCAATTACTCTGTCAGCAACATCTTTTGGAGCTCTTTCATATCTTAAGAACTCCTGAGCATAAGAGCCATTACCCTGAGTCATACTTCTCAGTTCAGTAGCATAGCTCATCATTTCGGCCTGTGGAACTTCCGCAATGATGACAGTTGTTTCTTCATCAAGCGCATTGTTTTCCATAATCATGCCTCGACGTTTAGAGAAGTCGCCATAGATAGTACCGACATAATCCGAAGGAATCTGTACTTCAGCTCTGATGATTGGTTCTAAAAGTGCCGGTTTTGCTTCTGGCATACCTTTTCTGTAAGCCAGTCTGGCTGCAGCTTTAAATGCCACTTCCTTTGAATCAACCGGGTGCATAGAACCATCATAGAGAGTAGCTTTAACCTGGACAACTTTATAACCAGCTAAAACACCTTTATTCATTGCTTCTCTTAATCCTGATTCAACCGCAGGGAAGTAGTTTTTACTTACTGCTCCACCAACAATCTGTTCCGCAAAGACCATTTCTTCTTCTTCAGGATTTGGTTCAAATCTGATCCAGACTTCACCGAACTGTCCTGCACCGCCAGATTGCTTCTTATGTCTGCCCTGAGCTTCGGAAGTACCGGTGATTGTTTCACGATATTGAACGGTTGGTTCAGTCAGATCAACTTCTACTTTATATCTTGATTTTAACTTGTTGACTATAACATCAATATGCTGATCACCAAGGCCATATAAAACCTGTTCTCTGGTTTCAGTATTGTTAATCAGCATCATACTCTTATCTTCACTAGCCAGTCTAGATAAACCGGTTGACAGTCTGTCTTCATCATTTCTGGTCTTTGGCCAGATTGCCTTGCCCAGCATACCCTGAGGGAATTCAATTGGCTTATATTCAATTGGGTTAGCTTTGGTAGCCAGAGTTTCATTAACTGCGGTATCCTGAAGTTTTAAAATAGCTCCAATATCACCGCAATGCAATTTATCAACTCTAATCTGGTTTTTACCTCTCAGCAATACCAGAGAACCCATCTTTTCATTCTCTGATTTATTTGAATTGTATAAAGGTGTATCAGCAGATAAGGTTCCGCTCATTACTTTTACATATGAAGCCTGGGCAAAGTTATCACTGACCAGTTTAAAGACCAGGGCACTGAAATCCTCATCACTGGATGCCTTAACTGTTTTACCATTGACATCTGTCATTGTACCTTTTTCAGCGTGAGTAGGACAGTAATAAACAATTGTATCCAGTAATGTATCAATACCGACATTTGCCGTTGCACTGCCACATAAAATAGGTCTGATGCTGCCATCTCTTAGACCGTGAGAAACACCGGCAATCATCTCTTCAGCAGTAAAATCTTCTTCCATCAGAAACTTTTCGGTCAAAGCATCATCAGTCATCGCAACTGCCTCACACAGTTCAAAGTGACCGGATTCTACCTGCTCTGCAAAAGCCGCAGGGACTTCTACCTCTTTACCGCCTACTTTAGCTTTTCTGGTAATGATATTTACCACTCCGGTAGCTTTTCCGCCTTCCATAATTGGAAGTACCAATGGTACAGCCTTACATCTTTTTTCCAGTTCCGCGACTGTTTTTGCATATTCAGCATGCTCTTCATCAACTCTGGTGACAAAGAAGATGACTGGCAGATTTTCAGCCAATGCCTGTCTGTAAGCTTTCATGGTGCCCGACTGGACGCCTTCTCTGGCACTGACAACAATTATTACTGAATCCGCTACTGATAATGCTGCTGCCTGCTCACCGGCAAAGTCAACATAGCCAGGTGTATCAATAAAATTGATCTTGTTGTTTTTCCATTCAATCGGTACCAAAGAAGAGTAAACACTCATCCCTCTTCTGATTTCTTCGGCATCATAGTCAATAATGCTGTTGCCATCGACAGCTTTACCAAAGCGATCAGTGATTTTATTGTTATATAAAATCGATTCCAGCACTTCACTTTTACCAGCACCAGTGTGACCCAGTACTGCAACGTTTTTAATAAAATCAGTTGTATATTCTTTCATAATCTCTATCCTTTCCCCTAAACTAAAATCTTCTTTATTTCTTCATTACTTCCTTTGGTAATGTAGTAATCATAGGCCGTTCTGCCATCTCTATCGCTAATATTTATGTCAGCACCATTATTCACCAATAAACGGACTAACTCTTCAAATCCGGCATAAGCAACTCTCATAAGAGCGGTACATCCCATTTTATCCTGCAGGTTTGTATTGGCTCCGCGAGATAACAGTACCTCGATTACTGCCAGATTTCCTGCGGAACAGGCTTCCATCAAGGCTGTTCGGCCTTTAATATCCTGATCATCAAGGTTGGCTTTATACTGCAATAATAATCTGACGATATCTTCAAAGCCATAGAAACTGGCACGCATCAGTGAATTATTGGCTTTATAGTCTGAAGCGTTAACCTCTGCTCCTGCTTCCAGCAGCATTTCAACTATATCATAATGTCCCTTTTGACAGGCTCCCATAATAGCCGTCTTCTCATGATAATCTCTTAAATCCACATCAGCACCGCTATTCAAAAGCAGTCTGGTCATTTGGATTCTTCCTCTTTTAGCGCAGCGCATCAAGGCTGTTCTCTGCTGCTCGTTTTGAACATTAACATTAACACCATCTTCAATTGCCTTTTTTACCACATTGATATTATTCTCTACTGCTGCGTCAAAAAATACTTTCTCTAACTGGTCCATAGCCTCATTCCTCCTGTTTCACATCAATTATTGTAAATAAAAGACGCCCTATTAAAAAAGCATCTTAATTTTATTTCTAGAGCTAAAAATCACCACCATCAGGTGGCTAGATACTCCGCCAGGTTGTGTGCCTCTAACAGCAGACATTTTGTTCATTTTTGCTGGTCCCTTCTTTAAACTCTACCAACATTTTAGTATTTATTAGCCTCTATTGCAAGTGATTTCTTGATTATGCCTGGGAAAATGGGTAAAATAGAATGAGTGAATATGGAGGTTCAAGATATGAAAAATCCTGCGTTGGTTATTCTGGCCGCTGGTTTGGGAAGCAGATATGGCGGATTGAAACAGATTGATACCGTTGGCAATAATGGTGAAAGTATTATCGACTTTTCGATTTATGATGCCTATCAGGCTGGCTTTAGAAAAGTTGTCTTAATTATTCGAGAAGAGCATCAGAATCTGTTTGAAGAGAATATCGGTTCTAAGGTTAGACCTTTTATGGATGTTGTTTATGCTTATCAGGATGTCAGAGATTTACCGGAAGGATTTACGGCTCCAGAAGACAGAATAAAACCCTGGGGAACAACTCACGCTTTACTATGTGCTGAAAAACATATCGATGAACCATTTATGATAATCAATGCCGATGACTTTTATGGCAAGGAATCATACAAGATCATGTATGACTTTCTGAAAAATGAAGTAACCGACTCTTTATTCGGCATGGTTGGCTATCAGTTAACTAAAACTCTGAGTTCCAGCGGCGCTGTTGCCAGAGCTATCTGTAAAAAGGATGAAGATGGCAATTTATCACATATCGAGGAATGTCCAAAAATCATCAGAAAAGGCGGCCAGGCCTACCGTATCGAAGATGGTAGGGAAATCAGACTTGAAGATGGTGTCTGTTCAATGAACTACTGGGGCTTTACACCGGCAGTCTTTCCGCTGATGAAGGAAGACTTTATCAGTTTCTTAAAAGAAAAGCTTGAGGTTGATAAAAGTGAACTGGTAATCCCGACTTCGATAGCTAAGATCGTGGAAAATAAAAAAGCCAAAGTCAGGGTAATGTCCACTACTTCCGAGTGGTTTGGTGTTACTTACCCCCAGGATAAAATCGAGGTTCAAAGAAAAATCCTGCAATATAAAAAAGAGGATATCTACCCCTTTGATCTCTGGGCCTAATCGTAAAAAGAAAGCAGATTCTAAACTGAAGAATCTGCTTTTCAATTACTGGGAAATAAAGTATCTGTTGTCGTCCACCGTTATGGTGCTGTTATAAAACTCCAGCATAAAGCTGATCATATAATCAATATCATAGCTTCCCGCTGTCTCATAGGTTGAATGCATTGCCAGCTGAGCCAGACCTACGTCAACCATATTAATAGGCAGATGAACCGTTCCGGCTGCTGCCTGAGTAGCTCCACCTCGGGAATCATTCCTGTTGGCAAAAAGCTGATATGGAACATCTGCTCGCTGACACAGCTCTTTGGCAATCGCTATGGTAATAGAATCCGAAACATACCTTTGAGCAGCACTGGTCTTAATCACAACCCCTTTATTTAAATAGCTCTGGTTGGTTGAATCATACATTTCAGGATGATTAGGATGCACAGCATGGCCATTATCAGCACTTATCAGAAATGAATTGGCCAGAATTGCCTTGATATCACTTTTGACATAATAGAAACTGCT
>JARKSP010000110.1 GCA_029974225.1 Erysipelotrichaceae bacterium
ATATTAACTTTTTCAAGCACGGAATATCGAATCTATGATGTGTGTATTTGGCCATAATAAAACGCCATTTATTATATTAGCATAAATGACGCTGGTTATCAAATGTATTTTATGTATTTTTATTCTTCACTGCTGTCAAAAGCCTTGCGATAGCTCTCTTTAAGACGGTCAACGGTTATATGGGTATAGATCTGTGTTGTTGACAGATTGCTGTGACCAAGTAATTCCTGAACAATTCGAATATCTACCTTAGCTTCCAGCAAATGCGTCGCAAACGAATGACGTAGGGTATGAGGACTAAGCTGTAAAGGAAGATTATTATCCCTGATTGTTTTATTCAGCAGATACTGGACTCCTCTATTGGATAGCTGTCCGCCATTTTTATTGATAAATACAAAACCGTGTTCCTCTTTGATGTATTTGCTGCGAATATTTTTTATATAGTTTTCCAGAAGTGTTCTGATCATATTGTAAAAAGGCACCAGTCTTCTCTTTGAACCTTTCCCTAGAATAGATAAAAGCTGGTTATTAAAATCGATATCCTCAATTCTAAGATTGCAAACTTCAGATAAACGTAGACCGCAGCCATACATAACTTCAAAAATAGTTCGATCACGATAGCCAAATTCATCCTTTAAGTCGAAGCTGTTTAAAAGCATCTCTACTTCATCTTCAAACAGATATTCCGGTATCCTGGTCTTTTCATTAGGTATTTTAATCGTTAAAAAAGGATTGCTGGTCACTTCTTTAATATCCAGTAAATAACGATAGAAGGAGCGCAGACTGCTTAAATTGCGGGATAGAGAGCGATTTGACATTGCATTAAAACGCTTGTCAGTTCGCAAAAAATTGATAAAACCTAAAACAACAGTTCTATCAACTGCCGCCAGGCTCTCTATTCCTTCCTGTTTCAGATAATCCAGATATCGTTTAAGATCTCTTCCATAAGCTTCTCTGGTATTTTCTGAACCGGAATTGATAGTAACGATATAACTTAAGAAATTCTCTATCTGCTTTTCCATTCTTACCACTCTTCACTATATTCTTTTATTATTGCCAGGGACTGTCTGCTGTAAGCCTGTTTTCTCTCACTTTTTCTAACTTCTGCTAAAAGATTGAAAATTCCAAAGTTGGCATTCATAGGCTGAAAGTTTTCTGCCGATTGAGTAATGTAATAAGACAGGGCTCCAATCATCGTTGTATTGGGCATTCTTACCGGATCTTTTCCCAGCAGATATAAAGCCATATTATGACCGGCTATCAGACCGGAAGCAGCTGATTCAACATAACCTTCCACTCCTGTCAGCTGACCGGCAAAAAACAGATCATCTCTAAAGCGGCACTGATAGGTTTCCTTTAGCACCAGCGGCGACCTGAGATAGGTATTACGATGCATTACACCATATCTGACTATCTCACAGTTCTCCAGACCTGGAATCAGGGAAAATATTCTTTTCTGCTCACCCCATTTTAAATTGGTCTGAAAGCCCACCAGATTATATAAAGTGTCAATGGCATTATCCTGTCTCAGCTGTGCTACTGCATAAGGTCTGGGCTTACCTTCCTTTTGCAGACCTACCGGTTTAAGTGGTCCAAAGGTCAGTGTTTGAGGACCTCGAGCAGCCATAACTTCAATAGGCATACATCCTTCAAAGAAAACCTCCTTATCGACAGCATGTCCCTGAGCTTTTTCACCCCTGATCAGTTCATTATAAAACCTGTCAAATTGTTCTTTGGTGAAGGGACAGTTGATATAATCAGCACTGCCCTTATCATATCTCGATTTATAATAGGCGATGTCCATATCAATAGAATCCTTGGTTATTATTGGCGCAGCAGCATCAAAGAAATACAGAGCATCCTGCTTTAAATATTCTCCGATGGTCTTTGCCAGTTTAGCGGAAGTCAAAGGTCCAGTGGCAATAATTGCTGGTCCTTCGGGAATTTCCGTAATCTCCTGATTTATTACTTCGACAAGCGGATTGTTTCTGATAGTTTCAGTAATTTCTTTGGAGAAGTTTTCTCTATCTACCGCTAAAGCACTGCCGGCAGGCACAGAATGTCTGTCGGCTGTTTTAATAATCAGAGAATCCAGCATTCTCATTTCCTCTTTTAGAAGACCTGCTGCATTGGTTAAGGCATTGCTTCTTAACGAATTGGAACAGACCAGTTCACTGAAATAGCCTGTATGATGAGCTCCTGTTGATTTTTCAGGTCTCATTTCGTACAGTCTTACTTTAATATTTTTTCTTGTCAGCTGATGCACTGCTTCACATCCTGCCAGTCCTGCCCCAATAACATTCACTATCTTAGTCATTTTTCTTTTTAGCTACCTTCTTTGGTTTTGAACCCCTGTTATTATTTGGAACGATATATCGACACTTCGGATAATTGGAACAGCCGACAAAAGTGGTATTAAATCTTGAAACTCTCTCTACCAGCGGGCTGTTGCATTCTGGGCATAATTGTCCGGTTTCTTTAGCCGGCGGTCTTTCGTTCTTTTGGATATATTTACATTCCGGATAATTTGAACAGGCAATAAATCTACCGTATCTGCCTCTTTTTTCAACCAGTCTGTTACCACATTCCGGACAGGTGCCATGGTCTGTATCGTCTTCATTTTCCAAAGCATGATGATACTTGCATTTCGGATAATTTGAGCAGGCGACAAATTCTCCGTATTTTCCTTTTCTGATAACTAATTCACCACCACATTCCGGACATAGTTCCCCAGTTTTAACAGGCTCTAGTTTTTCCATATTATCTTTAGCAATGTCAATCAGTTCCATAAAAGGATTATAGAATTCGTTAAGCGATGTCAGTTTAGACATCTTGCCTTCCGCAATCTCATCTAACTGTTTTTCCATATTGGCAGTATATTTGACATTGATGACACTTGAGAAGAACTCATCCAGTTTTCTGGTTGTCAGAACTCCCTGCTCAGTTGGCACAAACACTTTGGTTCTGGAAGTTTCGGCACTTTTTTCCAGTTTGACATAACCTCTTTTAACTATAGTGTCAACAATTGTGGCATAGGTAGAAGGTCGGCCAATACCGTTTTCTTCCATTGCCTTGATCAGTCTGGCTTCCGAATATCTTAAAGGCGGTTCAGTAAAATGTTGCTTTCCTTCCACTTTTTCAGGAATTAATATCTGCTTTTCAGTCAGTGTCGGCAGCATTGAATCATCACCGTTTTCGGGATAGACTTTTAAATAGCCATCAAAGATCAGGGTTCTGCCAGTTGCTGAATATTCGTATTGGCCACAGTTAAGAATGATACTTTTACTATTGTATAAAGCATCAGCCATTAAAGCGGCTATTGTCCGCTCATAGATCAGTTTATATAGTTTATATTCATCATTAGATAAAAACTTCTTGATCGCATCAGGAGTATTTTCAATATTGGTTGGCCTGATCGCTTCATGGGCATCCTGGGCATTTTTATTAGCCTTGGAACGGTATTTGCCAACATATTTCTCACCATATTCCTTTTTAATATAATCTTTGGCGGCGGTAACAAAAATACTTGACAGACGATTAGAGTCAGTGCGCATATAGGTAATCAGACCGGTTGCAGAACTGCCAATGCTTACACCCTCATAGAGCTTCTGAGCAATCTGCATTGTTTTGCGGGAAGAAAAATTAAGTTTTACCGAGGCATCCTGCTGCAGGGTCGAAGTGATATAAGGCAATCGGCTTTTTCGGTTTTTTACCTCCTCTTTAACTGCACTGACCGTAAATGGCTGATTATCACAATCATTTACGATGATATCAGCTTCTTCTTTATTGCTTATTTTAGCCTTTTTACCAGCAATTTTAGTTAAATCAGCCACAAAACTGTTTTCTTCAAATTTAAAATCAGCCGCAATCGACCAGTATTCTTCACTGATAAAAGCGTTGATTTCATCTTCTCGATCAACAATCAGCTTCAAAGCCACCGATTGAACACGTCCGGCACTCTTGCTTTTAATCTTGCTGTTTAATAATGTTGAAAGCTTAAAGCCGATGATTCGATCCAGAATCCTTCTGGTTTCCTGGGAATCAACCAGATCCATATCAACTTTTCTGGCATTGTCCATCGCCTTTACTACTGCCGGCTTGGTTACTTCATGGAATACCACCCTGTTGTTTTCGTCCAGACCAATATCCAGAGTGGTAGCCAGATGATAGGCAATTGCTTCTCCTTCTCTATCCGGGTCAGTGGCCAAAAGAACTTTATCCGCTTTTTCGACTTTGGATTTCAGCTGTCTGACTGTCGTTTTTTTACTGGCCGGTATAGCATAACTGGTTCTGAAATCGTTGTCTACATCGATTCCTAAGCCTCCTTTACCGGTAGTGGCTAAGTCACAGATATGGCCTTTAGATGCTACAACTTCATATTGGTCGCCTAGATATTTTTCAATTGTATCAGCTTTGGAAGGCGATTCAACAATTATTAAATTCTTTTTACTCATATATCTCACTCACTCATTTTTCTCTTTAAAATAGACGTATATATTAGAACAAATCATTTATATTTTGTCAAATAAATCATTGATGTTTTCTTTGGTCAGGATATTAGCGCCCTGCTGAATCAGAATATTTGTTCCACAATTAGTCTCTTCGTCATAACAATATGGTACAGCATAAATGTTTCTGTTTAAAGCCAAAGCCTCATTGACAGTAATCATAGTCCCAGATCTATAAGAGGCTTCAGTGACAATAATGTCTTTACATAAGGCAGCAATAATTCTGTTTCGGAAAGGAAAGTGATATTTTCTCGGTTTAACATCAAAAGGATATTCACTGATGATCAGCTGGTTTTTCTGTAAATCCTCATAGAGATTTTTATTTTCTAAAGGATAATAATAGTTTAAGCCATTACCCAGTACCGCAATGGTTTTTTTGGCATATCGGTGGGCAATGCTGTCTATTCCTTTTGCCAGACCTGATACAATGACATAGCGATTATTTAGTCTTTCAACAATATCAATGGTACATTTTCTGCCGTATGCACTGTTTTTTCTCGAGCCTACAACTGCAACCAGATCATTGTCTAAAAGACCTATATCTCCCTGATAAAAAAGTACAAAGGGAGGATACTCCAGATCCAGCAGCTGCTTGGGATACTTTTTATCTAAAATGGTAAGGGCTTGCTGCAATTCTCTATTACTGGCCTTCTCATTATTCTTAATGGCTTTTTCTATTTTAAAATAATCACCCTGATATTTTATCGCTAAGGAAATTAAAAGATTACGCATTTTATCACCAGTTTATATTTGATAATAAAACAGTAATCTCCCTAAAACAATTTGTTTTGCATCGCCTGTATTACCGGCTTATAGTTTTTTCGATGAATCTCAGTAACACCATATTTATCCAAAGCAGCAAAATGCTGTCTGGTCGGATAACCCTTATTATTCTTAAAGTTAAATTCAGGATATATTTCATCCAGCTGATACATTATTCTGTCCCTGGTAACCTTAGCCAGAATTGAAGCAGCGGCTATAGAAACCGACTTCTGATCACCCTTAACAATATCAACTACTTCTTTATCCAGATAGAGTTTCATGGCATCGGTAAGTACCACCTCAACACCGGTTTTTAAAGCTATCTGGCTCATTGCCTCTCTGGTAGCTTCCAGGATGTTGAGTTTTTCAATTGTCGCAACCTCAACAATTACAATGTCATAATATAGAGCATCTCTAATGATGATTTCGTATAGCTGCTCTCTTTTTTTCTCAGTCAGTTTTTTAGAGTCATATATCTCTTCAGAATAATAGTCTTTAGGAAAAACTACTCCCGCAACCACCAGCGGACCCGCCAAAGGACCTCTTCCAGCTTCGTCAATACCTATTACCAGCTTATTCTGGGACCAGTAATGTTTTTCATAATTATTCAATGTCAGCATCGATTATCTCCCAGCTGATCGGTCCCAGCTGATTGTCCCTGATATCCTTAAGTATCAGGGCATAGACTCTCTTATAGTCAATCGTTTTATCCTGCTGGATACAGCCTCTGGACAGAGCAATTCTATTAACAGTTTCAAAAATATCTTCACTGACTTCAATATCATAACGTCTGACCAACCTGTTTTTGTGATTTTCAATCAGAAAAGATATCGCAAATTCGATAACACTCTGCAGGGGCAGAACATCATCTCTGATTGCTCCGGTTACTGCCAGCATAAAACCGGTTCTCAGATCTTCGAATTTTGGCCACAGAACTCCTGGAGTATCCAGCAGCGCAACCTCATCAGACACCTTTATCCATTGCAGAGCTCTGGTTATTCCTGGTTTGTCAGCTGTTCTGGCCAGTTTTCTTTTGCTTACCGAGTTGATAAGTGTTGACTTGCCGACATTGGGAATACCTACAACCATCGCTTTTATTTCCACTCTTTTCAGGCCTCTTTTTTTAAGTCTGTCTATTTTATCTTTCATAATTGTCAGACAGCAGCTGGATATTGTATTAGTGATATTTCTATCCCCAATCAGATTTAAAGCGATTGCCTGATACCCCTGCTCTTTAAAGTATTCTATCCATTTGTCAGTCTCTTCTTTTTCAGCCTTATCAGCCTTGCTTAAAACAATTAAACGCGGTTTACTGCCAATGATTTCATCAAGAAGTGGATTTATGCTGCTTAAAGGAATACGAGCATCACGTATTTCAATTACCATATCAACCAGTCTGATTTTTTCATTCATTTCCCTTTTAGCCTTTGTCATATGACCGGGATACCAGTTAATGTTTGTTTTGTTATTCATAAGAATCACCTCTTGTTAGGAAGTTCATTACTAAATCAATTAATATATATTTTTCATTGGGATTAGATTCTGCTATTAAAAGAGTAATTGCAACAAGTGTATTATTATCAATAACTTCTTTACCTTCATAATATAAAATGTTATAAAAATCTAAAAAGTAAATAAACAATGTTGCAGCTATTCTTTTATTCCCATCAATAAATACATGATTTTTTGTAATAAAATATAAAAAGTTAGCAGCTTTTTCTTCAATAGTTTTATATACATCTTCACCATCAAAAGTTTGATATATGTTTCCAATTATTGCTTCAAGCCCTTTATCTCTTTCAAGAGCAAATATATCAGAATCGTTATTAAATTTTAATTTATTAATTATTTTTAGACATTCTTTATATGTTATCCTTTTATCATCAGATAATCCTTTAGGCTTAACTATTTTTTTATGGTCATAATCATCAAGTAAATCAAGTGCTTTTTTATAATTATTGATAACTTTAATAATATCTTTAGCTTCATCACCTGTTAAATTAGAATCGATTCTTCCGGCAATGTCTATTAGCTTAACTTTCTTTTCTAAATACTTTAATCTTTTTTGGTTAATAGCATATCCTTTTATTAGATAATCCTTTAATATTGTATTTGCCCACTTTCTAAAAATTACACCATTTTTAGATTTTACTCTATATCCAACTGAAATAATCACATCTAAATTATAATAATCAATTTCTTTAGTTTGTGTTTTGCCTTCAATAGCGCCATGAATAGTGGTATTCGCAAATTTTGCGACTACCACTTTTTTATCTAGTTCTTCTTTTAATGCATTATTAATATGTTTTCTTATTGTTGTATAGTCTCTATCAAATAATACTGCTATTTGTTCTGTATTTAACCAAACTGTATCATCTTTTACATTAACTTCTAATTTAACTTTTTGCTCTTCAAAAATTACTAATTCATTTTTCACAGTATCTACTCCTTTATTTTTCTATCCAGTATCTTCTTGTTATAAAAAGTTCACCGTCTTCTAAACTCTCAACCTTATTTTCTAAAATACCTTTATTAGCTTCAATTATTTTA
>JARKSP010000111.1 GCA_029974225.1 Erysipelotrichaceae bacterium
CAGTCTTACTCTTTTCGAAAAAATGCCTATAAATGAACTATTTATAAATAATAATTACAAAATAACAAGTCCTGTTGTAGATAAACAGTTGAAACTGTTTGAATTATAACCGGACACTACTGATGAATAATGAATAATGAATAATGATTTTCTATCTAACCACTTACTGCTTTCCGTTTTCCGTTTTCCGTTTTCCGTTTTCCGCTTTCCGCTTTCCGCTCTCCGTTTTTCGCTTTATGGATGATTATTAAAATTAACTTAATGTCTGTTCTTCGTTAATCGGGTTTAAATGTTAAAATCAAAATGTTAAAATACACCAAATCAAGCTGACAAATGATTTCAGCGGAACAACTTTTGTATAATTTAGTGCCGGAAATTAAAAATCCGGCATTATTTATTTAATTTAAAACTATGCGTATGAGAAGAAATAAAATTTTTCAGGTTATTGGTTTGGTGTTATTGGTTGTGATGGTCACTATGGCTACCAATTACGTGATGAATAGAAACAACGCCAGACAAAATCAAAGTGACTTTTCGTTTGATCAGATTCCTGCCAGTTATGCCAATTTTAAAAATGTTTCCAGAGCTGGTGATACTGATTTTACAGTAGCTGCCGAATTGACAGTGAATGCGGTAGTGCACGTGAAAGTTAAATCAGAGGTGATGCAGTCAAGAGGATTCAGCGGAGACCCGTTTTTTGAATACTTTTTCGGACCTCAATTTCGTCAGCAGCAACCACAGATCCGGGAAGGAGCGGGTTCCGGGGTTATTATTTCAAATGATGGATATATTGTTACCAATAACCACGTAATCGATAATTCGAAAGAAATTGAAGTTGTGTTAAATGATAAAAGATCATTTACAGCTAAGGTTGTCGGTTCAGATCCTAATACTGATATTGCCTTGTTGAAAATCGAAGAAAAAGATTTGCCATTTGTTATATTCGGTAATTCGGATTCTTTGAAGGTAGGAGAATGGGTATTGGCAGTGGGTAATCCTTTCAACCTGACATCAACCGTAACGGCGGGCATCGTAAGCGCTAAAGCCAGAAATATCAATATTCTGAATGCAGCTATGAAAATAGAGTCGTTTATTCAGACAGATGCTGCCGTAAATCCAGGTAATAGTGGGGGAGCGCTTGTTAATACCCGTGGAGAACTGGTGGGAATCAACACTGCTATAGCATCTCAGACAGGTTCGTTTACAGGTTATTCTTTTGCGGTACCTTCCAGCATCGTGCAGAAAGTGGTTTCAGATATCCGTCAGTATGGAGTAGTGCAGCGTGCTGTTTTGGGTGTTGAAATCAGAGATATTAACGGAGAACTTGCCAAGGAAAAGAATATCAAGACTTTTGATGGAGCTTATGTTGCTAATGTAGTAGAAAGCAGTGCGGCTGATAAAGCTGGTGTAAAAGCGGGAGATATCATTACGAATGTAAATGGTGTTGCGGTTAAATCTGTGGCACAATTACAGGAGCAGGTAGGACGTTATCGTCCCGGTGATAAGATCTTCATTGAGATATTACGCGACAATAAAAAACAAAAGTTGAATGTAGAGCTTAAAAACCGT
>JARKSP010000008.1 GCA_029974225.1 Erysipelotrichaceae bacterium
CTCTTTAGACAAATTAGAAATTCATGAGAAGCATAGTGAAGACTTTGACTATGAGCCAACTATTAAGGTCGATAAAAAGATTTATATTCCGCCTATGACTCATCCTTGGAGAACTGATAATTTTTTAAAACATAAGAAAAGGGCTCATCAAGAACACATATTTACATAAAAAAGCGGATATTTTTTCCGCTTATGTTTGATTTATTTTGGGACATTTTCCCATATTATTGACACTACTTTTTTATTTTTTTATTAGGTGAATTTTATTCCCTACAACTCTTCTGATACCGATTTACTATTCTCTTGTCATATCCAGATAAAAGTATGTAGTAGACGCAATTAACTCATTTGCTTCACGATAATTATAATATATATTCCATGTTTCGTTATCAGCTCCATTGAAGATAACTGTTTCATAGATATAGAAACCTTTATACTCCATTGATATAACCTCAAGTACATCAATAGAACTCAAATCTAAATCTTCGATTTCGATAAAGTATTTGCCACCTTTGATTTTAAACATGAAGCGTGTTTTGTTATCGCCAGAAATGAAAGTATCCTCTCCAATATATTCAAACAATTCTTCTTTAGTTAAACCTAAATCAGGGTAAAACCATCTGTAATCGCCGTCCATATTTTCAAATTCTATCTTTTCAATATAAGGATTGAAACACATGTAATAAGTTTTACAATATGCATCATACCCTGGATCTATTCCATCCGGTACTGCAGGATAGTCAATCGTCACCTTGTACATAGTTAAACCAAGGTATTCTGTCTTAGCTATATCGCCAATTCTGGCATAACTGGTATTCATCAATCCGTGATAAAACCTATTGTCTTCGGTTATAGAAATAAAGTTATATCCGTATAGTCCGTCTATTTCAAACCAATAGTCGTATTTGGCAATAGCTTTTATCAGCTCTGCAGTTGTTAATCCTTCATCAGCATATAATTCTTCATAAATTAACTCGCTGTCAAAATGCGTGCCGAATTTTAATCTGTTTTTAATTTTAGGATCGAATTGAATATAGAATATACTGTTATCATACAAGCCTTCGTAGAAGTTTTCGTATTCTAATTTATACGTATTATTACCTTCGTAACTAAAACTCTTAAGCTCATCATATTCATAATTGTAGTTCCAGAACGGTATATGAGAACAATCAATATTTAGTTTACTGCCATCACTAAAGACTAGAACACCTGCCTGAATACCATGTTCAGTCATATAACAAGGATAATCATCTAAATAGTCCCAAAGTTCTTCCTGTGTTAATTCACCATCAGGTTTTGGATCAGGTTTTGGCGGCGGATTATTAACATCAAAACATCCTGTTAAGCCAAACATTAATATTAGAACCAAAAACAAAATTACTTTTTTTGCCATATTATTTCCCTCTTTCCTTATGATTAAAGTATACCTTTTTAATGGTTTATTTTCAATAAAATTAAAACATAATGTTTAATATCGTATATAAGTATAGATAGCAGCAGCAATTGGCGAAAATTAAATTACAACTTTTCCAAAATAGCATTGTGAAATTCTCTTCTTATATTAATCATCTTTTCATCTCTGGTCGGATAAGCGGCATTTGTTAAAAAGACAATCGCAATTTCTCTAATGTAGTCAATGTAGACTGAAGTGCCGGTAAAACCAGTATGATACAGGCAACAATTGCTGTAATGCAAACCCATCGATTCATCTTCCTGTGCAAAAATCCAGCCAATTGTTCGTGACAGGTTTAAACCCTGGGTATAAGGTTTCTTTAAAAGGTTAATTGTTTCTTCTTTTAATATTTCTTTCCCTTGATATTTTCCATTATTTAAAAACATCTGAGCGACTTTGCTGACTTCTTTTAAATTGCCAAACAGACCGGCATTACCAGCTTTGCCATTCAGAATGTTGGCTTTCCCATCGTGAACAACTCCCTTAATCAGTCCTCTTTCAGCCATAATTTCTGCTGGAACACAATCTTTTTCACGACCTTTTTCCTTAGGATTATACATCAGGTCTTCTGATTCAAGCGGTTTAAACAAAACTTTTCTGGCATATTCTTCAATATCTTTTTTAAAATGTTCAATAATCATACCCAGAATCAGGTAACTGTAACATGAATACTCCACTAAAGCACCTGTTGGGTTGCTCTGTTTTAGAGCAATCAGAAACTGCCATAAATCCTGTTTGTCTTTACATTTACTATAGTCGTTGTTTTCTGAGGTTATTCCCGGAGTATGAGTCAACAGATGCATAACAGTAACATCAGTCAGCGGAAAATCAGAAAAAATATCCACAACTCTGGTTTCAAAAGTAATTAAACCCTCTTCAGCCAGCTTTAAAATCAAGACCGTTGTGACCAGCGGTTTGGTCAGGGAAGCCAAATCATACAGGGAATTTTCATCAACCGGATCAGTAGCAAAAGTTTTATTGCCCAGGTAATATTCAGCAACAGCATCTTTGGTTACAAAACTGACAGCGGCACCAGCCAGTATTTTTCCGGCAATATATTTTTTTATGACTTCAACTCCATATTCAATAGCTTTCATATCGGCAACCTTTCTATTTTTATTCTGCTTTTAAGTTCTTCAAGTTCTGCTGCAAAATTGTCTTCAGGGAAATCTGTAATCATCAGTGCTGAAATAGCGCTGGCATCTTTTACAATATCCAGGAATTCTTTTTTATTTTTCAGACCATAGCTTAAAGCCGCGACCATTGCATCTCCTGCTCCCACTGTCGATTTTATTTCCAGATTCAGAGCCCTAGCCAGATACATCTCATCCTTATATTTATATATGGCTCCCAGATTCCCCAGGGAAACAGCCACAATATCATTATTAAGATCTTTAATCTTCCTGGCAATACTTTTAAGCGAACTATCAGAATCCAGTTCAGTCAGATATAAGAACTCTTCTTTATTTGGCTTTATTACATCACAATTCTTATAAGCTAGTTTTAATGGTTTTTTGGAACTGTCCAGAATAATCCGACAGCCTCTTTCCTTAGCTTTCAGACATAGCCTCAAATAACTATCTTCATTTAAACCCTGTGGCAGAGAACCGCTGAGAATAATTATATTGTCCTTAATGAGATACTGGTCTATTTTGCGGATAAGCTTATCAAAATCCGCTTCCTTAACTATATTGTTTTCGTTTATTTCAATTAAACTGCCATTCTGCTGATTAATCTTGATATTGGTTCTGGTTGAACCTTCAACTATAACAAAATCACTGCTAATATACTTATCATTTAACTGCTTTTCAAACAGGGCGGCATCATTAGAAAAAAGAAAACCTGTTGCCACGGATTTTTCTTTTAAAAGTGCTAATGTCCTACTGACATTTATCCCTTTACCGCCACAACAAATTTCCTTTTTTTCCATAACATTCGTTTTATCTCTGCTTAGAGTTGCGACATAGATGTGATAATCTATTGCCGGATTTAATGTTACGGTAACAATCATTTAACCCATTGCTTCTTCCATCAACTTATTAAGACTCATGATGCCGTTTTGACCGGTTTGTACCAATTCATCAATGTTTATTTCACTGATATCTTCAGCACTTAATCTTCTGCCCATGAGTTCCAGAAGAATCGTCAAATTCATTCCGGTGATGACCTGCAGCCTGTCATTTAAAACAAACATACTTCTGTTTGAAGGAGTTCCTCCCAGTAAGTCGACCATCGCAACAACACCGCTGCCATCATCGATTTCAGCAACCGCTTCTCTGATTCTTTCATCGAATTCTTCAGGATTATCCTGCGGTAATAAACTTAAGGCCTTGATATTTGGGACATCATCACCAAAGAATAATTTGCATGCATCCAGCATGCCTTCCGCCATCCTTCCATGGCTCATCAATAAAACACCAATCATTATAAAATACCTCGTTTACTATATATTCAATTATAACAAAGCCGACATTTAAAAGGCAAATTAAAAAGAGACGTTAAATATAACATCTCTTCAGATAATCATTATCTTAAATTAAGCAATAATTTCGATAACGTTGCCAGCACCTACAGTTCTTCCACCTTCACGGATTGAGAACTTAGTACCTTTTTCAATAGCAATTGGATAGATTAATTCAACTGTCATTTCAATGTTATCGCCAGGCATACACATGTCAACACCTTCTGGCAGGTTGATAACACCAGTTACATCAGTAGTTCTAAAGTAGAACTGTGGACGATAGTTACTTACAAATGGAGTATGACGTCCGCCTTCTTCTTTAGATAAGACGTAAACCTGAGCTTTAAATTTCTTGTGCGGCTTAACTGAACCTGGTTTTGCTAAAACCTGACCACGTTCAATCTGATCTCTTGAGATACCTCTTAATAAAGCACCGATATTGTCACCAGCTGTAGTATAATCCAATACTTTTCTGAACATTTCCAAGCCTGTAACAACAGTCTTCTGAGTTTCTCTGATACCAACAATTTCAACTGGGTCGTTTACACGTAAAACACCACGTTCAACACGTCCGGTAGCAACTGTACCACGACCTGTAATAGTCATTGTGTCTTCAACAGCCATTAAGAATGGTTTGTCGTCTTCTCTTGCTGGAGCTGGAATATAACTGTCGCATGCATCCATCAATTCCATAATTTTTTCTTTATAGAATGGATCGCCTTCCATAGCTTTTAATGCTGACCCACGGATAACCGGAGCATTGTCGCCATCGAATCCGTATTTGTCTAATAATTCTCTAACAGTCATTTCTGCTAAATCAACGAATTCTTCCTGACCATCCATCATGTCACATTTATTTAAGAATACTACCATTGCAGGAACTCCTACCTGTTTAGCTAATAAAACGTGTTCATTGGTTTGAGGCATTGGTCCATCTGTAGCAGCTACTACTAAGATTGCTCCGTCCATCTGAGCAGCACCAGTAATCATGTTTTTGATATAGTCAGCGTGACCTGGGCAGTCAACGTGTGCATAGTGACGATTTGCTGTCTGGTATTCAACGTGAGAAGTGTTGATGGTGATACCTCTAGCTTTTTCTTCTGGAGCACCGTCGATTTGGCTATAATCTTTTGCTTCAGCCAAACCAGCCTCAGCTAATGTTTTAGTGATTGCCGAAGTTAAAGTGGTCTTTCCATGGTCGATATGACCGATTGTACCGATATTAACGTGTTCTTTACTTCTATCAAATTTTTGTTTTGCCATTTGTTAATTTTTCCTCCTATATTTCTTAAGTTTTTTTTCCTTCAAAAATCATTTTAAAACAAATTACAATTTAATGCAATAATAACTGTCAGTTATTACGCTTAATAATCTCTTGGGTAATTGCGTATGGAACTTCAGCATAATGATCCATCTGCATTACATAGCTTCCTCTTCCCTGAGTGAAGCTTCTCAGTGTTGTCGCATAGCCGAACATCTCAGATAACGGCACCATTGCCTTGATCGCAATAGCGTTATTTCTTTCCGTCTGATCAACAATCTGACCTCTTCGGGAAGTAATGTCACCTATTACATTTCCTAAGTATTCGCTTGGGGCAACTACTTCAACATTCATAACCGGCTCTAAGATAATCGGAACACATTTTCTGGCTGCTTCTTTAAGAGCCAGACCAGCCGCTATCTTATAAGCATTTTCACTACTGTCTACTTCATGGTAAGACCCATCATATAGAGTAGCCTTAATATCAATTACCGGATAGCCAGCCTGCAGGCCGCCGCTTAAGGCCGCTGTTAAGCCCTCCTGGGTTGGTTTGATAAATTCTTTCGGTACACTTCCGCCAATAGTGGCATCAATAAACTCAAACCCTTTGCCTTCATTGGGCTCAAACCTGATCCAGACATCGCCATACTGACCACGTCCGCCAGACTGTCGGATAAACTTGCCCTGACATTCTGCCATCTTGGTAATTGTTTCACGATAAGCAACCTGAGGCTTACCTACATTGCACTGGACGTTGAATTCCTTTTTCATTCTATCAACAATGATATCCAGGTGTAATTCACCCATTCCGGCAATGATTATCTGTCCCGTTTCAGTGTCAGTGTAAGTTTTAAAGGTTGGATCTTCTTCAGCCAGTTTAGCTAAAGCCAGTCCCATCTTATCCTGATCCGCTCTTGTTTTCGGTTCAACAGACATATTGATAACTGGATCAGGGAATTCCATTGATTCCAGAATTACATAATGTCCATCTGAACATAGTGTATCTCCAGTTGTAGTATATTTGAAGCCAATAGCTGCGGCTATATCGCCAGCATAGACTTCGTCTACATCCTGCCTGTGATTGGCATGCATCTGCATAATTCGGCCCAGTCTTTCTTTCTGACCCTTGCTGGCATTGTAAACATATGAGCCTTTAGTAGCTTTACCAGAATAAACTCTGAAATATGTTAACTTCCCGACAAATGGGTCAGTGGTAATTTTGAAAGCCAAAGCAGCAAACCTGCCATCATTATCAGCAGGGATGACTATTTCCTCACCATTTCTGCTTATTCCTTTAACCGGTTTAACATCTAATGGGGAAGGCAAGTACTCTACTAATGCATCAAGCATCTGTACAACACCCTTATTTTTGTAGGCAGCTCCTGACATAACCGGGAAGAACTCACCAGAGACAGTAGCTTTTCTAATCGCTGTTTTTATCTCCTCTATGCTGACTTCTTCTCCTAAAAGAACTTTCATCATAAATTCTTCATCGTAATCAGAAATCATCTCGATTAAATTTTGACGATGCATTTCTACATCATCGACCATATCAGCCGGTATTTCAATTTCCTCATCATGTTTTTGGACATCCGCTGAGAATTCATAGGCTTTTCTTTCGATGATGTCAATAACTCCACTGTAATTATCTTCTACACCAATAGGCAATTGGATGGGATAAGCCTTGGCCCCTAAACGTTCTCTTATGCTATTACATGACATAAAGAAGTCAGCACCGGTAGCATCCATCTTATTAACAAAGACAACTCTGGGAACACCATATGTCGTCGCCTGTCGCCAAACAGTTTCTGTTTGGGGCTCAACACCGGCCTTAGCGTCCAGTACCGTTACAGCACCGTCTAAAACCCTTAGTGATCTTTCAACTTCAACTGTAAAATCTACATGCCCTGGAGTGTCAATAATATTGATACGATGACCCTTCCAGGCTGCTGTAGTTGCCGCAGAAGTAATTGTAATACCTCTTTTCTGTTCTATATCCATCCAGTCCATGACAGCTGTGCCATCATGGGTCTCACCCAGCTTGTGAGTTTTACCAGTATAGTACAGAATACGTTCTGTAGTTGTGGTTTTCCCAGCGTCAATGTGGGCCATAATGCCTATATTGCGTGTATGTTGTAAATCATATTCACGAGGCATAATTCACCTTTAACCTTACCAGCGGAAGTGAGCGAAAGCTTTATTTGCTTCTGCCATCTTATGGGTGTCTTCACGTCTTTTTACAGAACCACCAAGACCATTTGAAGCATCGATTATTTCGTTGGCTAAACGTAATTCCATCGTTTTTTCATTACGCAGGCGCGCATAGTTTACCAGCCATCTTAAACCTAAAGTCAATCTTCTTTCTGAAGAAGGTTCGACTGGAACCTGATAGTTAGCACCACCAACTCTTCTCTGTTTCAATTCGAGAGCCGGCATGATTCTTTCTAATGCTGTTTCAAATACTTCCATTGCTGGTTTTCCTGTTTTTTCCTCAACAATTTCGAATGCTTTATATAAAATTGATTGAGCAGTTCCTCTTTTACCATCGATCATAATACGATTGATTAAACGAGTAACTAATTTTGAATTGTAATTTGGATCTGCTAATACATCTCTTTTAGCAACATGTCCTTTTATAGGCATTTTATTTCTCTCCTTTCATCAACTATTATGCTTTTGGTTTTTTAGTGCCATATAATGAACGGCCCTGTTTTCTATTTGTAACACCAGCGCAGTCCATGGTACCACGAACAATATGATATCTGACACCTGGCAGGTCCTTGATACGACCTCCACGGATTAGAACCACACTGTGTTCCTGTAAGTTATGTCCGATTCCTGGAATATAAGCTGTTACTTCCATTCCATTACTCAAGCGTACACGCGCATACTTTCTTAAAGCTGAGTTTGGCTTCTTTGGGGTCATTGTGCCAACACGAGTACAAACTCCACGTTTGTGTGGTGAGTTTATATGAGTAGCACGACGCTTTAATGAGTTGTATCCTCTATTTAAAGCTGGCGAAGCCGATTTCCCTTGCTTGGTTTGACGCCCTTTACGAACTAATTGATTAATTGTAGGCATTGTTTTCTCCTTTCTTAGTTTTTCCTTGCACACATAACCGGGTGTGCCATATATCTTCGATTTAATATGGGCCATAGCCCATTCAATCTGCTCATTAATATTACTCTAAAGAAATACCGCTGTCAACAAAAATATATAAAAGTTTTCTTGTTTTTTTTTACTTTTTGCTTAACAGCGGTTTATCTTAGACTCTGCACACACTTCCGGTCGTGTCATTCTACTTTTTATACACTGTTTCTCCACCAATAACAGTTTGTAAAACACCAATATTCTTAATATCCTTTTTTTCACAGTTAAAGATGTCGGTATCCAAAACTACATAATCAGCCAGAAAACCGGGCTCCAGTTTTCCTTTTCTGTTTTCCATGAACTGCTGATAGCTGCTGCCAACGGTATAGCAATCAATTGCCTCTTCGACAGTCAGATTTTCTTTGGGATAGTACCCCTGCGGAGGCTGATAGTTTAAATCCTGTCTGCTGACAGCACAGTGAAGATTGTAAAACGGGTTTAGATCCTCCACCGGACAATCTGTTCCCAAGGAACATTTGATGCCGTAATCCAGCGCTGTCTTATAGGCATATGAACTTTCCAGCAGATTTTCATTAACTCTGTTTTTGGCCATGTGCAAATCATACTGCAGAAAGATCGGCTGATAGGCAATCAGGATATTGTTTTCAGCTATTTTATTCAATATTTCATAACTGGTAATCTGACAGTGATTGACTGTATGTCTTAAACTGTTTCCTTTTTCCATCCGGGAAATAAAGGCCTCACAGGTTTCAGCGATTGCTCTATCACCGATAGCATGAACAAATACCTGCAGGCCGTTAGCTTGAGCAACTTCCAGAAACTGTTTCATTTCCTGGTGAGTTACCACTTCCAGCCCTTTATTATTCTTGTTGTCAATATATCCATCATATACCAGGGCTGTTCTGGCACCTAAGGAACCGTCTTTGAATAACTTGATTGGGCCCATTGTCAATCTTTCATCGGCTATATTAAATTTATAAAGGTTCTTGGCTAAAGCTTCTTCTAGGCTCGCCACGCTGTCAAAACCCACCTGCAGATGATAGCGACATAGCTGCCTGTTGTTCTGATAGACTTCCTGCAGTAAAGCTACAATATCTGTTTCTTTATTTAAGTCGTCGATATCCTGACTTTGAACCGAAGTAATTCCTAAGGCTAAAGCTCTTCTGTTGGCTTCCATGAACAGCTTTTTTGTCAGCTCAATATTCTCATTAAACAGAGCATTGGTAAGATTGACATCATTTTCAGTCAGAATGCCATCCTCACTATCGAAGTTTAATAGCTCTAAAGCCTTGCTGTTGCAGCAGCACATATGACCGCAGACCCTAACCAAAACAACTGGGATATCTTGTGATATCAAATCAAGATCATCTCTGGTCAACAGTTTACCGTCATCAAAGTTATCCTGATTCCAGCCTCTGCCTCGCAAACCTTCTTTTACCAGGTCAGGATTTTCTTTAAGATATCTTTTACAGAAATCAATTACTTCTTTCCTTGATTTACAGCCTTGAAGCTGAGCCCTGTTTAACTGTCGACCATATTTCAACAGATGAATATGGCTGTCATTAAAACCGGCAACCACACATTTGCCCTTTAGATCAAGCTTTTCAACGCTCTGATATTTTAAAGCTGCAAGTTCTACTTCACTATTACTGCCACAGGCTACAATTGTATCATCTTCAATTAACAGAGCCTGGCAGAACTTGCCCTGACCCTGATAGACCTTTGCATTATATAACATTTTAATACTGCTCATAAAAATACCTCGCTTATCTATTATATAACAACCAAACAATATCGTGGCCTTTGACCACGATATTATTTCTTTTTATACCATTTTTTTAAATCCTCTTCTGTCGCCAGGACATAATGAGTATCAGTTATTCTATGCTGAGTGGCACTGACATAGTCAACACCTTCTTTTTCTTTATCATAACTCAGAGCAATCCTGGCTTTTTCTACCACCGGATTAGGATGCGGTATTGCCGACAGTAAGGCTCTGGTGTATGGATGAATAGGATTCTGAAATATTTCATCTGTTGTTCCGGTTTCGACAATATGACCAAGATGCATAACGCCAATGCGATCAGAGATGTATTTTACCATTGACAGATCATGAGCGATGAATAGATATGTTGTGCCCAGTTCATCCTGAATATCGCGCATCAGGTTTACTACCTGAGCCTGAATTGAAACATCCAGAGCCGAAATACATTCATCGGCAATAACCAGTTTTGGATTCATAACCAAAGCTCTGGCAATGCCGATCCTCTGTCTTTGACCGCCGGAAAACTGGTGCGGGAATCTGGTTGCCTGCTCTGCAGACAGACCGACCTTATCCAGAATTCTGTTAACCTTGTCATTTAACTCTTCTTTAGTTTCATATTTGTGATGAATCTGCAGACCCTGGGCAATAATTTCCTTGACCTTTTTTCTGGGATTCAAACAGGCCATTGGATCCTGAAAAATCATCTGCATATTTGTGCGCAAGTGTTTTTCCGCCTCTTTAGAAAGTTTGCCTGAAATATCGATACCATCAAAAACTATTTTCCCATCAGTTGGGTCATATAGCCTGATGATTGACCGACCGGTCGTTGATTTACCTGAGCCTGATTCTCCAACCAGACCAAATGTTTCACCTTCATAGATATCAAAACTGATGCCATCTACAGCTTTAGTGGTAAAGGTCTTGGAAACTCTGAAATACTGCTTCAGATTTTCAACATGAAGTAAAGGTTGCCTGTTTTCACTCATAAGCTATCGCCTCCTGCTTCATCTTCTCAATTCTTTCCTTTAAATCCGCTGGCATTTCTACTTTCGGAGCCCGAGCATCACAAAGCCAGCTGGCCACACGATGCTGACCTCCAACATCATACATTGGCGGTTCTTCTCTAAAGTCAATGTTCAGCGCAAAAGGATTTCTAACCGCAAAGGCATCACCTTTTACTTTCTCCAGAAGATTTGGTGGTGAACCGGGAATTGTAAACAGCCTTTTGCTTCTGGTATCCGTATCCGGCATACTGCTTAGCAGTCCCCAGGTATACGGATGACGCGGATCATAGAAAATTTCATTAATATTTCCTTTTTCGACAATTCTGCCAGCATACATAACCGCAACATAATCCGCTACTTTAGCCACAACTCCTAAATCGTGAGTAATGTAAATAACTGAAATATTGTTTTTCTTTTGCAGTGATTTTATTAATTCCAGTATTTTTGCCTGAATTGTCACATCTAGAGCGGTGGTTGGCTCATCGCAGATCAGTATTTCCGGATTGCAGCTTAAGGCAATCGCAATAACCACTCTCTGTCTCATACCGCCTGATAATTCATGAGGATACTGTCTGAACCTCTTTTCTGGCTGATCGATTCCAACCTCTTCTAAAAGTTCGATAGCTCTCTGTTTAGCCTCTTTCTTTGATAGTTTTAGATGATAAACCATCGGCTGCATAATCTGTTTGCCAATCATCATAGTCGGATCCAATGAGGTCATCGGATCCTGAAAAACCATCGCAATCCTTTTGCCACAGAATTTGCTGCGAATATCTTTTTGGGACATAGCAACCAGATCAGCGGACTGCTTTTGTCCGTTTTCATCCGTGTAATTAAAAATTATTGAACCTTCATCGATTATTCCGTTACTGTCCAGAATACCCAAAATTGTTTTTACTGTTACTGATTTTCCTGAGCCTGATTCTCCAACAATGGCAATCGTTTCTCCTTTAAACAGATCCAGTCTGACGCCACGAATAGCTTTTACTATCCCATAAGCGGTCTTAAAGGTGATATTTAAATCACGAACAGAAAGGACACGGTCTTTTTTATCTTTTTTTACTGCTTCCATACCATCGCCTCCTATCTGTTAAGCTGTTTAGGGTCAAAGGCATCTCTTAATCCATCAGCAAATAAATTAAATGACAGCATCAGAAGCGACATAATAATTACCGGAACTGCTAAAATGTGAGGAAAGGTCGTCATTGACTTATAGCCATCAGCGACCAGCGAACCCAGTGAAGCCAGCGGAGCCGGAACCCCTAAACCCAGAAATGAAAGATATGCTTCCAGGAAGATAGCACTAGGAATAGACAGCATACTGGTAATAATTACCTGTCCGAAGATGTTTGGCAGTATTTCCTGGAAAATAATCGCAAGTCTGCTGGCTCCCAGAGTTCTGCTGGCCAGAACATATTCCTGTTCTTTAACCTTCATAACCTGAGCTCTGGCAATTCTTTCCATCGGAATCCAGCCGGTAATCATTAAGGCGAAGATAATCGACACCATACCTGCCGGAAGTACCAGTCCCAGCAGTGTCACAACTACCAGAGTTGGAACTCCATTGAGAATCTCGGCAAATCGCTGCATCAGAATATCGACAATTCCGCCAAAGAAACCGGAAACAAGTCCATAGACCATGCCGAAACAGATATCAATGACCACCGCACTGAAAGCAATAATCAGTGATACTCTGGTTCCCAGCCAGACTCTGGTCCAGATATCACGACCCTGGGTATCGGCTCCAAACCAGTAATAGTAATCGCTGGCTCCTTTAATGGCATAATAATCCTTACCCATATAGGAACCGTCAAAAATACCAAACTTTTCTAAAAACGGTACTCTTGGTGTCAAGCACTCATGACCGTGAATAATCGATTTATAAGTGTGTTCATTCATTGATGGGCCAATTGCTGCCATCAAAATAATGACGACAATAATAACAAAGCCAATGATTGCCCCTTTATTCTTTTTGAAGTTTGACCAGACATCTTTTAAATATGATGTCGCTTTATAAGATTTATCAATTATTTTTTTGCCACTTTCATGAGCATAAAGGAAGTCGTCTTCGTGAAAATCGTGTTCATGATAAACCGTCATTTTACTTTTCCTCCTTACTGATTCTAATTCTTGGGTCAATAACGCCATATAAAATATCAACAATCAGCATCATAATAATGTACATTACTGAATAAACAAAAGCACAGGCTATTGTTACATTGTAATCATTCATCTGGATGCCATTAATCATCAGCGAGCCAATTCCGGGAATACCAAAAATCTTTTCAATTACACTTGAACCAGTCAGCAGATTGACAAGAATTGGACCCATAACTGTAATTACCGGTATCAGAGTGTTTCTCATAGCATGAGTAGCAATCATCTTGTTATCTTTAATGCCCATTGACTGAACTAAAGATATATAGTCACTTGATAAGACATCTATCATTTCACTTCTGGTAAATCTGGCGATATTGGCCATCGGTGAAACCGATAGTGCCAAAGCTGGTAAAATCAGCGAAAACACTGGCAGGCTTTTATTATATAAAACAGGAAACAGCTTTAGTTTAAAGGCAATGAAATAAGCCAGAAGCATAGCACAGACATAGGAAGGAACGCTTACTCCGATTACCGAAATTATTGAAGAAAGGTTATCTATCCAGCTGTTATGCTTCAAAGCTGATGTTATTCCTAATATTAAGCCAAAGATTGTTCCAAAGCCCATTGCCATCGCCCCAACCAGTATTGATATACCCAATCTTTCTTTGACCATTTGTGAAATGGCAAAGTTTTTGTTGATGGCATAGGAAACACCTAAGTCACCACTTAGCATGTTCTTAACATAAAGAAAGAAGCGAATGACTACAGGCTTATCCAATCCATACTTGACATATAGGGCTGCAATCTGTGCTTCTGACAATTTTTCATCATTAAAAGGTGAACCTGGCATCAGGTCCATCAGTATAAAGAGCACCAGTAATATAAAAAATAGGGTCGCTATAGATATTAGAATTCTTTTTGTAATATATTTCTTCATAAAAGCTTTCCTTTCATTACCAGCAAATTAGAACGATTATAAGAATAATCGTTCTAATATACATTTAATAATTAATCAGCAAAGACAATATAACGATAGCTGTCTACTGCTGCCACGTGGAATCTGATTCCCTTAATCTTTGGATTAATCAGCATTGCTCCACCAGCCTGGAAGACTGGAACTACAGCAGCATCATCAACAATCAAGACTTTTTCAGCAGCCAGGAAGTCGTTCCATCTGGTAATCGCATCAGTTGTTGCCGCTTCAGCGTGTAGAACCAAATCATCGTAAACAGTGCTGTTATAGCCACCTGTGCTTTGCCAGCTGGTAAATAAATCCATATAAGTCTGTGGATCGCCATAGTCAGGACCCCAACGGGTTAATGAAACATCAAATTCTGCCTTGCCGCCTTCTAAAGTCGCTCTCTGCATCATTAAACGAGTGTTTTTAGGCTTACCGTTTAACACAACTGTAAAGCCAACTTTTTCTAAGAAGTACTGAATCTGTTCAGCAGCCTTGATTTCAGGATCGCCCTGGTCAGTAGAATAAATCAGGTTGATAGTTATATCGTGTCCTAATTCAGCAACTGCCAGATCATAGTATTCTTTTGCTTTTGCTTCGTTGTATTCAACTACTGGACCATTGTCAACACGGAAATCAACTCCTGTTTCAGGGTTATTAGCCAGATTGAATGGAATAATGCCCTCAGCAGCAACTGACCCATCATTTAATACTGTCGCAATTGCTTCTCTGTCAATCGCATAAGACATTGCTTTTCTAGCGTTGACATTAACCATATCAGTTGGTCCGACTGTCTTATTAATATTGATTAATAAGTAGAACAGGTAACCTGATAAACGATTTATAAAGCCATCAACATCTTTGTTGGCTTCAACCTGCTCGCCAGACAGGTTAACAGTGTCGAGTGAACCTGATTCATATTCTAGCAGTGCTGTTTGAGTATCATTTACAACACGGAAGACAATTTTATCTGGAGTTTTATCTGTTTTGAAGTTTGCATAATCCCAATACTTATCATTAATTGTGAATTCATATGAATAGTTAGCTTCCCAGGCAGACATTACCCATGGTCCTGAATAAATCATATTATCGACTGTTAAAGCATACTGGTCTCCCTGAGCTTCTACAAACTCTTCATTTAGCGGGAATAAAGTTGGGAACGCCAACATGCTCAAGAAGAAGCCTGATGGTTTGGTTAAGGTAATCTGAACTGTCTTAGCATCAAGAGCTACAATACCTAAATCATCAACTGTATATCCGCTATCAGGATCATAACAGCTAGCTCCTACAATGTTTGCTGTTTCTAAGAACCAGTTGTATTCTGAAGCGAAATCAGGGTTGACAACTCTCTTCCAGGCATAAACAAAGTCATAAGCGGTAATAGGAGTTCCGTTAGACCAGTTTGCATTTTCTCTGATTTTGAAAGTATAAACTGTACCTGTTTCATCAACTGTATAAGATTCAGCTAAATCACAAACAGGCAGATTGTTCTCGTCTAGTGACATTAAGCCGGCCATACACATATCCTGAGCGCTAAATGAGCCACCATCTGTCGCAATCTGCGTATCCATTGATATGACATCTGACGGTACTTGTATAGTAACAACTTTTTCTTTTGTTGGTTTATCGCCACCATTACAGCCTGTCAATAATGCCAAAACCATTAATATTACTAATAATTTTTTCATTTTCGAAATCCTCCCCTTTAGTAATGGGATAAGTTTACACCACAGTGAAATTATTTTCAAGAGTTATTTTCATAATTTACATAGTTTATGTAAACATTTTCAATTTTCTTTACAAAAAAAAGGCTAGCAGAGTAGCCTTTTCTTCTCTTATTTAACTTTTATTGAGCCTAGGGAAATAATTCTGCCATTTGTTTTCGCAAACAGAATTGCATTGTTTCCCTTGAAAGTCAATTTGATTTTTTCTTCCAGTGAATAGACAACTCCGCCAAACATAACGCTGGTCAAAAGATAATTTCCAACAGCTGCTCTAACCGTGGTTTCCATTCCTGTAGGCATTGATGAATACACTTCAGCATCAATATCGCCAGCATCAGTGATATTCACAAACTCCGGTCTGATGCCGATGACGTAGTCTTCTGACGAGACATTTTCAATATCATCAAAATCCTGCTGCTCGTCAATCAGTGGAATATGGCACTTAAAACTGACCTCTTTGTTAGATTTTTCAACATAGCCTTTTTCGCCAGCCTTTTTATTCTCTTCCTCTTTTTTCTTTTCATCAATAAGAGACTGCTCTTTATACCATTGATCTATGTCCACTTTTTTATTTGGCACAAACTCAACTTCGATATCATCAAATATTTTCAGTTCCAGATTGCCTGCTTCGTTCTGTTTTCCTTTAGCTTCAATAAAGTTGATAGCCGGATTACCGACAAAGTCAGCAACAAACAGATTGTTCGGCTTAGCATAGACGTCCAGAGGAGCATCGTACTGCTGTAGAATTCCATTGTCAATCAGACAGATTTTGGTGGCCAATGTCATCGCTTCCATCTGGTCATGCGTAACATAGACAAATGTTGAACCGGTTTCCAGATGCAGTCGCTGTAATTCCGAACGCATTTCCAGTCTTAATTTTGCATCCAGATTGCTTAAAGGTTCATCCATAAACAGTACATCTGGCTCTGGCGCCAGGGTTCGGGCAATAGCCACGCGCTGCTGCTGACCCCCGCTCAGTTCAGCGGGATAGCGATCCATGAACATACCTATTTTAACAATTCTGGAAACACGACGAACTATTAAATCAATTTCTTCTTTATTGAGTTTACGACTCTCCAAAACCGGCTTTCCATCCTTCAGGTAAACATAGTCCGGGCTGTAGGTATATCCCTCTTTTATGATTTTATCATTGGCTTTAGTCAGTAAATCCTTTAATTCTTCAGTTTTCCTTAAAGCTGTCGCCTTAGCATCTTTTTCATTAAGCTTATATGACATCAGCTTTTTGGCTGTAAACTCAGAAATTTCAAAACGATCGATAAGTTTTAGAACTGCTTTGTGTTCGTCCAGTTTATCCTTTTTGTCATAACATTCATTTATTGTTTTAGCCACTTCTTCAGGCTTAGCCAATATTTCCACCAGCCTGGCATTAACTCTGCTTTCGAAGTCAACTTTTTCCATTTCCTCCTTGATATTTGTCAAACCAAAAGAAATGTTTTCATAAACCGTCATATTTGGCCATAGAGCATAGTTCTGAAACAAAAATCCCACCTTGCGTTTATTTGCAGGAACATTGATTCCTTCCCGGGAATCGAAGACAACTCTTTCTCCAATAGTGATTCTTCCGCTGGTAGGAGTTTCCAGTCCGGCAATCATTCTTAAAGTTGTTGTTTTACCGCATCCTGAAGGCCCCAGTAATGTCACAAAAGCATTATCGTCAATCACCAGGTTTAAATCATCTACGGCATAGAATTTATCCCAACGTTTTGTTACGTTTGTTAATACAATTTCTGGCATGTTTTATCCTCCTATTCCTTCGTCTAAACTAGCTCCAGTAATCTTGTTTACCATAGCATTACTTATCAATATCGTAATTATCAGAATCAGGTTAATACCGCTTGAGAAGGCATATAATCCCATTTCATCAAAATAATCCAGGGTTGTTGCCAAAATGAATCCCTGAGTACACAACAGCATAAACAGGCTCAACTCTCTCAGGCAGGTCATAAACGGCAACAGATAACCGCTTATGATTGAGCTTTTCTGAATCGGAATGATAATTTTGGTCATTCTTTTTGACCATGGAACACCTAGTATCATCGCGCTTTCTTCAATTTCGCCCGATAACTGCAGCATTGAGTTAAGAGCACTTCTTGAAGCAAAGGGAATATATTTAATTGTTCCGACAATAATCAGTATCCAGTAAGTGTTAAAAAGATTGATTCTTTCTGATGAAAACAGGATAAAGTAGGCTGCCCCTACCGCAACTGAAGGCATCAGATATGGCAGAAAGGCTACCGAATTAACATAGTTAGCCCATCTGCTTCTTCTTTCTTTACTGACTGCATAGCCGATCAGAGTACCGATGGTGCCGGCGACCGCACAGCAGCTGACAGCTACCAGTATCGTTCCTCTGTAGGCTCTCCAGATGGTGTCATTGTATAAAATACCCATCTGGCCATACATTCCGCTTTCAGTCAGGTTTTCTGAGGTTATCCACCATTTGGTTGTCAGGTTATTCAGATTTCCAGTATAAAGGAAACTGTAATCTCCCGGATTTGGTAAAAATGTTTCAAAGGCAAACGAAACTATTGGGAAAATGCTGGTATAGAAAGTAATAATCACCAATACTGCCGCAATAGCATATTTTCCAATCTTTCCTAAATTAATCTTAGAAATCTGCCCTGATTTACCGGTAACCGTCGTATAGTTCTTGCGTGATTTTAAACTCGCCTGGTTAACAAACATAATCAGCACGCCAAACAGCATCATGATTATTGCTATGATTGAAGCTTCACCAGCATATTTATCACTCATTGATACGTACTTGGTACTTAGAGTCGTCAGATTCAGATAATGAGGAACAGGATAAGAACCCATTGCTCCACCTAAAACCAGCAGAATCGTTGACAGGATTGCCGGCCTGATCATCGGAAGGGTGATTTTGGTGAAAATCTTATATTTTGGCGTATCTAGTATGGTCGCTGCCTCTTCCAGGTTGGCATCCATATTCTTGAAAATACCGCCAATCAGAATATAGGCAAAAGGTGCATAGTGAATACCTAGAACCACAATTGTCGGAAACAGTCCCTTACACCACCATAACGGCATTTCAATATTAAATAGCGAAGCCAGCAGACCATTGGATGTGCCAGTTATCGCGTTGGAATTAAAGACGTTCTGCCAGACGACTGCCAATGTCCACTGGGGCATAATATATGGGAAGATGAAGATGGAACTGATATATTTGCGCCAGGCCATATTTGTTCTGGTTATCAGAAACGCCACCACTCCACCAAAAATAATCGAAACAAAACAAGTGCCGATAGCCAGATAAACCGTGTTTAACAGAGGAGTCCACAAATTGGTTTTAGCCATCGGACTGGTGAACAGGTCTATATAGTTATAAAAAGAATATCCTGACTGTTTTCCCGATAAGTAGGCATCGATTGTTCCGGGGTGGATTCTAAAAGTATCTTCGACGATGGCCACAACAGGAGCAACTGTAGTAATCGTTAACAGAATACCCATACATAGAAGAATGACATTATGTGGTTTTGAGAAATATGTTTTAACTTTATTTAACTTTATTTTAGTTGATTTATTCATAATATCTCCTTTGAAAAATAGTGCCCTTGACTGACAAGGGCACTGTGATTGTTCCACAATCCCGCTTTGTGTTTATAAGCGGATGTTTTTCCAATGCTGCTTATTATTTATTATATTTAGTTAGCATTTCAATCCAGCTGCCAACAGTAAATGCTACTGATGCACAGTATGCCGGATCTTCAATTACTAATTCACCTTTATCCTCAGCAACCCACCAATCATAACCACGGTCATTTTTAGCGTCAAAGACATTGACACCATCAACATAACCGCCTTTTGAATGATTTCTTGCTTCTTCTGTTCCTGCAGCAACTATTGGGTTAGCAGAGTAACCGCCGATGTCTTTACCCCAGGCAGAGAATCCGTCAACAGTTAAAGTCATGTAGGCAATAAACGCACATGCTGTCCAAGGAAGTGGTGAGTTATCAGTGACAAACAGGTAATGACAATAGCCATAACCGCCGATACCGACATAGCCGTCCTGGTATGCTGCAACCGTAATATTGTTAACAGATACAGTGTCAGTTTCCTGAACTGAACGTAATTTAGAGTAAACAATTAAACCGAACTGGTTTGTAGCTGACTGGTCAACTAAGATATTGCAGATAGGACCATCATCTGTTTGAGCATTGTAGCTTTCAACCCATAATTTGATCCAGGCTAAAGCATATTTGCCATTTTCACCCAAGCCTAATGTTTTTGCTTCGCCTTCCATTTCATCAATTACCGGCTGGAAGTAAGCTTTTTCATCTGCCGGTAATACATCATAAGCATCTTTTAACCATTTAGCATATTTTTCATGCGTTAACATGTACAGGAAGTTTTTACCGACGATTTCTGAGTCGATATCCATAAACAATCCATGCTCGCCTTCGTAAACGAAATCCCAGCAGTTGTCATAAACTCTGTCTCCCGTATTGTTAAACATGAAGATCTTGTTTAATGTCTGCAGTGGCAGGTATCCTTCATAAGCTTCAGGTGTTGTTCCATTAGCTTCCGCCCACTCTTTTGGAATAAAAGCGTTTAAGATACCGGTTTTAACCATCTTGCTTTCAATCTGGTTACCATCCTGAATTAAAGTCATGGCAAATGTTCCAACTTCTTTTAATGAGTCAGCAGCCAGCTGGTCAAAAATTTTGTTGTTTTTTGGTTGTTGCCATTCAAAGTTCAAGGTGTATGAAGGATCAATTGACTGCAGGTAAGCAATAAACAGAGGTAAAGCTGTTTTACCACGGCTTGAGTTACCAACACCATAAAAAGTTGCTCCATTTGATTCTTCAATAGCCTTTTGAGCCAGTTCTTCTAAAGTCATTGTCTGAGCCTGAGCAATGATCTTTTGAACTTCTGACTGTTCAACAGTTGGTTCTTTTGGTCCGCAACCAGCAGCACACATCAGTACCATAGTGACAGCCATTAATACTGTAAGTAATTTTTTCATTTTTATTTCTCTTTCTCCTTTTCCTTAACATTTATGTAAGTGCTTTCATTATAACCTAAAAATGGACATTTAGTCCATATTTTAGCCATCAAACATTTTTATACAATTATTATATTTTTTTATTTTTCAAATTATAATTATAATTTATTTTTTGATTCTCTAAAAGCAATCGCTTCTTTTTTATTTTCAACAACGAAGTGCTTTCCGACAATAATTTCGCCATCAAGGCACAGGTCCATTTCTTCATCAGCAATTATTTCTACCTTTTTAGCCTGACGATATACTATAACATCCCTCAGTTTTTCATCATCCAGATGCTGCCCTTTCTGGTACTTGCCGACAACTGCAACAAACCTTGCCAAAGGCATACATTTTGCCATGCATACCTCCATCAGTCCATCATTAACCAGACTTTTAGGAGCACATTTATAAGAGCCGCCAACATATGAACCATTGGCAATTGTACACAAAAGATATTCACCATCAGGATTTATCAGTTCCCCATCTACTATTATCCGACAATAGTTTTTTCTACCCGTAAAAACAGCACCGATAACACCGACTGTGTAGGCATGTCTGCCACTTAAAAACGGCCATGATTTAACCTTTTCCATTGTTCTGACAACAGCACAGTCAAAACCGAAGTTGACGACATTTACTGAACAGCTGTTTCCAACTGTCATAACATCAACCTTTATTTCTTCGCCTTTCAAAAGATTTTCAAGATTCAGAAAATTGCTGGCTCCACCAAAATATTTAACATAGTCATTGCCGCTGCCACAGGGCCAGATACCAAAACTGACATCATTCAGACCATAGATGCCGTTGATGACCTCATTAACGGTACCATCACCGCCACAGGCTACAAAACAGATTTTTCCCTCGGGATTTTCTTTTCGATATTCTCTGATGAAATAAGTAGCATCTTTCTGTCCCCTGGTATAATAAACATCAAATTCAAAATCATTCCTGCCCTTCAAAAGATCCATCAGTTCTTTTTCTGAATTCTCTTTTCCAGCAGCTGGGTTAACTATAAATATATACTTCATAAAGAACTCCTTTATTTATAAACCTATGTAAATAGCAATCAGCATCATTCCGGTAAAATAGGTAATTGAATTACATCTTTTGATTAATTTCGAATCCTTATGATAGAAATTCTGGAAAGAAATAAAGAAGTCCGAAATCATAAATAATAACAATCCTATCCCCAGCACTTTGCAGGTGCTGACACCAGTAAATATTGCCATAACAGTCCCCATTGAGCCCTGCGAAATAACTGAAAGCATATACACATTGAAAGCTTTCATACCGCCCAGGTTTAATATTCCCGCCTTTACAAAATAACGAAATAATGAGAAAAGCAGCGATATCATAATTACGACCAAACTAAGCTGCCACAGATTATACTGATAATGAATAATAAACAGGTAAATACAGTAGATAACATTCCCGGTCATAAAAGCATAGCCGCCTTTTTTAAAACTCCAGAGCAGCATCACATCCCCCAAATATGAAAAAATTAACGCTATCATCAGGATAACAAGTGGCACATTTTTTTCTTTCAATGAGAAAGCATATAGGGCACACAAAAGATATAGTGAGGCTAGTGTTATCTTATTCACTGCTCTTCTTTTAAATATTCCGCTTGTCTTGGAAAACAGATACAGCACTAATAGCGGAAGATAAATCATAATAAAAATATACTGATAGGTCTTCATAGTTTTATTTTAGCATAAAATTGTTAACTTTTTATTTCTTTTCACAACTAAAGAACTTCAAATTATTTATAATCTGAATTCTTTCAGCCAAACAAAAAGGAAGCTTAGACTTCCCTTTTATTCCTTATAGACTACTGGTGAATCTGCGTTTCTGACAACAGAATCAATTCCGTTTTTACAGCTTGCTTTTGCTGTGTAGCCTTCTGAAGCAAGAATGATTTCACCATTTCTTGCTTTTAGTCTAAATCTGAACTCCTCTCTTTTGTCTTTGAAGATTTCAAATTTAGGATGTTTTAGAACTTCAAATTCTGCAACGGTCTGATCTTCGATACCTGCTTCAATAGCATTTTTTCTAACTGACTCAATACCGTTTAGACAAGCGTCTTCACTTGAGTAAAACTCACTTACGCCAATTACTTCTCCATTTCTAGCAACAAGATTGAAAGAAGCACCATTTTCACTTTTCTTTACTACATATTTTCCCATATTATATCCTCCTAAAATCTTCCTTATATTATTTATAACAAATTATATTCCATTTTTCAATAAAAAAGGCAGAAAATTCCACCTTTAAGTTTTTTATTCTTGAATTTTGCCGTCTCTAGCCGCACAGAACTTACATAACTCTGTTCTACCGGCATCTAAAGCGTCAGCAATTGGTCCATGATAAATTGTAGTTGAGTTTTGAATTGCCTGACAATCAGAGTGAGTGTGGTATTTTTTGCCAAAGGTTGTGTAGTATACTTCAGAAGTAATTTCTTCTTCCAAGGCAATTCTCTCTTCTTCTGACATTGGATTAAAGTCAATGGAAGTTACACTTCCAATCAATAATGCTACAACCGCTACTGCTGAAACTATTTTCTTGGTTTTGGCATCAAGTTCTTTATTGTTAAGCAGTAACAGGATTATCGGGAAGAAACAGATTACACTTGCAATCAGACCCATCTGATTCCATAAGAAGAATTTCAGTTTATTCTTTCCGCTTGGCGGATCAATGTCATTAGCTCTCTTCCAGAACTGTGAACCCACAATAACGAAGATTAAATCCAAAACCAATAAAGCGATTAATGTGTATAACATATAATCAGTGGTAAGCGGTTTATGGAAAATAGTCTTGTTAAGTACCAGTATTGCGACCACTTCAAATGCCAGTGCAATTAACCAGAAGACAACTGCAGCAATTCTCTTGCCGGAAGCACCCGCTCTTCTTTCTTCCTTGGTTGTTTTTTTAGGCCCCTGGCCAGCACTCTTTGTCGCAACAAATTCTTGTTTTTTTGCCATTTTTCTCTCCTTCTTTATTTCTTTTTAGATAGCAAGTTCGATAGTAATGTCGAAGCTACATCACCGAACAAATCATTATCCTTATCTGATTTTTCAGAATCACCACCTAAGGTTTTCCCTACTATTGAAGATAAGATATCGGTTACATTTAAATCATCTTTTTCACTAGACTTCTTTTTAGAATCTGACTTCTTGGTAGAAGTTGATTTTTTAGTTGCTGTTGACTTCTTCGTTGAAGTTGATTTTTTAGTTGAAGTCGCCTTTTTAGAAGATTCAGATGTGTTTGTGCTAATTAAACCGGCAACTTTCTTCAATAGAATTGGTGCTAACGCCACCAGTATAGCTGTAACCTGTTCCTTTGATAAGCCAATTTTTTTAGCAATATTGGTGAACAGGTCCGTTTTAGTATTACCTAAAATTGTATCCAGTATTGAAGAACCAAGCTGGTTTTTTTCCTCTTCAACTTCTTCATCATCATCTTCTTCCACATTAGTTGAAAGAGCCTGGTTCAATAGCGAAGTTAAAATATTACCATCCGATGATTTTGCTGAAGATTTCTTAGATGTTGAAAGTAAAGATGTCAACAGGGTTGGCAAGGCTTCATTAACAACATCAGTCGTTTCTTTTTTAGTCGTATTTGCTTTTTTAGAAACTGCTTTTACAGTGTCATTTGATAACAGCTGACCTGTTAACAAACTCAGTATTTGATCCATTGTTTATGTTTCCTCCTTAACATATTTATTATATCTCAAAACTGTGGTTTGGTAAATAAACAACCACCAGGTTGAAAAATATAAAATATTTTTATGTTCTGTAATTTGTTAAAGGTAATATAAACATTTTATTAAAACTAAACTCGATTTCAAAAATTTTGCTATAATATAGTGTAATTGAAACTACTTATAAGGAGGAAAATATGAAATACTGTAGAGAATGCGGTGTAATTGTGGATGATGAAGCTAAATACTGCCCGGAATGTGGTGCCCCTCAAAAAGATAACACTCCTCAAACTATCTTTTGCAGACATTGCGGTTCAAAAATAGACTCTGATTGTATAATTTGCCCAAAATGTGGAAAACAGGTTAAGGATCTAAGAGTCGAAACACCGTCTATAGTGATCAATACTGCGGTCACCAATCAGAACTTAAACCGTGGCACATCTTACGGTACAAAAACTGTTGACAAATGGGTATCATTTTTACTGTGCCTGTTTCTTGGTTATCTTGGAGCTCATAAGTTTTATGAAGGTAAAACTGGTATGGGAATTGTATATTTGTTTACTGCTGGTTTGTTTGGCATAGGATGGCTATTCGATTTGGTTTCCATTCTTTTGAAACCCAACCCTTATTACGTCAGTTAATAACAGCGACAAAAGTCACAACCTTTAAAGGTTGTTTTCTTTTGACTTTTGGATTCTGCAGATTTTTGTCTGAATCCACCTATAATGCTGATTAAAAAAAGCAATAAATATCTGACGATTTATTGCCTTTATCAATAACTAAATTCAATAATTTAAGCGTTATCAGTCTCGACCATACATCTTGACAAGTTTTCCAATTTTATCAGCCAGTTCATCGGTCAGCTGTCCTTTGACAAGACGCCATTTCCAGTTGTCACCTATGGTGCCGGGACTGTTGGTTCTTGACTCTTCTCCCAGACCCAGATAGTCCTGCATTTGGGCAACAAACAATCTGGCAACAGAGTTCATGCCCCCTCTGATAAAGCCCCAGTTGAATCCTTCTCTTCTAGTTATATTGAAGTACTTGATGGCATGTCGGACATCACCTTTACTGGCTGTATCACGCCAGCCGATAATCGGAGAATTATCATGAGTAGAAATATAACAGACACAGTTTTCGATGTGGTTAAACGGAGTATGATAACTTGCACCTTTTGGATTCATGCCAAACTCTAAAACTCTCATACCAGGAAAAGTAGATTTTTCCAGCATTAAATTTACCTCATCGGAAATAACTCCTAAATCTTCAGCAATAAATTCAACATTGCAGAACCAGTCTCTTAAAACAGAAACAAAATCCATGTCCGGGCCCTTGACCCAGCGACCGTTTCTGGCTGTTTTATCACCATATGGAACCGCCCAGTATGATTCAAATCCTCTAAAGTGGTCAATTCTTATGACATCATAATATTTACTGCAGCCCTCTACTCGATTAATCCAGAACTTATAACCATCTTTTTTCATTTTATCCCAGTCATATAACGGATTGCCCCACAATTGACCATCCTCTGAAAAATAATCAGGCGGTACTCCTGCCACTTCCACAGGAATGTTTTTTTCATTCAGCTGAAACTGTTTTGGATTGGCCCAGACATCAGCTGAATCTAAAGCAACATAAATTGGCAAATCGCCGATAATCTTAATATTTTTGCTGTGAGCATAGGCTCTCAATCTACTGTATTGCTGATAGAAAAGATATTGCAGATACTGATAGAAATGCACATCATCAATCAATTCTTCATGATATTTTTTAAGCGCCTGTTTTTTTCTTAAACGAATACCTTCATCAGGCCAATCTAACCAGGAAACCATTCCAAAATAATTTTTTACTGCCATGTATAAACCATAATCTTCTAGCCAGCTCTTATTATTCTGATAGTATTTTTTAAACTGCTTAGCATCCTTTTTGAAACCCCTCTGATAAGCTTTTCTTAGAATATCAAATCTTGTTTCATAGATATACCAGTATTCTACATAAGCAGGATTAAACTCTTTTAAATCCTTTAAATCTTCTTTTTCCAGAAGTCCTTCCTGTACTAAAACATCCAAGTCAATAAAGTAAGGGTTACAGGCACAACTGGAAAAACTCTGATAAGGAGAATCTCCATAGCTAGTAGGGCCAATTGGCAGAATCTGCCAATATTTCATCTTGCATTTTTCCAGAAAATCAACAAAATTGTAAGCTTCTTCACCCAAGGTACCAATACCATAATTTGACGGCAAAGAAGAGATGGGTAATAAAATACCTGCACTGCGCTCAACACTCATAACTTAACCTCATATTTTCAACACCTATTTTAGCACAATATTTACTAAAATATTATTTATAAACCAAAATGATGTAAAATAGTATTGTCAATACTTTTCTTTCTGGAGGAAGCACTATGAACAAGCGGTATTTACTGATTTTTCTGACAGTCTGTCTGCTTTTTTCATGTTTATCCGGCTGCCGGATGCTAAAAAAAGAAAAGATCGATTTAGTAGTTTCTTCTGAAGATATCTATGTAAAAAAGGTTGATAATCTAGCAGAAGATTTTATTATGGGTATGGATGCTTCCTGTGTCATATCCCTGGAAAACAGCGGAGTTAAGTATTATGACTATCAGGGAAAGGAAGCTGATGTCTACAAAGTCTTAGCACAAAGCGGCATCAACTATATTCGAGTAAGAATCTGGAATGACCCTTTTGATGAAAACGGTAATGGTTATGGCGGAGGAAACTGTGATCTCAGCAATGCCATTGAAATCGGTAAAAGAGCCAGCAAATACGGGCTGAAACTCATTGTCAATTTTCATTACTCTGACTTCTGGGCTGATCCTGGCAAGCAGCAGACTCCAAAAGCCTGGGAAAATATGAATATCGAAGATAAGAGTCAGGCCTTATATTTATATACCAAAGACTGCCTGATCAGACTTAGGCAGGCCGGTATTGATGTCGGAATGGTGCAGCTGGGAAACGAAACCAATGGAGCGATGACTGGCGAAAGCATTTGGAAAAACATCATTTACCATCTGATGAGTTCTGGAGCCAAAGCTGTCAGAGAAATCTTCCCTGAAGCTCTGATTGCTGTTCATTTTACCAATCCGGAAAATAGCAGCAGTTATCAGGATTATGCTAAAAAACTGGATTACTATGATTTAGACTATGATGTCTTTGCCAGCAGTTATTACCCTTTCTGGCATGGCAGTCTGGATAATCTGGCAGCCATTCTTTCAGAGATTGCTACAAAATATAATAAACAGGTTATGGTCATGGAAACTTCCTATCCCTATACTGCTGAGGATAGTGACTTTAGCGGCAATACCATTACAGAAAGCAGTTATGTAACCAAAAACTACCCCTACTCTCTGCAGGGACAGGTAAATGCCATAGTTGACATCATTGACACTATTGCTAATAAAACTGTTAACGGTATTGGCATCTGTTACTGGGAGGGAACCTGGATTTCCGTCGGTCAGCAGAGCTATCAGCAAAACAGCTTTCTGTGGGAAAAATATGGTTCTGGCTGGGCTTCTTCCTATGCTGCCGATTATGACCCCGATGATGCCGGCAGATATTACGGTGGCTGTGCGGTAGATAATCAGGCGCTGTTTGACAGTAGCGGAAAGCCACTAGAGTCTTTAAAGGTCTTTCAGCTAGTCAGAACCGGTAATGAAATTGCTCTGGCTGCTGATACCATTGAAGATCTACATTTAAGTTTTGACCTGAATTCTGCCATCATTCTGCCTGATAAGGTTAATGCTATTATGAATGATAATTCCCGAAGGGAAATCGATGTCATCTGGCAATATGAACAGATAAAACTGCTAGACACCTCAAAACCGGGGAAATATACTATTTGCGGTGTTGCTGATGACCTTACTGCCTTCTGTCATATAAGCATTGTCAAAAAGAATTATCTGTTAAATCCTTCTTTTGAAGAGGACCGGCATAAAACGGCAGTACCATCCGGCTGGCAGATAGACCATAACGGTCGTGCTGACCAGCTGTATGTTGAAGAAAAAGTATCTGACTCCTTAAGCGGAACCAAGCATTTCCATTTCTGGTCCAAAGCCCCTGACTCCATAGAGTTTTCGCTGCAGCAAACCGTCACACCCTTAAGAAAAGGCTGCTATGACTTCTCTATTTCCATTATGGGTGGCGATGGAGGAAACACAAACATCTACGCTTATGTTAAGATAGATGGTGAGGTTAAATATAGAGAGTCATTGACTATTACCGTCTACAACAGCTGGCAGACAGCTAACATCATAAATATTGAATATGATGGGGTTTCAACTATTGAAGTCGGAATATATGTCAAATGCTCCGGTGCCGGCAGTGGTGCCTGGGGCAAAATTGACGACGCAAGTTTAACTATCAGTGAACAAGGAGATTAAAATGAAAAGAAGAGTATTGATTATGATATTACTGACTTCCTTATTATTTGGCTGCACTGCCAAAACAAAAGATACCATTGATGATAATTACCGGGTTTTCTACCAGATCTTTGTAGGCTCGTTTTCTGATTCCAACAATGATGGCATCGGTGACTTGCGTGGTATCATCAACCGCTTTGATTATCTGAATGACGGCAATGCCAATTCCACCTCCTCTTTAGGGGTTCAGGGAATCTGGCTTTCACCAATCTTTCTATCTAACAGTTATCACAAATACGATACCATCGACTATTATCAGATTGACCCGCAGTTTGGCACTAAAGATGATTTAATAGAGCTGATTGAATTGTGTCACCAAAGAAATGTGAAAATTATTCTGGACCTGGTGATCAACCATACCTCTTCTGAACACGACTGGTTTAGAAATTTTGTGGCTACTCATCAAGCAAATAATACCTATAATATCTATTATGATTTCTATACCTATGTAACCAAAGATACCAAGGTCAATGGCCGAGTATATAATGCCATACCATCAACTGACCACTTCTATGAGTGTAATTTTTCTAATGTTATGCCAGAGCTAAACTTTGATAACGAGCTTGTTAAGGATGAAATCTTAAAGATTGCCAAATACTATCTGGATCTGGGAATTGATGGTTTCAGATTTGATGCTGCCAAATATATCTATTTTAGAGACAATACGGCTTCAGTCGAATTCTGGAACTGGTTTATGGGCAAATTAAGAGAAATTAAACCTGACATCTATGTTGTCGGCGAAGTCTGGAGTAATGATATTGAAACTCTGCAGTACATTGAAGAGTTAAACTGCTTCAACTTTCAGACATCTCAGACTGAAGGAGCAATTGCGATCGCAGCCAAAGGTGGAAACTGTAATGTCTTTACTGCCTACGTTGATTCTTATTTGGATAAAATCAAAAATCTTAACCCTGATGCCATGTACATCCCTTTTATTTCCAACCATGATATGGATAGAAGTGCTGGCTATCTGATGATGGCTAATAAATTCAGTCATATGGCTGCTAATCTTTATATCTTATGTTCTGGTTCACCATTTATCTACTACGGCGAAGAAATCGGAATGAAGGGAACCAGAGGAGGCGCTAACACTGATGCCAACAGACGTCTAGCGATGCTATGGGGTGACAACGATACCGTTAAAGATCCGGTTGGAACTACCTATGATAGCCAAAAACAGACCAACGGCACTGTCGCTTCCCATTTAAAAGACAAAGACAGTCTGTTTCACTACTATCGTAAACTGATAGATTTAAGAAACAAATATCCGCAAATTGCTCGAGGTGACTATGATAAGATCAACTTCGTCGGCACCTTTGTCGGAGGGTTCATCATTACCTATAATGGTGAAACAACCTATCTGATTCACAATACCGGAACCCAGGAAAAAGTCATTGATTTAAGTCAGTATCCTGAACTGCAGATATCTGAAATATGTGATTACATCGGCCAGTCAAAAGCCATACTTGAAGGAACTAATCTAACAATAGGTCCTCAGACAAGCGTTATCTTACAGTAAAAAAGACTTTCTCAAGTCTTTTTTTAGGCTCCGAATAATAATTGCCTGAAAAAATCTCTGGTTTTTTCTTTGCCAAAGGCCTCCAAAAATGGGTCTGTTGCCGGCCCTCCGTTTTCAATTAGTCCAGCTGAATATATAGCTGCCTTTTCTTTTTTCAGCCTGATGTCACACTTCTCACATTTCAATAATGCCTTTAAGTATTCATTGTAATATTCATCAATCATTTCTTCAATCGCTGCACTTTTATTGGATTTCTTAAAAATTGTCCCTGCCATTCTTAAATCTTCATACCAGTGAATTTTCTGGGGATTATTTTCAATAACTTCAGCATATTTTTCAGCTATATTCGCTATACCGGAACAATCAAAACTATTGCCAATGGTGGTATTAAAGGGTTCCAGGTATAAGATATTATTGCCCATCATTTTAATATGATCATAAGATAATAGCGGTCCATCCAACTCAAAAGGATTGATAATCAGACCAGCCATTTCCATTATCCCTTTATCATCAGTTACTTTCATAATCCCGATATTGCCTAAACCTTCAGCATAGTAACTGCTGTTGTTAAAATTCATTCCATTTAATTGTAGAAACCTAAACTCCTTATTCTCTTTTTCTATCATTTTAAATTCTTTAGCAACTTTTTCTAATATTCTCTCTATCATTAAAATATCCCCTAACATCTTTCCTTAAAAAATTATAACAATAACTAAAACCTAGACGCAAGAAAAGCAGCTTTTCTGCAACGATATCGGCATCAGAACATAACCCGGAATAAAAGAAGCGATTTTTTTCGCTTCTTTCATTATAGGTTAATTGTAAAGATTTATTTTAATAAATTGTTTTCCGTTTCTACATCAAAGAGATGCATTACCTTTCCCTGGAAAGTAATGTTGAACACATGTCCTGCCTGAAGATCGTTTCTCTGTTTTTGGGTTAAGCCGATTGTTGGAACTCTGACAATAAGATTAGTTTCATCATCTGTTACTGTATGAAGGTGTATTTCAGAACCCATCATTTCATTAACTCTGACTGTACATTTAATTCCTTCATTTTCCTTAGCCAAAACAATATGTTCAGGTCTGACACCTAGAATAATCTCCTGCGGTTTAGTCTGCTGTTTCTTTAACTGCTCGCCTTTTTCGCCATCAACTAAAATCTTGGCACCAAATGCCTTTACATAATATTCACCATCTTCAAAAACTAAATCTGCTTTGAAGGTATTCATTTTTGGAGCTCCAATAAATTCAGCTACAAACAGGTTGTCTGGATGATCAAACACTTCATCAGGAGTACCGACCTGCATAATATAGCCGTCCTTCATGATGACGATTCTGTCACCTAAAGTCATAGCTTCTGTCTGGTCATGGGTAACATAAATGAATGTTGTATCAATCCTTTTTCTCAGTAAAATGATTTCAGCACGCATCTGGTTACGTAGTTTAGCATCCAGGTTACTTAATGGTTCGTCCATCAGGAAAACCTTTGGATGACGGACCATTGCTCTACCGATTGCTACACGCTGTCTCTGTCCACCAGATAATGCTCTTGGCTTTCTGTTTAAATACTCAGTAATGCCTAGGATTTCAGCTGCTTCAGCCACTTTCTCAAAGACTTCCTCCTGAGGAACTTTTCTGAGTCTGAGCGGAAAAGCAATATTTTCAAATACTGTTAAGTGAGGATATAACGCATAGTTCTGGAAAACCATCGAAATATCTCTGTCTTTTGGCTGTAAGTCATTGACTACAACATCATCAATTTCTATAGTGCCTTCAGAGATTTCTTCCAATCCGGCTACCATTCTTAAGGTAGTGGATTTTCCGCATCCTGACGGCCCTACAAACACCACAAACTCTTTATCGGCAATATCAAGATTGAAATCCTGAACTGCCACTACTTTATTATCATAAATTTTCTTTACATTCGTTAATTTTACTCTTGCCATAATTTTTATCCTTTCACCGCTCCGCCGGTTACACCTTCAACATAGTATCTCTGCAATGACATAAATAGTATTGTAATAGGTACCGCTACCAGTACACCACCAGCACAGAACATGGTATAGTTCGCTGTCAATGACGATGGTGTAGAAATAAGATTCTGTAAACCAACCGCTACGTTCATTCCACTGGTTGTATTATGAGCGATATATTTCGCAAACATAAAGTCACCCCAAGGGCCCATGAAGGCAGTTAAGATTGTATAGATAATGATTGGTTTTGATAGAGGCATAATAATCTTGGTCAGTACCTGAAAGCGGGTTGCTCCATCAATTCTTGCTGCCTCATCCAGTGAACGAGATACGGTATCAAAGAATCCTTTAGATACATAATAGCCCATTGCACTGCTAGCTGTATAAACCAGAATTAATCCAGGAACAGAATTGGCTCCAGTTAGCCCCATGCCGCTTAAAATCTTGTATAAAACAATCATCGTGATAAATCCAGGGAACATTCCTAAAACAAGCATAATGTTCATCAAGCCTTTTCTTCCCTTGAATCGTAATCTTGATAAAGTGTAACTCATTGTCAGTACCATCAGAGTTTGAATTACAGAAACAAAGACTGCAATAATGAAAGTGTTTTTATACCAGGTTAAGAATGCTGTTTTTGTAAATAAATTGATATAGTTATCAAATCCCCATTGCCTTGGTAAAATGTAGCCAACCTGATGAGATGACTCACATCTGAATGATTCACATACTAGACAGAAAAATGGAAATAACCAGATAACTGAAACAACAATAAGAATTGCATAGATAAATCCATTTGATAATCTATTCTTAAGTTTTTGACCCATATGTTTCTTTGTCATTATGAATAATCCTCCTCATTTCTAGTTGAAGGCATTATGTTATAAACAACAACCGAAATTGATGATACGACTACGAAAATCATAATACCTATAACTGCAGCCAGATAATATTTACTTTCTGCACCTGTTGTCAGGTTAAATAGCCAGGTGATCAATAAATCTGTATCGCCTGCTCCACCACCGCTTGTTAACAGTGCCGGGTTACCTGGCCCGCCGCCAGTCAGCAGATAGATGACGTTGAAGTTATTGATGTTGCCAATAAAGCTGGTTAATAAATAAGGTCCCGTAACAAACAGCATATAAGGCAATGTGATCCTGGTATATTGCTGGAAAACTGATGCCCCGTCTATCTGAGATGATTCATATAAATCCTTAGGTATATTCATTAAGATGCCGGTACAAATCAGCATCGCATATGGAATCCCAATCCAGACGTTGACAATAATAACCATAGCTCTGGCAATATCTGTAACTCCCCAGAATCTGATCAGCTGAGAAATATCCTTGATAAAACCAAGTTCCATTAACAGTCCGTTTGCCAGACCGTTATTGGCAAACATTTTAGAAATATAAAGCAAAGAAACAAACTGTGGAACAGCACTGGTCAATACTAAAATACCACGCCACAGTTTCTTTAACTTTATTCCTTTTTTGTTGATCATAATAGCCACAAACATTCCTAAGAAATAGTTTGTGAAGGTCGCAAAGAAAGCCCAGATCAATGTCCATGATAAGATTTCCCCAAAGGCAAACGATAGGTTATCCGAACCGACATTCATACTGAACAGGGCATTAAAGTTAGTCATTCCAACCCAGGTAAACAGATTTGAATAGCCATCATGAGCAGCGTCGTAATTTGTGAAGGCTACCAATATCATGAAGATTATCGGGAACACTGTGAAAGCCATAATTCCGGTAAGCGGAACTGCCAGCAGCGTTTTATGGAACTGATCATCTAACAATGATTGCATATCCTCTTTAGGGGTTCTTATTTTCTTGCCTGATTTGAGAATATCTTCCATGATTCTGTTTTGCCTGACATTAATTCTCCAGGTCCAGATAAAGGAAATAATGAAGATAATTGTCAGCAAACTGTATAACATGATTTTGAACGAATCATCACCATCTACTCTGACATAGGTATCAAGGTCTGGATCATAAACTGTTGTTGCATAGGTGTCACCAAGTGTTCTGAATTTTGATAACCAGTGTAATCCTCCAAAACACATATAGACAATAAACACAACTTCAAAAATTAAAAATAACAGACCTCTCAGCACCTGTCCTCTGGCAATTGAGCCAAATCCCATCACAAAGAATGAAATCCTGGTTTTCCAGTCACCGTAGATAAATGTCGTGTATATATCAACAAATTCCTCTTTGATATAGGTAAAAAATTTCCTGATATATTTTACTACTGATACGAATATATTTAAGAACCATTTAGGAATTGCTCTGATTGCCTTGAACAGGTCGTAAATCAGTGCCTGCAGCTTATTCAATCTGAGATAATCTAAATCACTCAGGTCCTTAAAAAGATTCATATGTTTTCCTTTGTATTCAGTCATACAAACCTCCCATAAATAATAAACAAGCAGGTTGGAAAAATAACCCCAACCTGCTTTGAATACAATTAATATTTATTAATTATTTTTTGACGATAGAGATTTCGCCAGTAGTTGCATTGTAACTTACTTCATAAGTTCCAGCAGCCAAGAAGATAATGTTGTTGTCTGGGTTAGTAGCTGGATCAGCTGGCTGAATTAAATCTGCACCAACAGTTACAGCTGTAACGCCTTTGTCATTATCCCATGATCCTGGAGTTACAATTCTTCCGCCCATGTAATCAGATTCAGGAACTGTTACTGTGATGGTGAATGTTTCGTTTTCTTTAACCATTCTCATAGCATCATCAGTATTGTTCCAGCCATTCCAAGCACCGACAAAGATTAATCCGCTTGTATCTAAAGCAAACAATCCATCGATAGCCTGTTTGTAAGCATCTAAAGCAGCCTGTAATTCTGCATCAGTAGTAGCTGTTTTTGCACTTGTCGCATATGCTAATGCGATATTCCACCATGAACCATGAATCTGGCCTTGTGGAGTTGCGTAAGCATTTTGTGCATTTAATGCTGCTAAAGCGATGTCTGATTTAACACTTTCTAATTGCTGAGCAGCCAAGTTAGATGGACCCCATCCTTTTAACTCAAATCTTTCAGTCTGACATTGTTCATTTGTTAAGTATAAAGCCAGTTTCTGTAATAATGCAGCTTTCTTTGCATCAGTCTGAGGCTTAACACCCATTAATTTGTTTCCAGAGAATGAACCTAAATGGTAAGATTTTCCATCAACTGTAAATGAAGGTAGATCTGTTGCACCAAAATTGTCACCTAATGCAGCTTTAACATCACTAACTGCCCATGTACCAGAAATTAATACAGCACTTGGAATTGCAGCTGAGAAGTCAGCAGCGTTTGAAGATGAGTTATAAACTGAAGATTTTAATAACTTCTGCATACCTTTTAAAGCAATAATTCCTGCTTCTGAATTGAATGTGTCATTAACAGAAACGAATGCGCCTGACTCGTCAGTTACCCATTCACTTACTGCACCGGCAGCAAAGAAGAATGATGCATTGTACCATGCGCTTGTTTCTAATTCCATAGAGAACATTCTGCCTGCTGCTTCGCAGTCAGCAATGATATCTTCTAATGAATCTAAGTGTTCTTCTTTAACAACACTCTTGTCATAGTACATAAAGTATCCGTTGTCACTTGTTAACGGATAGCAATATAACTGACCATTAACAGTAGCGGCTTTAATAGAAACTTCATCATTTAATTCTCTAACCTGATCGCTGGCAGCTTCACCTAATACCTGTAAAGCGCCTGCCTGTACCAGACGTGATAACTGGTCTTGTGAGAAACTGAAGATATCTGCGCCATCTTCAACTGATGTAATCATCAATGTAGCTGAATCAGCTTCAGAAATACCTTCAACTGTAAAGTTAAGAGTAATCCCGTTTTCTTCACAGAATCTAGCAATCTGCTGTTCAGTTAACTCTTTAACGCCTTCAGATTCACTTACCCATACAGTAATGCTATATACTTCATCTTTCGGTTTATCTTTACAACCGACAAAACCTAATAACATAAATGCTGTAAGAGCGATAATTAAAAATTTTTTCATTGTTTTCTCCCTTCGAAAAAATACGTAAGATAATTATTTTTTTATCTCACCGTTATCAATTATAAACCATTGTTTTTAGTAAAGCAACAGAAAATGTAAACGATTACATTTTTTTCTTTGAAAAATAAAAATCTTTGCTGACAAAGATTTCTTCTTCTATTGGCTATAAATTCTTAATCTTCTTTACTGCCGGTAAAACATTTCCGCCATAATCAAACAGCGCCTGGTTGGTCCACTCATTGCCGCCCGGTCCTTTTTCTTCAATATATTCCAATGCTTCAGCTGTAGCCCAGCCACAACCTTCAACCGGAATACATTCGCCACCCCAGTAGATAAATCCTTTACATTTCTCGATTGATTCAATTGTCTTCATTAAAGCTTCAATGTATTGACATTGTCCTTCCTCACTTATTTCAAAAGGCAGGTTTTCTATCAGTTTCGAATTTAGAGCCATACCTTTTCTTTCTTTTATTTTTTCATACTCTTGATAATCTTCCATAGTAAAGCCATAGGAAGTCTCCGCAACAATCATCTCTTTACCATATCTTCTGGCCAAATCGTGCAGGTTATTCTCTAAATCATCCAATGTTCCGTGCCAGAACATATAATAGCTTAACCCAATATAATCAAAATTCCGTCCCCCTTTAGAAAAATAACTGTCAAACCACTTTACATACAGCTGATTGTTCCCGCCATTATCCAGATGAATCATCGTTTTAGTTTCTGGCGCAGCTTCACTGCAGGCTTTTAATCCTTCATTTACCAGGCTGACCAGATTATCAAAATAATCCGCTTTCCCCAGCGGCCATAAAAGACCATTGGTAATCTCATTGCCAATTGCTGCAATATCAGGTGACAGATTCTCTTTTTTCAGCTCCTGCAAGGTTTCGAAAGTAAAATCATATACTGCTTTTTTCAGCTGGTCCAAATCATAACTGTTCCAGGCTTTGGGCATTGTCTGTTTCCCTGGGTCAGCCCAGAAATCAGAATAGTGAAAATCCAAAAGCCATTTTAATCCGTACTTCTTACATCGTTTAGCTAATACTTTTACACACTCTAAATCACAATTTCCAGCTCCATAGGGATTTCCAAACTTATCTTTCGGGTCATTCCATAGCCTTAATCTGATTAAATTAAAGCCATTCTCCTTTAAGATTAATAAAGGATCTTTTTTTATGCCATCCTGATAATAACAGCCTCCAGCCTGTTCAATCTCCAGAACCCTGGACATGTCAGAGCCCTTAATCATGGGAAAAGTCCTCAAATTCTTCCATACTGAATCTTCTATACATATAACCGTATTTCAGCCTGATTTCTTCATTTTTTTCCAGCACTGTTTTCTCATCACCGTGAAACTGGCAGCGCAGACAATAATATTCTTTTTTTTCAGGGTCATAAAACATATCCATATCAATATCGCGCATAAAACACTGGGGACAGCGGTAATTTAAGTCAGCTTTTCTAGCTTGAGCCATGTTTCTACCTCCTGATTATTTTTTACTTTTGTACGATAGCCTAAAGTAAACATTGGACTGAAGGCATATCCCTCTTTAATATAACCTTCATAGCTTTCTGCCTGGCAACTCATTGAAACAACTGTTTCAATTGGCGGAAGTTTACATTTGACCTTTTTGGCTTCTGCTTTTTTGATTTCTCGACATTTATATTCATAATCTATCTTTTCATCATCGACACTCAGGGCAAGTTCTGACATATCCTGGGTATATTCTGTTGTGCCGTAACAGCCAACCAGATATTCATCAATTGTAATAACGGCATCAGGGTTGCTCAGGTCATAAACCTTTCTTTCTGTCTTTATGACACCTGTATTCTCTTCAAAGGAAATAACAGTCTGAATTTTAAAACTTAGATCAGAGAATTCAATTTCTACTGGCTCCAGTGTCAGAATTCTTTCCCTTTCCTTTTGAGAAAACCTGGCTTTACTGCGGCAGAGAGCCAGATCTGCTTCTTCACCCTTATAAGAAACCTTGGCACTTCTTAAAGTTCCTTCACCTGCATAATGAGTAAAATAACCCGCCCGATATTTTTCCTGAATTATAAAAGGATAGGAAGCATCATGAATGTTCTTGCTTCCAATGCCGACTTCCTGCTCAACTTTAGCAACATATGGTCTTAAGTCAACGATAGCTCCCCCCCTGGTCCATATTGACACAGACTCTCATAAACGGATCACAGTACCAGAACAGCTGCTTGCTGCTGCCATAGAGAATATCGCGCCACAAAGCACACTCAGGTTCATGATAGGTTTTTCTAGCCCGATAATAATCCGCAAACTCACTCATCGTCATATCAATTAGCTGGCCTTCTTTTTTCAGATCACCATAATATTTGCAGGCATCATTATAGGCCTTTAACAGTAATTCATATGGTTGTTCCCAGCGCCCCTTCTTATTCATCCAGCCCGGTCCGACAAACATCATGTTGTAGCTGTAACCATTGTTAAACTTTTCCAGATAACGATACTGATCAACGAGATTGTAAAAATAAGGGAACTCCCAGGTTTTACTGTCATAAATCATCCCCCGCAGAATGTTTTGCGGATGAGTTCCAAAGTTTGAACCATTGCCATCGTAACAGGCTAAAAGGTCTCGGGAAAGATGGGGAATAGCCACAATTCCACTGTCTTCTTCCTTACTGGCGGCTGGAGCATGGGTATTTTGCTTAGAAGGAATCCATGGCGCCCATGGTCCGCCATCCATAAAAGTATACCAGCTGTTATTACAGGTGTGATAAGCCTTCGGTCCCTCTTCCCAGCAGGTGGCTATGGCACATTTAACCATTGGATATTTCGTTTTAATATAATTAATCGTAAAAGCATCCAGATAATATGAACCTGTTGACTGAGGATAAAAACCGAATTTCTGATAGAATTTATCAAAAACATCATCTATGATTGCCATCTTGTCTTCCCTGGAAAACATCCAGATACAGAAATCCCTGGTCTGATACTTTTCACGGAACTGCTGGCATGGTAAACCAAGTAGTGTAAGTGCAATTTCATCACCGTATACCTGATGATCATGTCTGGCTATTGCTATGGCCTCATCGTTGAACAGACTTGAGTAAGTCATCTGTATGGTTGTTTTAAGACCATTTTTATGAGCACATTGCTGCTGCGTTTTAAAGATCTCCAGACTTTCCTGCAGCAGAGATTCGTTTGTCAGATTTTCCTTATGCCCATGACCGGTAATGGTCGCTGAATATTCAGGCACCATTTCCGGACGATGAACGATATTTAAAATAAATTCACTCATTCTTTCCCCTTTTATCCGACTTCCAGCTGATAGGCAATACGGGGATCCCCGTTTAAAAGATAGATGATTCCGCATTTTCTAAACTGCAGTTTTTCCAGTAAATGCTGCATCACTTTATTATCTTTATGGGTATCAATTCTAATGTTATTGGTATATCTGCTACCATAACTTACTGCCGCCCTGAGTATCCCTTTAACTTTTTGCTTTGAGGCAATCCGATGAATTGTTCCATAAGGAAAATTATTGAGCCACTTTCCTTCAATATATTTATAGGTTACATCCTCACCTAAAATTAAGGCGAACACTCCTACTATTTCATCATCCAGCTCAATTACATAGCCCGTTTTATTTTCAATGTCCTTTTTTATTAAGTCAACAGCTGGATGATCATCCTTCCACTGCTCAGTGTTGCCGGTTTCTCGCATAAAATCTCTGGCTTTCTGATAAATATCACAAACCTGCTGCAGGTCATCAAACTCCATTGATCTGATTTTATAATTTCCGATACCCAGGTCCATCCTGAAGTATTTCATTGGCAAACCATCATTTCTGCCACTGTCATAGTTACGATTAGCGACAATTTCTAATATTGGCTGCACATCAACTTCTTTTTTTATATATCTGCCCAGCAGATCAAATACTTCCTTTGTCTGTCTGACCGCTTTATCATAGAGCTCCTTAAAGGTTTCCTGACTTTCTTCATTCATGTCACAGGGACTATGCCACAACTTCCGGCTATTGTTCATTGCATCCAGCTTTTCATCATACTTTGAAGGCAGCATCATGCTGACAGCAGGATTGGGTTTTTTAGTCAGTCTTTCAAGGATTTTAAATAATTTGAGTTTATTTCCTTTAGGATCTGTCAAAACCTTTTCAATCCTGGCCATATCATCATAGCTTTCTTTTACCTCTTCAGCTGCTACCTCATGATTAAAAATCTCTCTGATACTATGCACCATCATTTCAGCTATTTTCAGCACTGAATCTTTGAGCTTAACTATCTTTCTGTCAGCCCGATAGTTTTCAGGCTTTATTTTCTTTAGTTTCAGTATCGCTAAATCAATCTGGTTCTCCAATATCTGATGTAATCTGATAGTGTTTTTATAGACTGAACCAGTCTGATAAAAAACATAGGGATGAGCAATACTGTCTAAAGCATGATGTGCTAAAAATCCAGCAATATAAACAAACAGCTGTTCATCCTCTTCTTCTCTGGCATAATTCAGCAAAGCTGCAAAAAAATCATTAATCCTGTTTTTATGAATTAAGGAAGAGCATTTTCTGACAGCTTCAATTCGGTCTCTGCTTTGAAAGGGAAAATGATGATAGAACATGAAGGGATCAGGACCCTGGCAACCTAAACAAAAAATATCTTCATTTCCTCGAACCATCTTTTTAAGAATCAGGCTATTGCAGCTGCTTACAGCATCTTCTCCACATAGACAATGTGCTAAAACACTAGGCATTTATAATCCCCCCGTTTCCCTTATCATTATAAGATAATAACGCTCAAAATGTCACAAAAAAGAATAGCCGACGCTATTCTTCAATATGTTCCCTTCCCATCGCAATGATAGTCTTTACATGATCATCTGCAAGCGAATAATAAATCTGTTTGCCCTCTCTTTGAGACCTGACAAGCTTTCCATGCTTTAGAATCCTAAGCTGATGAGAAACAGCAGAGACAGTCATTGTTAAATTTTCAGCTATTTCACTTACTGAAAGTTCTTTTTCATAAAGGGCATAAAGGATTCTTATTCTGGTGGAATCACCAAACAGTTTGAAAAGTTCAGCCAAATCATACAGCATCCTTTCTTTTATCTTTTTATTAATCATTTTATAATCCCTTTCTATGAGTTTTTTAAAAACATTATTCTCATCGCATTTAATACCGCAATAACCATTACACCAACATCAGCAAAAATTGCCAGCCACATGTCAGCATGGCCAAAGGCACCTAAAATCAGACTGCCGACTTTAACGGTTATGGCAAAGATAATGTTCTGATAGACAATCCCTAATGTTGTTTTACTAATCTTAATTGCTTTGACCAGTTTAAGTAAATCATCATCCATTAAAACCACATCAGCCGCTTCAATGGCTGCATCCGTTCCCAAAGCCCCCATCGCAATACCGACATCAGCAATCGATAAGGCCGGAGCATCATTGATGCCGTCACCAACAAAAGCCAGTTTCTGATTTTCGGCTTTTTCTTTAATTATCCTTTTAATTATTTCCAGCTTATCGTCAGGAAGCAGCTGATAATGATAGTTTTCGATTTTTACTCTTTCCGCTACATCTTTAGCAACCTTCTCGTTGTCACCGGTCAGCATATAGATTTCTTTGACACCTATTATTTTAAGCTGTTCTATCGCAGCTGCTGTATTCTCTTTAAGTACATCGCTAATTACCAGATGACCCAGATATTCATTTTCCAGACTGACATGAACAATGGTTCCGACACTCTGGCAGCTTTGATAATCTATCATCAACTGCTGCATCAGCTTTTCATTACCGACAGCCAGCTGTTTTCCCTGATATCTGCAGACAATTCCTTTGCCGGCGATTTCCTTAACCTCACTGATTCTCCCTTCATCAATTTCTTTGCCATAGTGCTCTAATATACCTCTGGCAATCGGATGATTTGAATAATATTCACCATAGGCAGCCAGCATTACAAGGTTATCGTCATCTTCACTATGATGAATAGCATTAACCGCAAAAACCCCTTTGGTCAGTGTCCCTGTTTTATCCAGCATCAGCATTTTTACCTTGGCCAGTGTTTCCAGGTAGTTGGACCCTTTAATCAGAATCCCCTGACTGCTGGCAGCTCCAATGCCGGCAAAAAAACTTAAAGGTATTGAAATAACCAGCGCACAGGGGCAGGAGATAACCAGAAAAGTTAAGGCTCGATAAATCCATTTTGACAGTTCAACCGGACTATTGGTCAACAGATTAATCAAAGGAATCACACTGGCTAAAGCTAAAGCACTGTAGACAACAATAGGAGTATAGACTCTGGCAAATCTGCTGATAAAGTTTTCGCTCTTACTTTTCAGGTTGCTGGCATTTTCCACTAAATTCAGAATTCGGCTGGCTGTTGACTGCTCAAACTCCTTGGTTGTCTGAACCTTCAATAATCCGGAAATATTGACACTGCCTGACAGGACTTCATCAGCAACATCTATTTCTTTCGGCACTGATTCTCCGGTCAGAGCAGCTATATCCAGAACTGAACGACCTTCCACGATAATACCATCAAGCGGTACCTTTTCACCTGGTAAAATCGTAATGATGGTTCCAACTTCAACTTCATAAGGGTCAACCTTTATAAACGCGCCATTCTGTTCAATATTGGCATAATCCGGCCTGATATCCATCAGAGCTGTAATGCTTTTTCTACTTTTTCCTATGGCATAACTCTGAAACAGCTCACCAATCTGATAAAACAGCATAACCGCAATGGCCTCATTAAAATCACTTAGGAAAATGGCTCCGACAGTCGCAATAGCCATCAGAAAGTTCTCATCAAAGGGGACTTTTGCTATTAATCCTTTAAAGGCTCCGATAAGAACATCATAGCCAATCAGAAAATAGGGAATCAGATAGATTACCGAACCCAGAACGCTTTCAATTTTCAATAACTTCATAATGCTGAACAAAACAGCTGACAGGATGATTCTGGTCAGCATTTTCTTTTGTTTTTTATTCATTTACAGAAAAATCTCACAATCTCGGTTTACTTTTCTACAGTTGGTTAAAATTTCCTGCATGACTTCTTCTTTTTTTACATCATCTTCAAAATCGACAATCAGCTTTTGAGTCATGAAGTTGACAGTAGCATCTTTTACCCCGCAGGTTTTTTTAGCTGCAGTTTCCATCTTCAAAGCGCAGGCAGCACAATCTACTTCAATTCTATAACTTTTCTTCATAAATAGCTCTCCTCATTTGAACAATTGTTCAATTGTTAAACTTATTATACCATCTCCCCTTGCTCTGTCAATAAAAAACTATCGTTTCAGGATAGTTTTTTCTCTTTTAAAAACACTACAGAAGCTTATTCAGATTTTCAAAAACCTGATCAAGCGGCAGTCCCATAATGGTATAGAAATTGCCTTCAATGGCTGAAATATATCGGGCTGCCCAGCCCTGAATCGCATATCCTCCAGCCTTATCGTAAGGCTCTGGTGTTTTAATGTACTCGTCAATCTCTTTTTCGGCAATATCATTAAAATGAACTACTGAAGTATTGGAGAAAACTATCTTTTTCTCTTCCGATAGGATAGCCACTCCGGTGATAACCTGATGTTCCCGGTTTTTCATTTTCAGCATCATCTCTTTAGCCTGACCCTGATTTTTTGGTTTCCCCAGGATTTCGTCATCTACCACCACTATCGTGTCACAGCCTAAAACCACATCATGGGAATGCTTTTCAAAAACAGCTATTGCCTTCTGATAAGCCAGGGTCTTTACCAGTTCTACAGGTGACAAATCTTCGTTAACACTTTCGCTTACATCGGAAACAATAACATCAAAATCATATCCCAGCAACCCCAGCAGTTCTTTTCTTCTAGGCGACCTGCTCGCTAATATTAACTTTTTCACCCTAAATCTCCTTTGATTTCTAAAATCATATCTCTTAGCTGAGCCGCTCTTTCAAAGTCCAGAATTCTGGCTGCCTCTCTCATCTCTCTGTCCAGCCTGATCAGCAGCTGCTCTATTTCCGCCTTTGACTGTTTTTTAACCTTTTTGCTCATATATCTGAGCGCCATCTCGTGCGTTTCTTTTGAGCGGATTGGCTCTCGGATTTCTTTTTTAATGGTTGTCGGAATTATACCGTTTTCTTCATTGAACTTTTTCTGAATCTTTCGACGGCGATTGGTTTCATCTATCGCCCTGCTCATTGAACCGGTTATATTGTCTCCGTACATAATAACCTTGCCGTTGCTGTTTCTGGCTGCCCGTCCAATAGTCTGAATCAGACTTCTTTCGCTTCTTAAAAAGCCTTCCTTATCGGCATCGATTATTGCTACCAGCGACACCTCTGGAATATCCAGACCTTCTCTAAGCAGGTTAATGCCAACTAAAACATCATATTTGCCTTTTCTTAAATCCCGAATAATCTCCGTTCGCTCCAGAGTTTTGGTCTCATGATGCAGATAAGCCACTCTGTACATTCTGTTCTGCAGGTATTTGGTGAGTTCCTCCGCCATTCTAACTGTTAAAGTAGTAACTAAAACTCGCTCTGCTTTTTCAATTCTTAAATCAATTTCATATGCCAGATCATCTATCTGCCCTTTCGAAGGACGCACTTCCACTTCTGGATCTAATAGTCCGGTTGGGCGAATAATCTGTTCGACTACCTGATTGTCTGTTTTATCAAGTTCATAGTCGCCAGGAGTAGCGCTGACACAGATTACCTGCTTTATGGCCTTTTCAAACTCATCGAACTTTAAAGGTCGGTTATCTAAAGCACTAGGCAGTCGAAAGCCAAAATTGACCAGGGTTTCTTTTCTGCTGCGATCACCGTTATACATCCCCCTGACCTGGGGAATTGAAACATGTGATTCATCAATAATCATCAGAAAATCATCACCAAAATAATCAAACAGGGTCCAGGGTTTGGAGCCTGGTTTTCTAAACTCCAGATGACGGGAATAGTTTTCAATTCCCGGACAGACACCAAATTCTCTCAAGGCCTCTAAATCATAGGTGCACCTTTGCCCCAGTCTCTCTTTTTCTAACAGTTTCCCTTCATTTTCGAAATACTGCAACCTTTCTTTCAATTCTACTTCTATATTGTCACAGGCTTTAAGCACATCTTCCTTACTCTTAGCGTAACCGGTAGCCGGAAAAATATTATAAACCGTGTAATATTCCAGGGTTTTATTGGTTATGCTGTCTATTTCACTGATTCTGTCAATTTCATCATCAAATAACTCAATTCTTAAAAAATAATTGTCCGTATGACCCAGACTCACATCTATCACATCACCTCTAACCCTGAAGGTTCCTCTTTTCTGTTCGATGTCATTACGGCTGTACTGTCTATCTACCAGCATCATCAGCAGCTCTTTCCTCTTTATTTTCTGGCTGGTTTTAATAGTGAAAAAAAGGTCTTTATACTGCTTAGGATCACTTGCAGCATAAATGCAGGCTACAGAAGCTACTATTATTGTATCTCTGTGTTCCAGAACCGAATTATAAGCCGCCAGGCGTAGCATATCCAGCTCTTCATTAATCATTGAATTTTTTTCAATATAGGTATCTGTTTTTGGCAGATAGGCTTCCGGCTGATAATAGTCAAAGTTGGAAACAAAGTATTCGACATGATTATGCGGAAACAGCTCCTTCAATTCTGAATACAGCTGTCCGGCTAAGGTTTTATTATGAACAAACACCAAAGTGGGTTTGTTAACTTTTTCAATTACATTTGCCACAGTAAAAGTCTTACCGGTTCCTGTTGCTCCCAACAGAACCTGGTACTTTTTATTCTCTTTTAAACCAGCAACCAGCTGCTCTATCGCTTTAGGCTGGTCTCCTTTAGGAGTATAACTGCTTACCAGCTGAAATTTTTTCATATGCCTATTATACACTATTCAGGACTTATATTTTCACTATCCTCAGCAATCGGAAACAACTATGCTGTCTGATATCTTTTATAATTTTGACAAACTAAAGGTTCAGTCTTTGCTGAACCTCTGTCTTCTATTGTTTGATTAAATCTAACGCATAATTCATCTGAGTGTCATACTTTTCAGTTTCCAGCTTCCAGCTTCTGACAACCGAACTGTTTAAGGCACTGGCAACTGTTTCGTCCAAGGCACCAGTGACTTCCAGCTGCATGTCTTTCTGAAAAGAGATTAAGGCATCCTTTGTTTTTTGTGAGAAATAGCCATCTACTCTATCTACCTCATAGCCCAAAAAATCCAGCATCGACTGCATCTGGGCTACAGCCGGAGAAACGCTGTCATAGGTATAGAAAACACCTTCTTCGACAGTCAGATAATTCATGTATAGTACATCGTGCAGTTTAACTTCATAATCAGGAGTTATTCCAACTCCACCCACATAAACACCATTACCGCTTTTCCAGATTAAATCAGTATATTTGATGGCACTTCCATCCAGCAGCATTCTGGTAACCTGAGCAACCCCTTTTCCATAAGTTGTCTCACCAACAACAATCGCGTTGCAGTTTTCCTTCATCGCTAAAGTGAACACTTCTGAACAGCTCGCTGAATTGCCGTTTGTCAGAATAATAATCTTATCATAATAGTACTTATCACCACCGACAGCTGTATCTATAATCTCTTTTCCTTCGCGGTCAAATTCTCGCATAACAATATCGCCCTTATCTAAAAAGTAAGAGGCAATTGTATTTAAAGTAGAAGCATAGCCACCGCCATTATCCCTTAAATCGATGATAATTCTTGTGACATCATGTTCTTTAAAATATTCCAGATGGTTTTTCATCTCTTTTCCTGTTCCATCAGAAAAAGAAGTTAAGGTAAGAATTCCGACACCATCAACGACTTCCGAAAAGACAGTATTAGAAATAGTGTTTCTGATGATTGAAATATCCAGTGTTTCTGTTCCTCTTAAAACTGTTATTACAACTTCTGTCCCAACTTTTCCCTTGATTCTGTCAGCAATATTATCGACACCTATTGATTCAATACTTTCTCCATCAACCGCAATGATAATATCGCCAGCCAATACTCCACTGGCTTCAGCAGGAGAAGAACGAATAACGCTGATCACCAGAATCTGATCGTCAACAACAGTATAGGTTACCCCAATGCCAACAAATGAAGATTCTAAAGACCCGGTAAAGGAAGCCAGTTCACTGGCACTCAGATACTCCGAATGAATATCGCCCTGAGCGCTGACCATGCCATAAATAGCATCATCAATCAGCTGCTGGCTGTATTCATCAGTGTTCTGACCAAAATAAAAATCCGTTAACATTATTTCATGCACCGCCTGTAAAGCAGCAAATTTTTTATCTAACGTTGTTGCACCGGTGTATTTTCCAAAAAACAGACCGCCTAGGAAAGATATCGAACATAATAGAGTAGCCAGTAATACTACAAATGAACCTTTTAATAATTTTCTCATATAATCACCATTAAATATTTTATCACAATAAAAAAGGTGCAACAAGATGCACCTTAGCTACCTACCCAATAGTACCTGCCATAGCGATATCCGTAGATATCAGTCGGATTGACAAAGCATGGGGCCGCCCATCCTTTGTTAGTGCAGGAATTGCTGATATGGTATGACAATCCAAAGGTATTGTTATAGCGTTTAAAATCATTAAGAATCTTATTGACATTGGTAGTAGATGTCGTACCCAGAAAAGTAATCGCAAAATGCAGATGTGGGCCTGAAGAACTACCGCTGTTTCCGGTTGTGCCAATCAAGGTCTTTTTCTGATAAACAATGTCACCAATACTGACATAGATGTCTTTCAAATGGTCATACTGAATAAAGTAATATTCGTTACCAATCAATACCAGAAGGAAGATATAGTTACCTCTTCCCCAGTTACAGGTGTTGCCATAGTAACCGCCATTATAGGCACAGCCGCCGCGGGCATCAACTACAACACCGTTTCCTACCGGATATAAGGCTGTACCGATTCCTACTGCCGCATCTATCGCAGCATGGAAGCCACCGCTAGGATAATAGAAACAGCCTGCTGAAACCCAGAATGAGGTGTTTTTAAAGAATGGGGCAAAACCATCAGAAGGATAGAGATCATTGATTGCGGCATTGATGGCATCAATTCTCTGTTCCAGTTCCGAATAATCCTTTTCTAAAGCATCCATCTGCGCCTGGAATTCCGCTTCTCTTCTTTGGAACTCTTCCACAAGTTCAATAGCGGCAGCTCTAAGTTTCTCTAAACCGCCTTTCTGACTTTCTAAAGATGTCTGCTGAACAAACAGATTATTTTTCTGCGTTTCCATATTATCGACATCAATCTGCAGCAGTTCCTTTTCTTTCTGCATTTCTTCAATCTTAAGCATATCATAATCACTGATTTCAGCTATGGCACTTATTCTGCGCAGTAAATCAATAAAACTGTCAGCACCCATAATAAATCTAATATAGGAATTGGTTCTGACATTGGACTGCGATGCTGCCATTCTGTCTTTAATCTGATTATTAAGATTTTCTATTTTAATCTTTCTCTCTTCAATCTGAATATTAAGTTCCTCAATGTTTTTTTCCAGGATTGCTATTGTGTTCTGGATTGCCTTAATTTCTTTTTCCAGTGAAGCAATTTTATTGTTAAATTGCTGGATTTTCTTACCTTCAGAAATAATATTGGCTTTTAAACTGTTCAGATTGCTGGTTGCCTCATCCAGCAATGCCTTCAGTTCATCCTGCTTTTGCTGTTCATAGTTTCTAAAGCGAATGCAGATCTGTTTTTCTTCATCAGTCAATTGAGTCTGGGTTGAGCATAGCTGACAATAGTATTCATAGTTGTTCTCAAAATCCTCATCATCAGCTAAAATACTTTTTTCAACCTGAAAAGTACTGAAAGAAATCAGTATGCATAATGTCACTAATACTAATTTAAAAATCTTTTTTAACATTTTCATCGTTTCCACCTCAACGAGTAGGAAGCTGACAGCCAAGATCCGATCCAGCCGACAAGAACTCCAACTGCCAGGACAATCCCACTGACATACAAAGTAAACGGGAACACATCAATCAGCTTTAAAATACCAGATACCAGTTGACCGTTCATTTTTTCATAAAGAAACCTATAACCAAAAATGGTTAGTAAACAAGGTATTATTGAACCCATAATACCGATGAAAATTCCTTCTAAAACAAGCGGAACTCTGATATAGCTGTTTGTTGCTCCTACCAGCCTCATAATTCCTATCTCTTCTTTTCTAGAATCGATAGTAATCTTGATAGTGTTATGAATTAAAACAATTGCCAGGGTTGCCAGAAAGAGGATAAAAATTGAACCCACTTCTCTAATGCCGTTTAACAGATTAACGAACCCTTCAATTGTAGCGCCACCGAAGTTTACTTCAGCAATACCCTCAATTATTTCAATCTGTTTAGAAACTTCCGAAATTGAATAGCCTGTTGAAACAGAAATGATAAAAGCGCGTGACAGCGGGTTATCCTTGCGATAGATTTCGAAAATCTCGCCAGCCTCACCGTAGTGTTCGATAAAGTAACTAAGTTCCGAATCGGCATCTGAGTAGACAACATCGGCAACTCCGGCAATTTTGCTTACCCTGCTTTTAAGAGCCTCAATATCTTTCTCTTCAACATCTTTGTCTATTTTGACAAAAATCTGAATTTCTTCCTCAACATCATGGGTAATCTGATTGACATTGGCAATCAGCAGAATTAAAACGCTAAGTATTACTAAGGTAATGGTGATGGTAATTGCCGTAGAGGAAACCATCGCAAAATGATGTCTTATCCCCCACCAGGCTTCTTTAAAAGCGCGTCCTATTCTTCTAAACATGGCTGTAACCTCCCTCAGGATTATCTGAGATGATACTGCCATTGTCTAAAAGAATTGTTCTTTTTCTATAAGTATCAACTAGAACATCGTCATGAGTGACAACAATAATAGTTGTTCCTGACTTATTTATTTTCTCCAACAGCTCAATAATCTCTTTTGAGTGTCTTGGATCCAGGTTTCCGGTCGGCTCATCACAGATCAGAATAGCCGGTTTATTTGCTATAGCTCTGCCAATAACCACCCTCTGCTGCTGACCACCAGAAAGCTGGGTCGGATAACTGTTGAACTCATTGGACATCCCAATTATTTCCAGCACCTCTTTGACCCGGGCACGAACTTCATTTTTCGGTTTATTGATAACCTCCAAAGCAAAGGCGATATTATCAAAGGTTGTTTTCTTTTTCAGTAATTGATAGTCCTGAAAAACAACCCCGATTTTGCGACGATACAGGGGAACTTTTCCGAAACGTAAGCGTCCCACATTTATTCCATTAACCAGAACTCTTCCCTTGGTAGGAATCTCTTCACCGTTTAACAGTTTGATAAGCGTACTTTTTCCAGAACCTGTTTCTCCAATAACATAAACAAATTCTCCATCCTCTATCTCCAAAGAAAAATCATTTAAGGCCTTCGTTCCATTTTTATAGATCTTTGAAACATTCTCTAAGACAATCATAAATTCTCTCCTAAAAGCAAATGCTAACGCAATTTGACAATCTTGTCAAATTAAACTCTTATATCATAGGTGAAACCTTCACCTTTAATTTCTTTCGCATCTGAAACCACCACAAATGCAAATTTATCAATTTTTTCAATAACTTTTTCTAAATTATGATACTGCTGTTTTGAAACAACCGTCATAATAGCTTCTCTGTTTTCATCGGTGTATCCACCTTTAACCGGAACCAGTGTTGTTCCTCTATCCAGTTTGGTATGTATGTACTCGTTGATTTCATCTTTCTTTTCTGAAATTATGAATATCGATACTGCTCTGTCGGTTTTTGGCACCATCATCTTATTGATTACTGAATTATACAGATAGACAAAGACTATACCTACCATTACATCCTGAATACTGAAAACCAATACTCCAACCAGTGCTGTTATGGAGTCGACAATAAAGAATGCTATATGAAGTGGCATGCCGGTATATCTGTGCATGATAATTGAGGGCACATCCATCCCTCCGGTTGAAGCATCTTCTCTTAAAACCAATGATAATCCTATACCTGTTAAGATACCGCCATAGATGACAATCATATACGGATCAGCTTCAATATGGTAAGGGAAATAACTTAAGACAGTTATAAAAATAGGATAGACAATTGAACTGATAAAGGTTTTAAGCGCGAATTCTTTTCCTAAAACTAAATATCCCAAAATAAAGGTTGAGATAACCAGGATATCAATAACTATTGTCGCACTTATGCCCGACAACTGTTCTACGATTATACCTATACCTGCAACCCCGCCAGATAATATGTTGTACGGTAAAACAAAATATACTACTGCTATTGCGAAAATGAAATTCCCTAAAACAATTAATAAAATACTCTTTAATTTTTCGCTCATACATATTACCTCAGTTTATATAATACCATAACTGCTTAAAAAAGGGACTATTAATCCCCTAATAACTTACCAGCTACCTCCGCTGCTGCCACCGAAACCGCCGCCAGAAGAAAAGTCACCGCCCGATGAAGAACCGCCTCCGCTGCTGCTGTCATAAGGAGCTGAGGTCATAGTTCTCTGCATCGTATGAAAATGTGAATTCATTGAATGCATCATATGATAGTTGTCATAGTAATCATAAGGTGAGTCATACCAGTCACATTCAACAAATGTCAGATTTCTAAAATGTTCATTCCAAATATTTGTCAACCCTAAAGCATAGGCAAATGGCAGAATGTCGTAGAAATAATATGGATTCTTTTCTACCAGATCTTCCAGCTTTTCCTTTTCAGCATTGATTATAAATTCTCTTAAACCAAGTATTCTTGATAACATTTCATTGCCATATTCCGTCTTCTTACGCATGTACATCGTCAAGAATATAATAAGAACCTGGAAGATGCAGATTGTCACCAGATGATAGGTGTTCATCTTAGCTTCCTTATATACTATTGCTAAACTGAAAACTGAAAACATGTACAGAGAAAAAGCCGATATACCAAGCAGCAAATAGCGCCACCATTTAAGTACAAATCTTTTTTTATGTATATGATTTAACAGGAAACTGCCAGCAGCAATTGCTATGCTGCCAGCCACCCCAAGACCTAGCAATGAGAATCGATGACTGACTTTCCACTCAACCAGAACAAAGGCAAATAGAAACGGCACAAAACTGAATATCGCACAAGTAGTCTGAGCAGCTATTGAAGTTGAAGTCGAAAGCCTTGTTCTTTCCTTATCGTAGTATTTATTTAACGCATCTTTGGCATTGTTGACGGTCTTATAGAATGAATCCTGCAGAGTGCTGACAGCCACTTTGCCTTTTATGCTATGTTTAAACAGTCCTTTAAACAAAATCTTTTCATAATTTTTGGCATCACTTTCCAGTTCGTTAACCTTGGTCAGAATCAGATCATCATCAGTTTCAAGGATTGTGATAATACCTCTTCTTCCCCAGTCCAGAATCAGGGATATTATATCCGAATCATTAACTTCTTCATCAATAATCACTCCCACTTCAGCTGATGTAACATCTTTAGGGGCATGATACTCTACTAAAGGCATAATTGGATCGTCTTTGCCATAGATATAAAAGACAATAAAATAAAAAACTGAGAAAATTATCGCAAATATCGAAGCGATGAAGCCATATTTATTAGGGTTTGGAAACTGGAAATAATCCTGTCCTAACAGTACCTGAATGGTAATACCTTCGTTGAAGGCTATCTTACCGTTGTATTTACCGATTATGGTGTTATCTTTTCTTTCAACTGTCAACAGCCCTTTAACACCAATATCGTTCATCATACCTTCTGGCGAAGATACATAAATGTCTTTGTTGGCAAAAGTTTTTGGAAAATGGATGGTAAACTCACAACTGTAGGTATCGGTATTCCAGCCTGTCGTTATGATATTCATAAACAGCATATCCTGACCATCCAGATCTAGATCAGTGGTATGAATAATGTATTGCCATTTATAGGTTTCATAATCAGCAGCATAGCGATCGGGATCACCAATTTTAATCTGGACATCGCCATTATAGTAGTTCGTACTATATTTATGATTGGATAAAACCTTTACATTGGTAACCGGAAAACGATAATATTTTTTAACAGTCTGTCCGTTTATTTCCCAATCCATATAGTATTCATCGGTAAGATTGATGTATATGCCATGACGTTTGCTGGTAAAGTGAACCGACATTGTTTCTGTCACCAGTAGTGAACCGTCTTCATTAACGACAATATCGACATTATGAAAATTGATATCAAAAGCTTCCCGAGCATCAGTTTTTCTAACGCTTATTATAAATAAACAGATAATTATAACTGCCAATATTTTCAATATTTTCTTCATAATCGTTCACCTTCTTATAATTAATTATATCTTAACTTTTCATAATTAAAAACATGTGCTTACTTATATTAATATAATTTATCATTCAACTTTCAATTCTCGTCTTAATAACACCAGTGTCAGTCCTGCCGACAAGAACATCAAAGCTGTCCATAAAGCAATATTATAATCATCTCCAGTGTCTGGAATAGAAGTGGTCGGTCTATGATAGTTGGTTATAATAAACCCCTGAGTTGCGTCTCCGGAAATTGTAGACGTATATCCTTCAATCAGTATATCTGCTATTTCATAATTTATCTCTTGTCCTGAAGAGCCAGGTTGGAAAATAATCAGTTCAGTAAAAATGTCAGTCCAGTTATTGGCAGCTGTTAAAACAATTACCTTTCCCGTGTCTTCGCCATCTGCTAAAAGTCTGACAGTCAACGACTCAGGGCGGATTTTGTCTAGGTCATCAGCATCATCCCAGATAGTAGTACAGGAAATATCTATTGTCCCCATTTTATTTATGAAAACAATCTCATCAGTATTATGCACATCTGTGACTAAGGTACCAGCAATTTCTTTTTTGACACCTGAACTGATGTGTTCAATTCTTGTTTCATATCCCGCAGGAATAGTAATCTCTTCAAATGTATAGACAGAGCTTTCCGGCAAAGGTGTTGCAACGCTTTCAAAGTATTTGAAAATTTCCAGATAACCATCAAACCATCTCATGTCATGGTAATCTTTGAAATCATCAGGTATCTTCCAAACCGGGAAAAGAGCATACTGACCAGCTTTAAGTGAAAATTCACCTTGCATTGAAGTCATATACTCCCCAATTAATTCGTCTGTTTCAGAATTGTACAAATAGTAAGGATAGTTTTGTAAAAGACGTACAATATCAGTAAAAGCCTCATAGGGGGAACCATCATTATTATATTTGGTTATGTGATAGGACTTTGTTGCGATGAAATAGAAGTCTTCATCAGTTTCTGTTTTTTCAACAATCTTTTCAACACGAATAGTTTCTGTTGGAATAATGAAATATTCCTCTACAATAAAATCGCCAGAACTGTAATCATCCATAACAAGATAAAAACCATGCTCGTCAAAGGCTGCATTATAATTTACATCCTCATAGGCAGAAAAATTAATGCCAATAGGCAGATTGTTTTCTGTGGCGGTAATACGAAAATCGTAACCAGCCGGAATTCTTATCCCGCTCTCGGTCCAGTAAATGTCGCTGTCACGCTCTACTGTGTGTGTTACTGTACTGTTGCTATTGATTGTAAATCTGTTCTGTATGCTATCATAGCTTTCCTGCATCGTTGAAGGAAGCGGGAAAATGTTTCCAGATTCATCCCTTAATTCAATCAAATAATTGACATTGAATGCCGGCCCTTCCGGACAGTTATCTGTCGCAAAATAGGAGGTTTTTGTTTCTTCGCTGATAAACCACGTTTCTAATTCCAGCCATTTATATATTTCCCATTCGTAATTAAAGCGGATGCTAAGCGGATCTAAGATATTGTCTTCCGTATATCCGCTAAGATCAGCACTGCTTTTAGGATTTGGGGCGGTAAACACAGAACCTTCAGGAAATAAATTTCCGCCATTATAGGTGCCCCAAAAAAGATTTCTCGCATTTGGCACCACCGAGCAGGTGTCACCCTTATTTATAATAAATATATTTACGCCTACACTGCTATCCACCATTGGAGCAGTAGCATTAGGATAATTATTTTTAAACAGTGCCTCACTTAGAACAGTTCCATCATAAATATAAAACTTAGAAGTTCGAGGCAAAGCTGTACCGTTGATAAAAACAGAGCTGTTATATACAAATTTCATTGCAGCCGATAAGCGCTCTTCGGTAAGAATTCCTTTTTCAATAAGCCTTTCAGCGTTTTCAGAGCGGGTAGCTTCAATTTCCACAACAATAAAAGTCTGTGTGTCAGGATTAAAAGCTATACTGTCATCATTCAGCAGTAAATCTTTTATCTGCTGATAATTATATGTAAATTTATTGTTCGTTCTGATTATATTTCCTGCCTGCCAGTTTTCTTCTGTCTTTCTGCCATATTCATTTTCCACAGCTTTTACTTTTTCTTTTGCGGCAGCAATCACTGGTATCTGTACCACACTGGCTAATAACCACACCAGTGTCAGGATAACGGAAATCAGTATTTTTTTCTTAGTTCTCATCTTGGTCCTCCTTTACACATTAGCCTTATCATCTTTTTTGCGGACTATTTAATGTGCCAACAAACTGAATTGAGTCTGCATCTCTATATCTAATAATATAAGCAAATGTTCAGCATAAGTTCAATACAAACAAATGACTGAAATATAAGCATTCGAACAGCTTTTTTCACTGTTTATCGGTTTCTTTCGGCAGAAGGTCTTTAAAGTCTCTGCCTACGGCGTCTTTAATGATACCTTTATAAAGAAGTCTGATTCCTTTAATTCTGGTGAAATCCTCTGGTCGATACAGGTTTGGCTTTTTAAGGATATCTATTTCCCCGCTTACCTGTAGAGCTGTCGAAACAAACTCCGAACAGAAGAAACGGCCTTCCCTTGGATAGTCAATTTTGGTTTTACACAACAAAAGACCAATCGCATTAAAAGGAAGTCTTTTAGCCACCATCGTTTCAACATATTCCTTGGTCTTATAATAAGCTTCATCACTGACTTCCAGATAGAAGATGCCCATTTTAGACTTGTTGAAATATTTATAGAAACTGACCGTCAAAGGCTCAACTTTCAGACTGGCCGGAAACAGACTAAAGGCATACTTTCTTCCAGCAGAATACATTGGTTGAATAGTACTGTTAAAACTGATCGAAGAATGAGTATATTCATCTTTGGTTACCCAGCCTATCGACCTCGACAGCAGGGTTGGGGATTTTGTCAGAATTCTGTATATTTTCTTCATTTATTTAAACCTGTATATCACATTGTAGGTCTTCTTTTCGTTGGCATTGATGATACTGCTGAAGAAATGACCCTTGTGGTTACTGTCCGGAAACAGCTGTGTTTCCATAGCTATTCCACCATTTTCCTGATAAGGATGGTTTCCTTTTCCTAATTGTCCGTCTAAGTAGTTACCGGTATAAATCTGTAGCCCCAGCTGATCACTTGATACGGTCATCATGATTTTTCCATTTGTCAGGTAGGCAACTTCCTGCAGTCTTCCATTATATCCCTCAAGGACAAAATTTAAATCATAGCCTTTACCGTAAACAACAGGCAGATAATCTTCTCTGATGTCTTGGCCAATAGCTTTGAACTCTCTAAAGTCAACCGCAGTGCTGTCGACCGCCAGTATTTCTCCGGTTGGTATCAGCTGTTCGTCCGTGGGCGTATAGAAGCCGGCTTTGATTTTAAGCTGATGGTTTAAAATGCTTTCACTATCATGACCATCCAAATTGAAGTAGGTGTGCTGCGTTGGATTAAAGAGTGTTTTAGTATCTGAAATACAGCTGAATGACTGATGAAGACTATTGTTTTCAATGGTAAAAACAGTTTCATACTCTCTATTTCCTGGGAAATTATCTTCCAGATGCGCTAATTTTACATTACAGACCAATTTATTTTTCGCTACCTGCTTTACATCATAAATCTTTTTCTGACAGCTGTTTTTAGTGTGCGAGTGCAGATTGTTAACTCTGTCATTTACTTCTAACTGATATTTTTTATCATCAATCGTTATTTCGGCGTTTTTAATTCTGTTACTGTTAGGCATAACAGTCATACCAAAAGCTGCACCATTATCAAAATAGTCTTCAACATTTTCATATCCCAAGGCAACATCAATACCCCTGTAGATTATTTTTGTGATGGTTGCTCCATAATTCAGAACAGTCACCTGTAAATCATTATCTTCAATGACATATTCAAAAATTTCTTCATTACTGTTTGTAAAACCGATTGATTTCATATAGCTCTCCTTTTTAATTAATTCAATTATAACATTAAAAAAATAATCTTCACAATTGAAGATTATTAATAGGTTTTTGCTCTTTTTAAAGCTGATTTCGCCATCGCCGGACCGATGAACTCATATAGAATGGAAGTCGCTACCACTACTGTCTCCAATGCCAGGCCCAGGTTTCCGCCAAAAGATCTGGCTGCCATAGCTGCCAGGGCAATCGCAACTCCCGCCTGAGGAAACAGAGCCAGTCCTAAATTCCTGGTTGTCAGTTCATCTTTGCCGGTAATTTTACAGCCAATGAAGGCACCGATATATTTGCCGATAAATCTGACTACAAAATAAATCAGCACCAGCGTTATTAAAGATATTGAACCGACTGCTAAAGAATTGTTGAAGAGTCCGTCCATTTTAAAATTCAAACCACTGCGTACAAAAAACAGCATCAGAACAGGCGGGCTGAAAATATTGACCTGTTCAAACAGTTTTTCATCACTGGAGATATTGATGTATACCATTCCCATTGACATACACCCAAGTAGAGGTGAAACATTGACAAGAGAACAGATGCCGCTGAAACCCAAAAGAATTGCTAAAACAATAATCAGACGATTATCTTCACTGCGATAATCCGGCAGCAGCGCTTTCAGCAGTCCGCCCAATAAACAGCCCGTTAGAATAATAGCCAGATTGATCATTACCGGTATAAAGATGTTTATAACTTTAAATTCATCAAACATCAGACCAACCGCAATTGATAAACTGATAGAAAAACTGATCAGACTGATAAGGTCATCCATCGCTATGACCTGGATTAAAGTATAGACAAAATTACCCTTTGCTCTTTTTTGTCTGATAGTCATAATGGTACTGGTTGGGGCAGTTGTTCCGGCAATTGAAGCTAAAATCAATGAAAACGGCAGGCTGATTCCTAAAAGAACGTAACTGACCAGAAACATCAGTATACTGCTGAACAGGGTTTCTGAAAGGGCAATTACTGTCGAATGAACGATTCCTCTTTTCAGTCTTTTCATCTTAAAGAACTGTCCAGCCCCAAAAGCAATCAGTGACAAGGCCACATCTGATAGAAAAGATGTTGCCTGAACAAACTCTGCCGGTATCAGATCAAAACCGTAGGGACCGATTATTACTCCTGAAACAATATAGGCTGTTACATTAGGCAGATGCGCCAGTTTGGTTATTCTGGTTAAACCGAAGCCAGCTAAAAGCATGATTGCTAAAGCTATAACAACCCTGGTGTTTTCTGGCGCCTGTATTAACAGGCTGCTCTTTAAAAAACTCAAAACCTTAAAAATCAAAATATCACTCCTAAAATTTGTGCATCATTATTCTATTATTAATGTTGCATAAAATCAAATTATATTATTTAATATATATATAAATATATTTTATAGGAGAGAAGTTTTATGTTAGATGCAAAATTAGAAACACTGCTAGTACTGTCTGAAGAGGGTAACTTTACCAAAGCTTCAAACAGACTGGATATTACCCAGCCAGCTGTCTCAACTCATATCAAGCAACTGGAGGAGCAGTTCAACTGCAAACTCTTCATTCGTAGCAAAAACGAAGTGAAACCCACTGAACAAGGAAAAATTGCCATTAAATACGGCAAAAGGATGAAAGCTTTGCAGTCAAAACTGCTGGCTGAACTATCAGCCAGCGATAATAAGCCTACCAGAATCAGAATCGGCATCACTCACACCTCAGAAAACAACCGAATTGCTGAAGTCTTAGGTAAATACAGTAGTATGAACGACTCCATTTCTATAACAATTATTACCGATGTTATAAAAAATCTTTATATTATGTTGGAAAATTATGAGTTAGATCTGATTATAGTTGAAGAAAAAATCAATAAGCCTAATCTACGATTTCTGATGATGGACACTGATTATCTGCTATGTGTTTTATCCAACGACAATAAGCTGGTAAATAAGTCAATGGTGACCATCAATGACCTAAAGAAAGAAAAGATGATAATGCGTTTGCCGACAAGTGCCACCAGAGAGCTTTTTGATTCCACACTCAGAAGCATCAATGAATCGATTGATAACTTTAATATCGTTTTGGAAGTAGATAGTATTTCCACCATCAAAGATCTGGTCAAAAAAGATATCGGTGTTTCAATTCTGCCAAAAAGCAGTTGTGAATACGATGTCAGAAAAAGCCGACTTGTCGCTTTGCCAATCGAAAACTTATCGATGATCAGAGAAACCAACATCGTTTACAACAGCGATTTCGTTCATACTCATGTTTTAAATGACATTCTGAAAATGTATAAAGAACTGTCAAATTAAAGCTTGATAGCCTGACTAAAACAAAAAAGATGGATTTCAATAGGAATCCATCTTTCAAATTAATCCGTTTTTCAGTTTAAACCAGTTTTCTGTATAAGTCTTTATACTTCTTCGCTGAAAACTGCCAGCTGATATCCTTCTTCATCGCACTTCTTACCAGCTTTTTCCAATCATTCGGTTTGTAGTAATAGGTGTGAATTGCATATTTCAAGACATGAACCAGCTCATCACCGTTGAAGTTCTTAAATGAGAATCCGGTTCCTGTCTTATCATATTCGTTATAAGGAATAACAGTATCTCTTAATCCGCCCGTTTCTCTAACCAGTGGCAGTGTTCCATATCTCATTGAAATGAGCTGCGAAATCCCACATGGTTCAAACAGTGATGGCATCAGGAACAGATCAACACCGGCATAAACATCATGAGCCAGTTCTTCAGAATAGCCGCAATAGAATACTGCTCTATGAGGGTAATCATACTCAATTCTCTTGAACTGGTTTTCAATGTAGCTGTCACCAGTTCCCAGAATTACCAGCTGAATATCCTGACCCATTATCTGGCTCATTCTTTCAATCAGTAACGCTGCTCCCTTTTGCCAGGTCAGTCTTGAAACCATTCCTACCAGCATGACATCGTCAGCTACTCTTAGGCCTAAGCGTTTCTGCAGTTCTTTCTTACATTTTTTCTTGTTTGCCAGAGCATTTACACTATAGTTAGCCGGAATGTACTTATCAGTTTTAGGATTCCAGATTTCTGTGTCAATGCCGTTAACAATGCCTACCAGATCTGCTTCTCTGCTCTTTAAAACATGCTGCATTCTTTCACCGAATTCTTCTGTCAGTATTTCTTTGGCATAACTTTCACTTACAGTAGTGACTTTATCCGCATAGGTGATAGCAGCTTTCATAAAGCTGACACCATCGTCGAACTTAATATCTCCGTATTGGTAGAATTTGTAATCCAGATTGAAATATCTGGTAATTTCTTTTGGATAATTACCTTGAAACAGCAGATTATGAATGGTGTAGACATGCTTGATTTTGTGATATTTCTTATCACGATATTCCTGTTTACATAGAATTGGAATCATTCCGGTATGCCAGTCATGGCTATGGATAATGTCTACTTCAAATGGTAACAGTGGAAGCATTTCCAAAACGGCTTTGTTGTAGAAAGCAAATCTTTCGCCATCGTCAACAAATCCATACATTCCATCACGGTTGAAATAATCGTCCTGTCTGATGAAATAATAATCAATTCCGTTCAAGCCTGTGTGATATAGTAAAGCTTCCTTATCAATTAAGCCGGATTGGACATGGAAACCGCCAACTTCTTCAAGTTCGAAATTGTCCATGATTTTTTTGTATAAAGGCATTACTACCGCAACTTTAAACTCATGGTCATTGATGCATTGCGGTAATGAGCCGATAACGTCAGCCAATCCACCAGACTTAATGAAAGGTAAACCTTCGCTAGCCGCAAATAATACACCCTTCATAGCTATACAGTGTCTCCTTCTCTGACATATCCAATCTGTTCATCATCACCGGCAATCTCTTTGTTTACCAGTATTTTCGCGCCCTGGTCAATAACCGCCTTTTCAATTATTGCACCTTCGCCAATTATTACATTAGATAAAATTACCGAGTCTTTGACTACTGCTCCTTTTTTGATTTTTACCGCTCTTCCCAGGATGCTGTTTTCAATTTTCCCCTGAACTACACAGCCGTTTGCGACCATGCAGTTTTTAACTTCCGCTCTTGCCGTGTAATGAGCAGGAGGAGAATCGTTGGTCTTGGTGTAAATTGGCCAATCCTTATCAAATAAGTCTTTTGCCTTTTCATAATTAACCAAGTCTATGTTCGTGTAATAATATTCCTCTAGAGAATTGACGCAAGCTAAATAGCCTTCATATTTGTATCCCTGAATATTGATATATTTGATGTTGTCATCATTCGCCAGGAAAGCTCCGATTGTATAAGCAGATGAACGGCGGGTAGCTTCGTCAATTAAATCCAGCAGGAAATCCTTATGCATGACATATGTTTCTAAAGAGATGTTTTTAACGCTGGTAGAGCCATGACTGACTTTCATCAGCACTACTCTGTTGTTGATTAAGTCAAATTCCTCACATCCGATGAAACGCTTGTGACCATCATCGACCTGTTTGTAGACCGCAGTTACATCAGCACCGGTTTTAATATGCTGTTCGACAACATCCTGATAATTGATTCTGCAAATCATATAGCTAGGAGCGATAACCACATATTCCTGATTAGACTCCTTGATAAATGATGAGTACTGCTTTAATAAATTGATATCTGTAAAATATAGTTTATTTGTGATGTTTTTATCTGAATATAGAATCTGAAAAGAGCCACTCTTTGAGTTGATGTTATAATGTGAGCCAATTCCAATATGTTCAATCAGTGATCTTGGTTTTTCTCTGACCAAAACCTTGATATGGTCCATTCCTGAATTAACCATATTACTTAAAACGAAGTCAACAATGCGATATCTTCCCAAGAAAGACATTGCTGGAATTGAGCGGAAATTAGATAATCCTTCAATTCTCACTCTTTCATCTTCAAAATTAACAATACCTAAAATATCTTTCATCTTAATTTACCTCCCTTGAAGTGAATAACTCAATTTTGTCATCACTACCAACAACTTCATTTTCAAGGATTAGTTGTCTTTCTCCGACAATGCAGTTTTTAATTTTTGCACCTCTTTTAACTACTGATTCAGGCATAATTACTGAATTAATAACTTCTGCTCCTTTTTCAATTACTACATCTCTAAACAGGACACTGTTGACGACTGTACCATCAACAACACACCCCTGGTTAATGCTGCTTCCTTTTAAAGTTGCATTTGGTCCAATGAACTGAGGAGTGGTTGGAACATCTTCGCTATAGATTTTCCAGCTTTCATCATCCAATTTCAGCGGGTCACCTTGAGCCAGCAGGTCCATATGAGCCTGCCACAGAGAATCAACTGTTCCGACGTCTTTCCAATAACCGGCAAACGGATAAGCAAACAGACGTTTGCCTTCATTTAAGAGGTTAGGAATAATATTTTTACCGAAGTCATGAGCACTATCTTTTCTAGGACAGTTTTCTATCAATGCGTTTTTAAGAACATCGAAATTGAAGATATAAATACCCAGACTAGCCAGGTTGTTTTTTGGTACCGGAGGTTTTACTTCAAACTCTTAAATACTATAATCTTTATTAGTATTCATGATACCAAAACGAGTTGCTTCTTCAAATGTAACGGTCAATCCAGCGATTGTCAGATCCGCATTGTTTTCTTTATGGAAGTCCAGCATATGGTCATAATCCATTTTGTAGATGTGGTCCCCTGATAAAATCAGGACATATTCAGGGTTATACTGATCCATAAAGTCAAGATTCTGGTAAATAGCATCTGCTGTACCCATATAAAGGCTAAATCCGGTTACCTTTTCACGAGGGTTCAAAACAAACGTTCCTCTATCCCTGCCATCAAGTCCCCAATGCGATGCTTGAGAAACGTACGAATTCAGAATAATTGATTCGTACTGAGTTAAAACTCCAACATATCTAATTTTAGAGTTTGCGCAGTTGCTTAATGGGAAGTCTATTATTCGGTACTTTCCACCAAAATGAACTGCCGGTTTAGCGGCTTTTTCGGTTAGTTCCATTAGACGGGTTCCTCTTCCACCTGCTAAAATCATTGCCAACATTTCTGTTTTCATAATAACATCCTTTCTTAAAATTTTTATTAATAGATTGTTAATCTGTATATAACCATTATAAACCACAATTAATTATTTAACAAAGCTATTTCGCACTAAAGATACAAAGTGCAGCGAACCGGTTACAATAAGGGTCTTGTTTTTTGTAAGCGCATACCTGACAGCCTGTAAATAGTCATGGCAGACCAGCACATCCTGACCCTGAGCTAATTCTAAAGCTCCTGCCATCCGGTCACTTTCAAATTCGGTGACGATAACCTCACCCTTACTGATAAGTTTTTTCAGCATCAGTCGGTAGTTTTTATCTTTCAGAGCTGAAAAGACAAAGATATAGTCTTCGTTCGGGTTTAGCGACGCCAGCAGTCCGTCGATACCGCTAACATTATGAGCTCCATCAAGAATTATTTTAGGTTCTTCACTTATTATTTCAAAGCGGCCCGGCCAGTTGGTCAAAAGCCCTTTTTTTATCTCTTCTTCTGTGACATCCAGAAGCTTCTCACTGTTTAACTGCCTTATTGTTTCAACAGCTAAAACCGCATTGTCTATCTGATAGAGGCCTGCTGTGGGAATAAAGTATTCTTTTCCTTTATATTCAAAACCTAAGCCCCCGCCTTCCGTTATTTCTTCTGCTTCAGCGGTAATAATCAGTCTGGTTTGCTTATCAGCGCTGATTTTGTTAAAAACATCAATTGCCTCCTTTTTCTTTTCAGCAGTGATCACTGGCGTCTTCTCCTTAATGATTCCTGCCTTTTCATAGGCAATCTTTGCAATTGTGTCTCCCAGAATCTGAGTGTGCTCTAAATCGATATTAGTAATAACACTGACCAGAGGATTAATGATATTGGTGGCATCAAGTCTGCCACCTAAACCAACTTCATAAACCGCATAATCGACTTTATTATCCAGAAAGTAGTCGATGGAAATCAGCATGTCAATTTCAAACATTGTCAAATCCATTTTCTGCCACAGACTGTAATTTTCATTTACCTTCCTTAAAAAGTAGTCTGCACTGATATTTTCATTGTTGATTCTTATTCTATCTAAATGTGTCATTAAATGCGGAGACGTAAAACTTCCGACTTTATAGCCGGCAGCCTGTAAGATGCTTCTTAAGTAATTAACCGTTGAGCCTTTACCATTGGTCCCGGCAACGTGAAGACATTTCAATCTGTTTTGAGGATTGTTTTTCTGTCTTACATAGTCAGAAAAATCCGAGAACTGATGCTCGCTTTTTTTTCTTTTAATAATCCAGTCGATTGCCTGCTCTACATTTTCAAACATCTTACATTGTCCAATCTATTGGCTGTAAACCGTTTTTAACTAAAAAATCATTGGCTTTAGAAAAGTGTCGGCAGCCCAAAAATCCTCGATGAGCACTTAGCGGAGACGGATGAACGGTGGTTAAAACCAGATGTCTGGGATTATCCAACAGTTTCATCTTTTCTTTGGCATTATTACCCCACAAAAGGAAAACCATCGGCTGATCCTGCCTGTTTAAATGAGCAATAACATTGTCGGTAAAAATCTCCCAGCCTTTTCCCCTATGCGAATTGGCTTTTGACTGTTCCACTGTCAATACCGCATTGAGCAGCATTACTCCCTGGGTTGCCCATTTTACCAGATAGCCATTGTCAGACATTTTAACCTTTAAATCATCTTCAATTTCTTTATAGATATTCACCAGTGATGGTGGCAGAGGGACATTTGGCTTAACCGCAAAAGCCATACCGCAGGCCTGATTTGGCTGATGATAGGGATCCTGTCCCAGTATTACCACTTTCACTTTATCCAGATCGGTAAAATAGAACGACGAAAAGACCTCTACCTTTGGCGGATAGATGGTTTTATGCAGATATTCCTGTTTTAAAAAAGAGGACAACTTTTTAAAATAGTCCTGACTGAACTGCTCATTTAAAAAATCGTCCCAACTTTCATTTATCATTTTACAGCTCCCTTAAAATTACGGTCGATATTCTTTTGACCAGCCACTCTTTTTCAGCTATAAACTCCTGCCTGCCCCCATCATCAAGGATAACCTGTTTTGTTCCTCTGAAAGAATAGAGGAAGTCGTCCTGAGAAGGGTTGATAATGAAGGTCAAATCCTGATATTTACCAATTATTATTCCCTCTTTTTCAGAATAGCTGACACTGGCTGAACCAAAATTGTATTTCTTTTTGATTTCAATCAGATTTTTGGTAAATCTGACGACATCATAATATTCTTCTTTTTGCCTGTGATTGATTTTGTTGACACTGTCTGGAGCATTATAGGTGTTTGGTATGCCGTTTTTGCTGCGGCAGAACTCCTGACCGGCATGCAGAAAACTTATTCCCCGGGACAGTAGGATACAGGAAATCAATAACTTCTGTCTTTGTATCCGCTCCCTGTGAGTCTCGTTGATGCAGCAGCGGTTAAGTTTATCAAAACAGGCCATATCGTCATGGCATTCAACATAGTTGATTGACTGAGATGGCTTAAAGAATCTTTTAGCCTTCATTACTTCAATGGCTTTTTTTGCCATCCAGATATTTCCGGTACCATAGCCGGTAGCACTGTAATCGAAGGAATTACCTTTAATAACATCTCTGAATTCATCATTAAAGAAGCTTATATTCTTTATCAGTCTGCTATTGCTGTAGTTGGCCATCTCTAATTGTTTTTCGCCGGTTTTCATAACCCAGCCTTCGCCATATAACATAACATCTTCTTTGATGCTTTTCAGGTTTTCTTCAATTTTCAGCATTGTTTCGATATCAATGAAACTCATCAGATCAAATCTGAAGCCATCTACATCATATTGTTTAACAAAATATACCAGCGTATCGATTATATATTTGCGACACATTCTTAATCCGGTATCTAATTCAGCGCCACAGAATGAACCTTCATAAAATTTATTTTCCTTATCATATCTAAAGTAATAGTAAGGAACTATTTGGTTGAAACTGCTTCTAGAGGCATAATAGTGGTGATTGAAAACAACATCCAGAACCACTTTCATTTTCTTATGATGGATTGCCTCACACAGGTTCTTAAATTCATCTATCACCAGCAAAGGATTGGTCGGATCATAACAGTAACTGTTATCTAAGGCCTGATATTGAACCGGGTCATAGCCCCAGTTGTAATAAATATCCTTGTGATAATCGTTAACACTGCCAAAATCATTGACTGGCAACAGCTGAATATGGCTGATGCCCAGTTCGCTGATATAATCCAAATGTGGTATTAAGCCGTCAAAGGTGCCTGATTCACTGTAATCTCGGATACAGACTTCATAAATAACCGGATCTTCAGTTATTTCCCGAACACTTGGCTCAGCTTTAATCAGATTGGCTACCACCGACTGTTTGCTGTTGGCGGTGCTGGCTTTTCCGTATGGATCAATGGTTGTGTAGGTATTGCCGTTTACTGAAACAATGTAGTTGTAAAGACTGCCTGTTAAATCGCCGTTAAAAGCTAGAGAATAAACGCCGTTTACCTCATTCCTGTTCATTTTAAAGTATTTATCGTTAATGCTTAAAATGACGTTATTAGCTGTTGGAGCCCATAATTTGAAAGTGGTTATCCCATTGATTACTACTGAACCTAAATCATCGTCGTCATAATAATACTGCTGATTAAATCTTTCGGTTTTGACAATATAACGATAAACCAGCGGAGTCCTGTAGCCATTTATCCCCATTACTTCGTAAGGCTGAGAAACAACTATATCAGCATCAAAAGAATACTTATATTCATAATAAGCATTCTTTTTTGTTTTACTAATTAAATTTAACGGGATTATTAATTCATTTTTTATCAAATCAAATCTATTACACTCACCATCAAAGAAACTGATATCCATTTCAATTGTGATCAGCTTATAGTCGTCTAGATAGGCTCTGATAAAATAATCATTCATCTAAAACTTGATCTCCTCTAAATGCCAAATGTCATTGTTATAGTCCCTGATTGTTCTATCAGATGAGAAATATGCACTATTAGCGATGTTAGCCAAACACTTTTTAGTGAATTCATTCCTATTATTCCGGTATAATTCATTAATTTTTCTTTGAGTTTCAATATAGGCTTTAAAGTCAGCCAGCAGGAAGAACTCATCATTGCTATACATGATTTCATCAAAGATGCTCTTGAATTCTTCAATGTTTATAGACCATGTGCCATCTACCAGTGAATCCATTACTTTCTTGATTCTTGGGCAGCTGTGATAGTAGTCAAAAGCATTATATCCGGTATTTCTCAATACCCTTAACTCCTCAACTGTTTTACCAAAGATAAAGATATTGTCATCACCGACACATTCTCTTATCTCCACATTAGCGCCATCCAGTGTGCCTAGGGTAATTGCGCCATTCATCATCAGTTTCATATTTCCGGTTCCGCTTGCTTCTTTACCTGCGGTTGAAATCTGCTCACTTACATCAGCGGCATTTAACAGAATTTCAGCAATACTTACACTGTAGTTAGGAATAAATACCACCTTGATGAATTTATTGACATCCGGATCACTGTTGATAATTCTCTGCAGCGTATTGATTAACTGAATAACCTTTTTAGCGAATACATAGCTTGGTGCTGCTTTGGCACTGAACAGGAAAGTTGTCGGATGCATCGTGAAATCAGGATTGCTCTTGATCTGCTGGTATAGATAAATGATATTCATACAGTTCAGCATCTGGCGTTTGTAGGCATGCAGACGTTTAGCCTGAACATCAAAGATACTGTGAGGATCTACATCTATGCCCATTGTCTTTTTAATATAATCAACCAGAATCTGTTTTCTTTGCAATTTAACCGCATTAAACTTATCTATAACTTCCTGATCTTCGATATGGTTTTTTAAATCTGCTATTTTTGTCAGGTCGGTCAGAAATTCATCACCTATAGTTTCCCTCAGCAGGTTGGTCAGTTCCGGATTTGAATAATACAGCCATCTTCTAGGTGTAACACCATTGGTCTTATTATTGAATTTGTCAGGATATAGGCGATAGAAATCTTTCATCACATCATCTTTTAATATCTGTGAATGGATTTCTGCCACTCCATTAACCGAGAAGACTGTAGCATTAGCCATATTTGACATATGAACCATGCCCTTATTGATGATAGCTACTCTGCTGACCAATTCAAAATCATGCGTTTTGGCATAAACTTCTGCTCTGAAGCGGTTGTCGATTTCCTGAATCAGAATGTATATTCTTGGGAGCAGTTTGTTAATCATTGTGACAGGCCATTTTTCCAAAGCCTCCTGCATGATAGTGTGGTTGGTATAAGCAACCGTTTTAGTAACAATACTCCAGGCGTGATCCCATTTATAGTGGAATTCATCCAGCATTATTCTCATCAGTTCAGGAATAATTAAAATTGGATGCGTATCGTTTAACTGAATAACAACCTTTTCGTGTAAGTTATCCAGGGTTTTATAATTTTCATAATGACCTTTAATAATCGTCTGTAAACCCGCTGAAACGAAGAAATACTCCTGCTTGATTCTCAACATCCGGCCCGCCTCAGTTGAGTCATCTGGATAAACGTTTTGGCAGATCTTATTAACATCCTGAATATACTGAATAAAGTCCTGTCCGGCAGGAGCGTTATCGCTTGCTTCCGGTTTCCATAATCTCAGGGTATTGACGCACTTATTATTAGCGCCAATAATCGCCATATCATATGGTACAGCTCGAATGATTTCAGCATCAACATGTTTAACGTCCATAATTCCCTGAGGGTTCCAGAAAGTTTCTACGTGACCATAAAACTTTACCTCTACTGCGCTGTCTGATTTTCTGACTTCCCAGGGGTTACCATATTTTAACCAGATATCAGGAACTTCTACCTGTTTGTCATTTTCAATTTTCTGTTTGAACAGACCATACTCATATCTGATAGTATTGCCATGGCCTGGCAAATTCAAGGTCGCAATTGAATCCAAGAAACAGGCTGCCAGTCTACCTAAGCCACCGTTTCCTAAGCCGGCGTCAGTTTCCAGTTCTTCGATTTCATTGATATCATAGCCCAGTTCAGCTAATCCTTCCTTAACAATGTCATAGATGCCCAGATTCATCAGGTTGCTTGTCAGAAGTCGTCCGATTAGAAATTCCATTGAAAAATAGAATAATTGTTTCTGCTGATTTTTGATTACCGCTTCCTTTGCTTCCTTCCAGTTTCTAGCGGCATAGTCTTTGACCATTTCGCCTAATACCAGATACCTCTCAGATGGTCGAGTATACTCGACCCCGTGCCCATACTTCTCAATAACTGTCTGACAGTATTGAGCTTTAAATTCCTCTTTGTTATTAAACATTTTTCCCTCCATTATGTAATTTTGCCTCAAATATAATTGCCGCATATGGTGCGACGCGAATATTAAGTTTATATTTCATATTGTGTATTTTTCCTTTTTTCGCCTGAATCTTTTTGAAGTTACACATATTACATCCACCATAAATATCTTTTTCCGAATTCATGATTTCAGTGAAATAACCGTAGGTAGGCACCCCTATTTCAAAGCTTTCATAAGCCACAGGTGCCATATTCAATACTACAACATAACATTTTTCGTCATCGAATCTGACATAGCTGTAAATTCTCTGATGATTATTATCAGCATCAATCCATTTGAATCCCTTATGGTCATAATCATATTTATAGAAAGCCGGATGAGCTTTATAGATCATGTTCAAATCACGGCATAATCTTCTAAAACTGTCGTGAATTGGATATTTTAAAATAAACCAGTCTAACTCTTTTGCCTCATCAAACTCTCTGAAAGACGCAATTTCATTGCCCATAAAGTTTAGTTTTTTGCCTGGATGAGTATACATATAGACCATAAGATTTCTGCACTGCCTGAATTTGTCCTCATAGCTACCCCACATCTTATCAACTATTGTCTTTTTAGAGTGGACAACTTCATCATGAGAAAATGGACAGATAAATCTTTCCGAATAGAAATAAGCCATTGAGAAGTTTATAAGATTATGATCATATTTTCTATATTCCGGATCCATTTCATAATACTTCAAGGTATCATTCATCCAGCCTAAATCCCATTTATAATCAAAACCTAAGCCTTCAACTTCATTGCCTGTCACCTTTGGATAATCACTGCTATCTTCCGCTATGGTTATGACACCTGGGTAGTTTTGATGAATGTGATAATTGAAGCGTTTGATAAAACTGATGGCTTCCTTATTTTCACCCAGCCCTTTATTTCCGTGGTAGTAAATAAGATTGCTCACCGCATCAACTCTAACGCCATCAATATGATATTTATCCAGCCACAAGCAGACACTGCTTAACAGAAAACTTTTTACAATGTTTTTGGAAAAATCAAAATAATATGTTCCCCATTGACTTTCATTATGTTTTTTATTACTCGGTTCATAAAGCGGTGTCCCATCAAATCGGCCCAATCCAAAAGTATCCTTCAGGAAATGAACCAGCACAACGTCCATTATTACACCTATATTTGCCTGATGGCAGGCATCAATAAACATCATCAGCTGATATGGCGAACCATATCTGGAAGTGCATGAATGGTATCCGTATTGCTGATAACCCCAGGAAGCATCTAAAGAGTGCTCATTGAGCGGCAGAACTTCAATATGGGTATACCCCATTTCCAGAACATAAGGAATTACCACATCAATCATCTCATAATAGGTAAGCCATTTACCCTCAGAATTAAGCTTAAATCCACCTAGATGAAGCTCATAGATATTCATAGGTTTGTCAAAGCATTTGTCTCTGTTAGCCATCCAGTGCTGATCCTTCCAGGGATAATCCAGAGAAACTACCTTATTACAGACTCCTGGCCGTAACTCATTGTAGAAACCATAAGGATCGGCCTTTTCAACCAGTTTTCCTTTTTTATCTTCTATCACATACTTGTATCTGGCATATTCACCAACATTTTCCAGGAAGATTTCCCAAAAGCCTAAGTCTGATTTAAACATGAATGTTTCATTGGCGTTCCAGTTGTTGAAGTCACCAACCACTCTCACACTTTTAGCGTTTGGGGCATATACTCTAAAGATTGTTCCGTTTTCCTGCAGATGAGCGCCAAATATCTCATAACTTTTCATTCCGTAGCCATCATAAAAACTCTTAAGCTTATTCAAATCCATACGACAACCCTCCATTATGAATTGTACTACATTTTCTAAAAAAGTTATAGGGGTTTTTCATTCAATAGAATTTTTTCTATTCGACTGACTTTAATGATTCAACCATCTCTATTTTCCTTAAAGGCTTTCTGGTAAACAGCAAGACAATAAAGGTGAAAATAAAGGTAATCGCATAAGCCAGAAGATAACTTAAAGGCTTTATTTGAGTTGGAAATAAGATCATATCAATTTCAATTATCGACATTACAAATCTCAACTCAATCATGCCTAAAGGCAAGCCGCATAACCCTCCTATAGCCGACAGCATCAGAATCTCTTTAAACAGGTAGCTGTAGATCTCATAGTCTCTTAAGCCGATTACTTTTAAGGTTGCTATTTCTCTTGTTCTTTCAGAAATATTCACCTGAGTCAGGTTCAGCAGAACCACAAATGCCAGAGCCCCAGAAGTGACCACAACCGCCCCAATAATAATATCTAAAGCTTCAATGGTCGCATTGAACTGATCAACAAACGAGGTGAAGTCAGTTACCGAAGCAACATTTTTAACCTCTTTCAGGCTCTTTTGAACATTTTCAAAACCTTTAGAGTTGGTAATTGCCAGTTTGTTATAGTGAATCACTTCATCGAACAGCTGCTGATAAAGGCTATCGGAAATATATAAATAGTGCTGAAAGTACATTTTACAGATATAAGTAATCTGAACTTCTGATTTTATGCCGTTAATTGATTCAATGATAATATAGTCTCCCGGTTTTAATTCATTGACTTTTGCAAATTTTTCTGAAATAATGACTCCCTTGTTATTCAGTTTTAACTTTTCTTCCGTTTTTATATCATATAAATTAAAGATGTTACTACAGCTTCTGGCATCTAACACTTCAACAATTATCGTTGTCTCCTGCGAAGTATTATATATTTTTCCATTATATGACATAATCGGAACAATAAACTCATTGTCCAGGTCATTTTCTAAAACCGAGATTATTTCTTCAATGTTATGATCATTTTCCAGATTAACAATGGTATTGTAGTCCCAGAATTCTTTATATTGGATGTTTACGATATTGCTGATTGAATCCTTAATGCCAAAACCAAGCAATAACAGACTGGTACATCCGGCCACCCCGATTACCGTCATAAAGAATCTTGCTTTGTATCTGAAGATATTTCTAACGGTGATTTTACTGGTGAAAGACAGCCTGTTCCAGAAAAACCTGATTCTTTCCAGGAAAACCTTTTTGGCTTTTTTAGGAGCTTTTGGTCTCATCAGCTGAGCTGGCACTTCTTTCAAACTTTTTTGCACAACAATGCCGGAAACAATCATCATTAAACCGCTAAAGCTGATAAAACAGACCAGAACATTTCTGATTGGATAGGAGATCAGAAATTCTGGAAAATCATACATCATGCGCCAGGTATTGTAGATGATTGTTGGAAAAAGTATTTCACCTGTCAGCACTCCGATAATAGAACCGATAACAGTTGCCAGAAAAGCATAAATCAGATATTTGGCAATTATTTGACCTTTACTGAACCCCAGAGCTCTGAAGATGCCAATCTGTCCTCGCTGCTCATCAATCAGGCGGGTCATAGTAGTCATGCAGATTAAAGCGGCGACCAGATAGAATAGAACCGGCAGAATAGAACCGATTGACTGCATCTGAGCAACAGTATTTTTAAACATGATACTTGTATAATGGTAATCACGGTCCAGAATCATCCAGCTGGCATCTGGCAGCTCTCTCAGCTGCTGTCGAGCTAGTTTAAGTTCGTTTTCAGCTTTCTCTATTTCTGTATTAAACTTTATTAAACCCTCACGATAATCCTGTAGGCCATCCTGATATTCTTTTTTATTGGCGTCCAGCTCCTTTTGGGCAGCATCAAGCCGCTCTTTACCTTCTTCAATCTGTTTTTTGCCTTCAGCAATTTCCTGTTTTGCGGCTTCCAGGTCTTTTTTACCCTGGATTAGCTGTGTCAGCTGAATATAGGTGGTTTCAATTGAACCCCCTGCCATTTCATCAATTTCATTCATTGCCAGTTGAGTTGGACTTATCTCGCTATCGGGATTATCTCCAATATTGTCAATTATTCGCTGATTGATATCCAGAATATTCTGACAGGTTTCTATTGTTATCTGGCAGACGGCAATCCTGGTCTGCAGATTTGTTTTCTGTAAATTAAGGTTTGAGATTATTTCAGGGTCTGTTTCAATGGCCAGTTCATCATTTACTTCAGCCAGTTGCGCTTCATACTCCTGTTTCAAAACCCTGTTTTCATTAATTATCAACCTTAGATTATTATTCTGCTCGATAATCTGAGCATAAAGGTTATCTCCGGTTTCATTTTCTATCTCTCCGATTCTTTCCAGAGCTTTGTAAGTCTGATATAAGGTTGTTGTCTGACTATAGATTTCATCAATGCTTTTGTTCTGTTCCGCTTCTATTTCCCTTATCGCCTCATTTACCTGTTTCAGATTATTGTCAACAATCTTTTCATTATCCAGCAGTTTCTTTTCCGAAGTTTTTAAAGTCAGCAGGTTATTATCTATTTCCATCTGAGCAATAATCAGCATCAGGTTAACTTCTTCCAGTTGCCTTTTTGCCTCTTCAAGCTCTTTTTCGCCTTCAGCCTTTTTTTCCTGCAGCAGTATTTCCCCTTCAATAATTTCATTTTCAATATCCACCAGCAATTTCTCCTTTAAATAGTCCTGCTGTTTCGTGGTGATAAGCTCTAAATCTTCTATTTTACCAGCTACATAATCAAAGTATTCATCAGTGGTTGTCTGATAGTTTTGAGCATTTTCGATTGATAAATAAACTGTCGTATAATAATCGCTGATGAAATTGCTGTTGGCAATATATAGGACATAATTTAAATCCAGGTTTTTTAATAACGATGTTGGTAAAAACAAGGACATATATTCACTGCTTTTTACCTTGCCAACAATTGTAAATTCCGTGTTTTTGATGACTTCAGAAACATCCGAATCATCTAAATAGATTGTTACTTTTTCTCCTATTTCAAATAAAGAAAACTCACCAGCAATATATACCGCTTCATCTGGTTTCATTGGCAGTCTTCCTTCAACCAGAACCAGCTTGTTGACATCGCTTTCCAGTTCTCTTAATCGGATTACCCTTTCGCCTTCATTTTCAACATTAACCAGCACATCCTGCATTTTCGAAGCAAAGATACCATCAATAAAATCAATTTCTTTTATCACATCGATATCTTCATCACAGAAACCATAAGAAGAAAAAAGCTGAATATCATGAAGATTGGTTTCGATGTTATATTTATCAACACTGTTTCGCATCAGTCCTGGAGCTGAAAACATACCCATCATAAAACCAACACCAATCGCAACGATACTGACCAGCGAAAAAAATCGGTTCAAACTTTTCTTTATCAATCTAAATGTGTCTTTTCTAAACATTAGTACTCAATATCCTCTACATTCTTTGGCTTTTCATTAATTTTTATGTCACTGATTGTTCCACTTTTTACTCTTATCACCTTATTGGCCATATCTGCCAAAGCTGCATTATGAGTAATCATAACCACTGTCATTCCGTGGTTGTTACACATGTCCTGTAAAACTTTTAGAACCTGTTTGCCTGTTACATAATCCAGTGCTCCGGTTGGCTCATCGCACAATAAAAGCTTAGGATTTTTAGCTACTGCTCTGGCAATTGCCACGCGCTGCTGTTCCCCCCCTGACAGTTGGGATGGAAAATTGTTCATTCGATCATATAATCCAACAGTTTTTAGCACTTCTCTTGAACTCATTGGATCTTCTGCAATCTGAGTAGCCAGTTCAACGTTTTCTTTTGCAGTCAGGTTTTGAACCAGATTGTAAAACTGAAAGACAAAGGCGATATCATAGCGACGATATTCACACAGTTCTTTATCATTGGCACCCGAAATATCTTTATCATCAACAATAATTGTTCCACTCGTTGCACTGTCCATACCACCTAGAATATTGAGGATTGTGGTTTTACCAGCTCCTGAAGCACCTAAGACACAGACAAACTCTCCTTTTTCAATCTCAAAGGAAATATTATCTAAAGCCTTGATTTCAACTTCGCCCATCTTGTATATTTTAGAAACATTTTTAAACTCTATAAAACTCACTTCCGTCACCTAAACTCTTTCTAATATCATACTGAAACATTGAAAGGCAGCTTTCCAGATATAACATGGTTACATTTTTCAGTCTTTCTGTGTCCAGCTCACTGATAGCAAATATTTCCTTTAGTCCGCTAAATAAACCGACAGCATAACTCTGCGCCAGAGTTGACGCTTCCTGATCATAACCCTGAATGTCATCTCTGCCAATCAGGAAATACTTAATTAAATTGGCGCACCATTTGGTTATTCCATCATTAACTTCGGAATGCATCATCAGGATATTAAACTCAACTTTGTACTGGTAGAAAATGTCAACCATCTCTTCGACAAACATATGTATTTTTTCTTTCAGATTAGACAGATTTTCTGCATTTAAATAAAATTCTTCAGAATAAAAAGTCAGCTTGTCATCAGTCAGCTTTTTGAGCAGACTGTCTAACAGCATCATCGGAGGAGATACAATCTGAATAATCAGTTCTTCTTTCCCAGAAAAATAACGGTATAAATTACCAACTGTCATCTTGCTTTTTCTGGCAATAGCTCTCATGCTGGCATCCTTATATCCTTTTTTGAAAAACTCCGCTTTTGCAGCTGTTAATATTTTATCCCTGACTTCCTCTTTCAATACTTGCGCCATAATAATAAACTCCTGTTCATTTTTTATTATACACCTGTTCTCAACCGCAGTAAACACCTGTTCATTATTAATTTACAATTTTTTTACAATATCCAAAACTATGAACTTTCTAATGGAGAACATGAAATTCATGATTTCAAACTTGATGTAAGCATCATACACGATTTCTGTCCTCAGGGGATAAATTACCTAAGCAAAGAAACAGTTCACCAAAAAAAAGAACAATAGCAATTAAGCCGGCTATTGTCCTCTTTTTAAATCAATTTAGCTAAAACTTTAATTATTATCTTAAAGTCTTTTTATTATAAACTTTATACCAGTTATTGGTGAAAGCATCTATCGCTTCATCAGTTGCCGGGTTTAAATACATTAAATCAGCGATATCCACTGGCAGGGTTACTGATTCAATGCCGTTTCTGATCAGCTCTTTTACCTGACCGGTATTCTTTAATGAAGCTGCAATAATTTCCGTATCTAAATCATGTTCATCAAGCATTTCCTGTAGAATAATTGTTTCTTCAACCCCATCAGTATAATTACTCATTCTGTTAACATATGGCGCCAAATACTCTGCTCCGTTTAATGCTGCCACAAAACCCTGTGTAGCATTATTAATAGCCGTAGCCAAAATCTTAATTCCTTCTTTATGCAGAGTCTTAATCGCTTTTAAGCCGTCAGCTGTGACCGGTACTTTTACGACAATATTCTTTCTTAGAGAAGCGATGTATCTTCCCTCTTCAACCATTGACTCATAGTCCGTTGAAACTACCTGAACAAAAAGTGTCTGCTTTTTATCCAGCACCTCATCAATTTCGGCAATCACTTTTTCAAACGGTTTGTTTTCTCTGGCAATAATTGTCGGGTTGGTTGTTACACCCCAGACATTCAGGATTTCACACAATCTCTTAATTTCTTTTACATTAGCTGTATCAATTATTAATTTCATCTTTCCACCTCAATATTATTCTTTCTCGCAAATTCAAATAGCTCTTGCTCACTTAGAGTTCCACTATTTCCTCCCCTGACCGTACAGGCATAACCACCATTCACTGTCGCTAGCTTTAGGCAGCTTTCATAATCATAGCCCTTGTTTAAAAAATGTAAGAAGCAGCCAGCAAAGGCATCTCCTGCACCGGTAGAGTCTACTACTTCAACAGCCAGGGCCTTGAAGCAGTGCTCGCTATCTTTAGTATAACACGTTGCACCATTGGCGCCATCAGTTACACAAATAAAATCCATCTGATTTTCCAGAAGTTCCCTACCATCATAACCTAAAGAATTACATAGCCTCTGATAGGATTGTTTGTTTAAAAACAGTCCATCTGCCAAAGTAGCCAGCATGCGGGCTTCCTCTACCTTGCTATATTGACTGGCACCATCAAAAATCAGTTTTGCCCCTTTTTCTTTAGCCTGTCTTAAACAGTCAAGCTGTTCAAAAGAAAGAGTCAGAGTATACATCAGACTGTAAATAAAAGACGAATTGTCCAACAGGTCCTGCATTTTTTTATCTACTTTAAAAAAAGGTCTTACCGGTTCAATAACGAAAATGCACTTTTCATCAAGGCACTGCATAATCAGGCAATGGCCATTTACCACATCATGACCATACTGCAGGTTGGAAACATCTACCTTTTTCTTTTTCAGTTCCTCAACCAGCCATAAGGTTTTTTCATCCTCCGCCTTAAGATAGTCCAGCACCTTTACATCACTGCCTAAAGAGGCACTGACAGCAGCCACATTTAAAACACAGCCTCCGACCTTTTCCCCTAAGGGCTTGGCCATCGTGACATCACCGGCACCAGGAAAAGCTTCTATCTGATAGAAACTGTCAATATCACTGCCGGCAATCATCAAAATATGTTTATTCATAAAGGTTTGTTAATTTATCTGCAATATATTCCAAGTCAAATTTGTTTACCTGATTTATCAGGTCCAGCTGTCTCTTATTGTAGTAACCATTCAATGTTCCGGTCATTGCTCCGACAATGGTGGCAATTGTATCAGTATCGTTTCCAATATTAACAGCTGCAATTACCGCTTTTTCCACATCTCCAGCGCTGGCCGCCAGAAGACCAAAGGCTGTCGGCACTGCTTCTGCTGCCGAAAGGCCACAGCCAATAATATCCGATAGTTCTTTCATCGCTTTTACGATATCATCCTGACACCTTCTGCCAATGTTAACTGCTAAAATAATTCTTTTATAAACTGAAGGATTAGCCAGCTGAAGGCCATGTTTTTCACCTTCCAGCGCTCCCTTTAGTCCGGCTTCAATCATTGAATCAACTGTTGCCTCTTCATTTAGCGCCTGGGCTACCGCTGCTGCAACCGCACAGGCTCCACTCAGAGCTGTACTGTTGTTATGAGTTGGCTTACAGATTGTGAGGGCATCTTCAATCGCTTTAGCCACATCACCACCACTGGCTAAGCCAACTGGGGCAATCTTCATTGCTCCCCCGTTTGAACCTCTCAGGTTATCATAAGTCGGCTTGAAAGAATTAGAATAAGGTTCTTCTTTCCCCATTATTCTGTTAATCGCTAAACAGGTCGTTGGACCGGCCAATCTGTAATACGGGGTCTTTGACCAGTTAATCAAAGCGGCATGAGCGGTCGTATTGTTGATTATTCCCTTATGATTTATAATCGCCATAGCAGTGTAGTAAGCCAGGGAAAAATCGTCAGTGACACTTCCTCTTTTGAACCCCCTGGCAAAAACATCATCTGGCGGAGCAATAAAGTCCATCACAAAACCACCAAATCTTTCTTTAATCTGCTCGGTGTTTCTTGTTTCGGTGGCTGCACCCATAGCATCACCTACAGCTGCTGCCAGTAAACCGCCCAAAATCTTTTTATATCTGCTCATATTTTATTTCCTTCAACATAGACATTATAACAAATAAAGACAATTAATCTCATTTTTTTGAAATGATTTTGTTGTCTTTATCTGTGATTAATCATTCTTTTTATTAATCCTGAGGCTTTCCCTTTAAATAATCCTCAATTTTAGCAACCATATTTTCGGGCATTTCTCGAGGAACCGGAAAAGCATAGCTATTAATCATTCTTACCGCAAATTTTCTGATGAATTCCGCTGTACGATACAGATTCTTGGAATCCATAAAAAACAGCTGATCATAACGGTTATGAATATAAGCCTGACCTTTTTCACCATATCTGCCAAAAGATACTGCTGGTATTCCTTTTGAGGCAAAAGGCATATTATCTGAAGAGTAGATATCCTGTTTAACCAGTATTTCAAAGCCTTTTTCCTTAGCCAGATAATCGATGTAATGAACCAGACTTATCGGTCCGGTGACTACTGCTGAATCACTTCCTAAAACCGGACCTGCAACATCAACATTGATGTTCAGAACAATCTTATTCAGGGTGTCTTTGTGCTTTTCAACATGAGCCTTTGACCCCAGTAAGCCTCTTTCTTCAGAACCGCACCAGACAAATCTGACCGTTCTATCCGGTCTGTTAGCCAGAAAGTAGTGGAAAAGTTCCATTAAAATTACACTTCCTGCCCCGTTATCATAAACCCCCGATGAAAACTGTACGGAATCATAATGAGCGGTAAACACTATTACTTCATCAGGACATTTTTCTCCTTTGATCTCGGTAACGACATTTTGAGAATTTACTTTGTAGGTATCCTGCACTGTGCTGATGGTAATTTCGTTAGGGTTTTCCAGAACCAGTTCCATTGCATCCTGAATTTTCATATGTACACCAGGCAGATTTTTCTTTTCTCTAAGCAGTTCTCTTATTTCCCGGTTATCCAAATCCGTGTTTTCCCTGCTGTCTCTTAACTCGCCATCATACGTGATAAACCCGACCGCTTTGGCGTCAACAAGTTTTTCATAGATTTTCATTCTTAAATAATCATTGATCAGAACTATTTTACCTTCACAGTTTTTAAGTCCGACACCATTATCGGCTGTAAGATAGTAAAACGGTGCTGTCAAACCCTCTTTCGATGTATTAGCACATTGATTGTAGGCTGTAACCTCATACTCCTTAGCTTCAGATTTCAAACTTGCGACCTTTACATCCTGCCAGTCAACTTCAAACTCTTCTAAAAAAGCCACATTATCGGTTGCCTCAATTGTTTTTTTCAGTATCTGAGCAGCTCGCTTTTCCTCCTTAGAACCTCCCACTCTGCTGAAACCAATTTCCTTTAATAATTGCCATTGTCTTTTTTCATTAATCATAATCATTTACCTGATACCGCTATTTCTTTAATTAAGATGGAAGGCACTTCATAACCATCGATTTGTAATTCCACATCTCTACCAACCGCAAGCACATCATTAAAGATATCAAAAACATTTCCGGCCACTGTAATCAGTGCCACCGGCTGACCTTTTTGGCCTTCTTCAATCATATATCCGCTGGCAATCAGAGAAAAGTTTCCTGATTGCGGATTCAATCCTGCATGCGTTCCACTTATTTTCTCGATATATATTCCCTTTCTTGCTTTTTTAATAAGTTGCTGTTGACTTAATCTTCCTGGCTTTATTGACACATTGACCAGTTCTGTTGACAGTTTTCCTGAAATCTTGTAGCCATTGCCTGTTGACTCTACTTTATCTTTATAGGCTGTTTTCAGATTGTAAACATAGGTTTTCAAAATACCCTTTTTAATCAGCACCTTGTTATAGGCAGCAACACCCTCGTCATCAAAATATCTGAAAAACGGGTTTTTCCTTAACGGTTCTTCCGTAACCGTAATTTTATTTGAACAGACTTTCTGCTGCAGTTTATCGGCCAGCAAAGATGATTTTTTCTGTACCTGTTCAGCCGATATATTTGACAGCCAGGCTGCTAATAATGATCCTGTCGCTTCTGGAGAAAACACACATCTATACCTGCCAGAAGCACAAGGCGCCGAACCGAATTGAGCAATCGTCTTTTCAGCAATTTCCTGAGCATACCGCTTTTCATCTAAATCAGCTATGTCACTGATGAAACGATGAATAAACGCTGCTTTGGTTTCGTTTTTCTGATCAACAGCAGTTGCTGAAGTATAAACATGGGCATAGTTTGTTTTTGAGCGGAGTTTTAAACCATAAGAGTTTAAAATTGTGTAATCCTGGGTCTCTTCATTATACTGAGTTGAAACATCTTTAATCAGCTCACTGCTGCTTCTGACGGCCCTGTCCAGTTTTTTAATGGCTTTAACTTTTTCCTCCGCTGTAGCAATGGCTAGTTTTTTATTAAAAACATTTTTCTTTTTGTAGGATTTTGATCCTTCAAAAATAAAAGTTTTATCTTCACTATCTAATAATAGAGCATTTTCTTTGATCCGGTTTATGAGGTAGTCTACGGTGTTTTTATCGAGTTTCTCGCTTTCAGCAGTTCCCATTTTACCATTATAGATACCTCTGGCGGATATTACAAATGAATTGCTCATTTTATATGAATCAATTTCGTTATTGAAGAAAGAAAATGAGAAACGGTCAGTCTTTTTAACGATAAGCTCCAGAGCTTCAAAGTTTTCTTCTTTAGCTCTTTTGAAAAATTTACTGTATTTAACCATTTTTTACTTTTCCTCCTGTTCCGCCAACGGTAATCTCGCTTATTCTGATTGTCGGCTGACCGACATCAGCTGGAATATAGCCTGATTTTGAGCCACATGTTCCCTGTTCTCTTCTCAGATCATTTCCGACCATATCGACATGCAACAGGACTTCCTTTCCTGAACCGATCAGGGTAGCGCCCCTGACCGGGTGAATTATCTTGCCATCTTTAATCAGATAAGCCTCATTGACCGCAAAGTTAAATTCACCTGTTGCTGGAGTGACACTTCCTCCGCCCATGTTTTTGGCATAAATTCCATATCTGGTGCTGGCAATAATTTCCTCTGGCGTCGACTTGCCAGGTAAAATAAAGGTGTTGCTCATCCTGCTGGTTGGTTCAAATCTGTAAGACTGTCTTCTGGAAGCACCATTGCTTTTTTCGTTCATCCTTCGACTGTTAAAGTCATCTATCAGATATGAATTTAGAATTCCGTCTTTGATTAGAAGGTTTCTTCGAGTCTTGTTACCCTCATCATCAATATTGCCCGAACCCCAGGCTCCTTCAATAGTACCATCATCGACAGCACTGACAATACTTGAAGCAATCCTTTCTCCTTTTTTACCCGAGAAAACTGACAGACCTTTGGAAACTGACGTAGCTTCTAATGAATGACCACAGGCTTCATGAAAGATAACTCCACCAAAACCATTACCGATAACAACCGGCATTTTCCCTGATGGACAGTCTTTGGCTGAAAGCATTGTCACGGCTGAAGCAGCAACCTGTTTTGCCTCTAGATTTAAATCCGTTTCTTTTATGAAGTATTCCATTCCTTTTTGAGCCCCTTTTGCGGTTCTGAATGTTTCAATTTTTCCCTCTTTTGCGGCAACTGCTAATAACGATGCTATCCCTCTGCTGCGATAATCCGTCAGATGCCTGCCGTCAGTGTTATAGATTTCAACCTTCTTATTACTATAGGCAAAATTAGCTGTCGTTCTGACTACTGACTCATCATAGTTTTTCATCACTTTAGAGGCTTCCTTGAGCATTTCCACAATCTTTTCTCTTGGATAACTTTCATAGGGAATCTTGGGCTGATTTTTCTTTTTCTGTCTGACCTTTTTAATTGTTTTAACTTCTATTTTTCTTGTTTCAGAAAACGAGACTGCTAAATCCCTGGCTAACTTCTTTAGGCCTTTGCTTGTCAGATCATTGGTATAGCCATAAACACTTTGCAGTCCATTAAACAATCTGATTCCGGCTCCATAGCTTAAAACGTCATGAATAGTTTCAACTTTGCCATTATCAACACTGATAGTTGCATGACTATCTTCTTCTAAATATATCTCAGCAAAGTCTGCTCCTGTTTCGGTAGCGATATTTAGAATCTCTATTGCCAGTTTCTTCAAAATCATATCCAACACACTCCTGTCTGTTTATTATACTCCGATAAAAAAAGAATGTCATAAAAATCGGGTCTTTTTTGACCCGATTTTCATTATTTAGTGACTTCTTCGATTGACTTGAAGTATTTATCCTTCTTAGTCTCTACATCTTTCTGGTTTTCGCCTTTGATACAGTAATAGAATTTACACTTTGGTTCAGTTCCTGAAGGCCTTATCGCAATCCAAGAACCATCTTCCATAAAGTATTTTAGAACATCACTTCTGTCAAAACCTACGATATCGCTTTCTACACCGTTTTCGATAGATTTGGCTGTTCTGAAATCCTGATACTTAGCAACTTTATATCCGCCCAGTTCTGCTGGAACATCAGCTCTTAAATCAGCTAATAACTTCTTAAGTTTTTCGGCTCCATCAGCTCCCGTCAAAGTGATTGACTGGATAGTCTCTAAGTAGGTTCCATACTTATCATAAAGCTGTTTTAAAACATCAAGCAAAGTTAAGCCTTTTTTCTTATAGTAGTTTGCACACTCCGCCAGCATCAGGCATGACTGGTTAGCATCTTTATCTCGGACAAATTCTTTAACCAGATAGCCATAGCTTTCTTCATAGCCAAAGACAAAGTCTTTCTCCTTACTGATTCTGTAGCCTTCAATCTTATCACCGATATATTTAAAGCCTGTTAATGTTTTTTCAGTTTCTACACCATATTCTCTAGCGATAATTTCGCCCAAATCAGAAGTGACAACCGTATTGAACATTACTGGATTTTCTGGCATCAGGCCTTTTTCACGCATTTGAGAGAAGATGTATTCGATTAATACTGAACCGGTCTGATTTCCAGTCATTAAAGTATAATCCTTGCCATCCTTTACTGCTACACCCAGTCTGTCTCCATCAGGGTCAGTAGCCAGCACAATATCCGCGTCTACTTTTCTAGCATATTCAAGAGCCAGGATATATGCGTCTGGATCTTCTGGATTTGGAACTAAAGTGTTTGAGAAGGCAGGGTCAGGTGTACATTGCTCTTCAACATATACCGTGTCATAGCCAACCTTATCAAATAATGCTTTAACCGGCATCAGACTTGTGCCATGCTGAGGAGTATAGACAACCTTGAAATTATCTTTAGGTAAATCTGGATTTAACTGAATCTTCAGTACTCTCTCTAAATAAGCAACGTCAACTTCTTTACCGATATAATTGATCAGTTTTTCCTGCTCAGCAGTCAGTTTTGGCGCTTCAATGAAATCATCACCCAGCTTACCGATTTCTTCAATCACTCCTTCAATCAGTTCCGGAATCAGCTGACAGCCGTTTTTGTCATATACTTTATATCCGTTATATTCTTTAGGGTTGTGCGAAGCAGTAATCATAATACCGCCATCACAATTCAAGTGTCTAACAGTAAAACTCAGTTGCGGAGTAGTTCTTAAAGTTTTGTAAACATAAGATTTAATACCTTTTGCTGCCATAATTCTAGCTGACTCCATCGCAAATTCGGTAGATTTGTATCTGTTATCATAAGCAATAGCTATTGAAACTTCGCCTCCTTTTCGGTTTAGGTAATTAGCGAAACCCACTGTTGCTTTTCTGACAGTATAAACGTTCAGTCTGTTTGTGCCAGCGCCCAGAACATTACGCATTCCTGCCGTACCAAATTCAGCATCCTTATAGAAAGCGTCCTTTTTCTGTGCTGGAGTCATATTTTCCAACTCTCGCTTTAAATCTTCATCCATATAAGGATGGTTCAACCATTTTAAATACTTTTTTTCTACATTCATATTATTTCTCCTAATTTCAAAAAGAGGGAAAGCGTATCCTTCCCCACTGATTTTCTTAATTATCCGATAACTTTTTGTGCCTTTAATGTTTCAACAATCGTATTGATGCAATCTTCTTCACCTTCACCGTCACAGGTAACTACGATTTCAGACTGAGTAGGGATACCTAAAGACATAACACCCATTATTGACTTCATGTCAACTGAACGTCCTTTGTATGAAATTGTAACTTTACATTTGCATTTGCTAGCTGCATTTACTGCAACCGTTGCTGGACGTGCATGTAGTCCTACTGGATCGGTAACTAAAACTTTAACTTCTGTCATATTATTAAACCTCCTTGTTAAATTAATATTTTATACAATCTACAATGATTTTATTATATTTTGAAAGGGTTTTCAAGAACAAAATGACAAGATATTATTTATCTTATCAATTATCCCCGTTTTTTCTTTTCTCTGACATAAAAATAGGTAAATAACAGCGCCAACAGGGCAAAACAGCCTATCGTATGCAAGGCAATATTAATATTAAAGCTGTCTTCCAGGATTCCAGTCATCAGTGGAGCTATTAAAGCACTCACTGAAGAATAGATCGCCAGCCCAACCTGCTGACCGCTACTTTTCAAACTGGCTGGTGATTCATTATCAATCAGCTGCTTTGAAACCACATGCATAATTGGAAAACAGGTCAGTTGCAGTAAAGAAATAATTAAAACCTGTGGCACGCTTACTGAAAAACCATACAGCAGGAATCTGATGCCATATGAAATGATTGATATTATTAACAGCGGAATAGCTCCAAACTTCTTAACCGCTTTACCGCCATAAAAGAATAGCGGCAATTCAATTATCCCTGTTATCATCCAATAATAGCTTATCTGAGCATTTGTAGCCTTTAAAGAGTCCAGCTTGCTTATGATGGTATAGTCTAAGGCTGTCTGCATCATATAAATGCTAAGCATCACTAAAATCATGTAAACATAACCTTTATTTTCAAAAAGTTTTCCAACTGATTTTAATTCTATTTTTTCTTGAGTTTCCTTGATGGCATCATCCATTTTTAAATTTATGATAATTAAAATAAAATTTATAAAGGAAAAAGCTGCTCCAAGATAAATATATCCTAGGTTATCAATAACGATTGCTGTAAGCCAGGAACCAATCACCCAGCCTATTGAACCAAAAGCTCGGATAGCCCCATAGTTTGTTTTGCAGTATTCCCCGCTTTCCAAGACCCACGAATCCAGCAAACCCATACTGACTCTAAACATTACAGCATTTAGAGACACCAGGATAAAGTGCACATAGAAATTGTAGGAATTATAGCTATATAGTGCTGACACCAATACTGAATAAATGATGTAACCATAAATTACGTATCTTCTGATGGTCTTGTTTTTGTCACATAAATATCCCACTATAAATTGGAAAAACATTGATAACAAGGCTCCAAAAGAAACCATTATGCTTCTCTGTGTCGCTGTATACCCTATTGTAATTAAATATGATATCAGCATACAATAGCCTAACCCTTCGGCAATATAAGCCAGCAGGTTAGTTATCGCAAACATTATTATTTTTTTTCGGTCGTTCATTCACCTCACCTCTTTATTTAATTGTATCACATTGAAAATTATTATATACTATTTGTGGTGATTAAATATGGAAGAAGTCATTAAGATTAAGGGAGGAAAACTGCTTAACGGAACCATCAGAGTTTCTGGTGCTAAAAATGCGACGGTAGCACTGATACCGGCTGCTGTTTTAGCCTACGGAAAGGTTAAGATTGTAGGCATTCCAAATATCTCAGATGTCAACAGTTTAAAGGACATTCTGGAATATATGGATGTCAAAGTAACTACCCCAAATGTCGATGAAATAGTGATTGACACAACAAATATGGAAAATAAGCCTCTGGTAATTGATGCTGTCAGTAAACTGAGAGCTTCTTATTATTTTATGGGAGCCTTATTAGGCAAATATAAGCACGTAGTAATAAGAATGCCTGGCGGCTGCAACCTCGGCCCTAGACCTATTGATCTGCATATCAAGGGTTTTGAAGCTTTAGGGGCTAAAATTGAATATGATAATGGCAACTATATTCTTACTGCTGATGAGCTGACCGGTGCCAACATCTACTTAGACTTCGCTTCTGTTGGAGCTACAATCAACATCCTGATGGCGGCGGTTTACGCCAAGGGTAGAACTCTGATAGAAAACGCTGCCAGAGAACCTGAAATCATTGACTGTATCAACCTGTTAAATAAAATGGGGGCCAGAATTAGAGGCGGGGGAACAAGTACCATCGTAATTGATGGTGTTGAAAAACTGGACGGTTGTTTCCATGAAATTATTCCCGACAGAATTGAAGCTGGAACCTATATCATTTTAGCAGCCGCGATGGGAGAGCATGTCATTATTGAAAACGTTATCCCTTATCATCTGGATTCTCTGCTTTCTAAACTGAAAGAAATTGGTGTCAATATCACCTTCTCATTCGATCAGGTTGAGATTTACAAAACTGATACCCCATATGAATGTACAAATGTCAAAACTATGCCTTTTCCTGGTTATGCTACTGACCTGCAGGCTCCCTTAACAGCTCTATTGACCCAGGCTATAGGCAACAGTAAAATCACCGAAACAATTTATTCGGAAAGGTTTAAACACTGTCAGGAACTGAATAAAATGGGCGCCAACATTATTTTAGGACCAGCTTCAGCAACCGTTGTCGGACCAACAAAACTTACAGGCGGTAACGTTAAAGCTACTGACTTAAGATGTGGAGCAGCTCTGGTAGTTGCCGGATTAATTGCTGAAGGCACTACTACCATCCATGATATCTACCATATTGATCGTGGTTATGAAGATATTGTTGCCAAACTATCAGCTTTAGGCGCTGATATTTATCGTGAAAACATTTAGTAATTGCCTATTTTTAATAGAAAAATGACAATTAAAGTATTGAAAAAGAGTATTAACTGTGTTAGTATATTTAAGCACTTACTTTGGATTCGCAGGTAATCCAAGGCGAAAGGAGATTGTATTATGAAAAAGGATATTCATCCAAAAACTTATCAGATAACTGTTACTTGTGCTTCTTGCGGAACAGAATTTTCAACTCACTCTACAAAAAAAGATATTAAAGTTGACACTTGTTCAAACTGTCACCCGTTCTATACCGGTAGACAACGTTTCCAGGCTGCTGCAGGACGTATTGAACAATTCAATAAAAAATACGGCATCAAGGAATAGATTAAAGAAAATAAAAGAAGTCTGTTAGTATAGACTTTTTTTATTTTAAGGGGAATGTTTGTTATAATGTAATTAGTATATTTTGGAGATAAGTTATGATAAAAAAACCTATTAATGTAATCTTGGACGGCGATCCGGGACATGATGATGCCATTGCCTGGGTTGTCGCTAAAGCCAGTTCTGATTTCAATATTTTAGCCTGTACTGCTGTCAATGGTAACTGCAGTGCTGCTAAAGCGGCTTTCAACTCACAGCGTGTCTGCGCACTTATTGATTTGGATGTGCCGATTGCCAAAGGACAGGATAAACCTCTGGTTATCGAATCACTGAAAGCACCCACCAACATTCATGGGGAAAGCGGTCTGGATGGACCGGAGTTACCGATGCCAAAAAGGGAACTGGAAGATCTGACAGCTGTTGAGCTGATGATTAAAATTCTGGAAGAAACTGAAGAAAAAGTCACTATTGTTGCTACTGGTCCGTTGACCAATGTCGGGGCTCTTTTACTGGTAAGACCAGACTTAAAGGAAAAAATCGAGCAGATCTCTATTATGGGTGGCGGCATCAAATACGGAAACTGGACCGCTGCCGCTGAATTCAATATCTTAATTGATCCCGACTCTGCCGATATTGTTTTTAGAAGCGGATTGCCAATACTGATGGCCGGATTGGATGTTACTGAAAAAGCTCTGGTCACTCCTAAGGATGTCGAAGAAATAAAGAAAATCAATAACCCTGTAGCTGATATTGTCTGGCAATGGCTGGAATTCTTTTATAGGTTCCATGTTTCAATTGGTTATCCTGGAGCACCGATTCATGATTTATGTGCTGTGCTGGTACTTAATCATCCAGAAATATTTGATTTACAGGAAATGTATGTTGAAGTAGAAACCGCCAGTGAATACTGTAAAGGTGCCACCATCGGAGATATCAACAACATCACCGGAAAAAAACCAAATGCGACAGTACAGATGGATGTGGACAGAGAAAAATTTGTTGAATACATGATTGAAGCTATTAAATGCTACAGCGAGGATAATTAATTATGAAGAAAGTTTTGTTAAGTTTAGAAGAATCAAAAGATAACCAGCAGCTTTTATCACTGATTAAGAAACAGTCTGATATTCAGCTTGTCGATCTCGCTGAAATTAAAGATGATAAATTTACAGTAATTGTTAATGGTCCTCTGACTCAGCTGGCTGACATTCTGATGACCAGATACAAACTCATAAGCCAGATTGAAGAAGTTTTGTTTGTCGGAGGAACAGATGCCTATGGCGATGTTACGCCAGTGGCGGAAAAAAATGTTTATGCTGATGTCTTCAGCGCTCAACAGGTCTTCCTATCAACTGTAAAAATTGTAATGTTTGGTCTAAATGTCACTGAAGATTTGCAAAACAGAGCCTTGGCTCCACTTGTCTATTTAAAGGAGCCATCAGTATTTGTTAAAGAACAATGTGGCATCTATGTTGAAACCAAAGGTAAAGTTACCTATGGAAAAACTGTTACTGATGTTTATTCAGATTTCCAGTTTGAAGATCATCATTGTGAAATTATCTTAGATATTGATATTGAAAAATACAACAGTATTATTAAAACCTTATAATTAAACACAAAAGAGGCGCGTGCCTCTTTTTTTACGTTTATCTGATTTGTCCAATGAAACTTTTTTGACTTTTAGTCTTCAAAGATTATATCCTAAAAATCTATGCTTTATGTTAGAATATACGCTATATGAAACAGATTTTCTATATTTATTTTCTTATCATAAATATTGTGACTTTTGCGGTATTTGCCTTTGATAAGTTTTCCGCTATAAAAAAGGGTCCAAGAATAAGAGAAAAAACACTTTTCGGGTTAATCATTATTGGAGGTTCACTTGGCGGTTTACTTTCAATGTCTTTTTTCAGGCATAAAACCCAAAAGATTTATTTTACCGTAGGCGTTTTATTAATTATGACGATACAGGCAGCTCTTATTTGCTATCTCTTTGACTAAGATATTGCCTCAACTAGATCTTAATGACTTCTCTGATAAAGCCCTTAGAAGCAGCCAGTTTTTCAGCAGCTTCTTTTTCATCGATTCCCAGCAGAATCATCACAATAGCAACCTTGCAGCTGTAATTGCTCTTCTCTAAAGCCTCCGTAGCAACATCTCTATCAGCTCCTGTTGCCTCCATTACAATTCTCTTACATCTTTCAACAAGTTTTTCGTTGGTTGCCTGAACATCAACCATCAGATTGCCGTAAACCTTGCCAGATTTAATCATCGTGACAGTTGAGATCATATTAAGGATTATTTTCTGACAGGTCCCGGCCTTTAATCTGGTAGATCCGGTTAATACTTCTGCACCGGCATTTACCTCCACCGGATTTTGGGAATGTTTGGAGATTTCAGTATTGTAATTGCAGCAGACACTTCCCGTTTTTGCCCCTACCTCTTTGGCATATTCCAATCCGCCAATAACATATGGCGTTCTTCCGCTGGCAGCAATGCCGATGACAATATCCTTTTCTGACAGATTGATTTTCTTTAAATCCTCTACTGCCAGCTGCTTTGAATCTTCTGCCGCTCCTATGCCGCTGTCAAAGGCTCTGGCTCCACCGGCAATCAGAGCAATAAACTCCTGGTCACAGTTAAAGGTCGGCTTACATTCAACAGCATCCATCAGACCGATCACTCCACTTGTTCCAGCGCCCAGATAAATAATCCTTCCTCCCTCAGCAATTACTGCAATTGTCTTTTTTATCAGGTTTTCTATTTCGGGCAAGGCTTTATTTATTGTTTCAATAACTTTGCTATCTTCACTATTCATGATTTCAATGATTTCTTTTACTGATAGCAAATCTAAATTCATCGTCTTTTCATTTCTTATTTCCGTTTTCAGACTGCTGATACTGACCATTTTCTATCCGCCCCCTTAATTTAATTTTATCATATTCAATATAATCGTTAAATGTTGCCATTTTCCGTTTAGCTTTTTAAAATGTTTATTATTTCCCCTAAATGTGTTAATATTTTTCGTGTACAATATAGAAAAGAGGTAAAAGCATGAACAGAATCGAAACACTTTTGATAAATGAAATCCGTGAAGCTGTTTTTTCAACTTTTCATATTGCATTAGAGGATGATTTTGTGACTGTTGAAATACCAAAAGACAGCAGTAATGGTGATTACTCTACCAATATCGCTATGAAATTAACCAAAATAGTCAAGCAGAAACCCGGTTTAACAGCCCAGATGCTGGTTGAAAAATTAAATGAAACCTGTGATATTGCGGAAAAGATTGAAGTGGCTGGTGTTGGTTTTATCAACTTCTTTATAAAAAATCAGATTTTGGCTGATATAATAAACACTGTTATTGATGCTAAAGAAGATTATGGCAGAAATCAGAGCGGCAGTAACCTGAAAATACTGGTTGAATATGTATCGGCTAATCCTACCGGCCCATTACATTGTGGCCATGCCAGAGGAGCAGCCTGGGGTGATGCCATCTGTCGTTTATTAAAAACATCAGGCTATGACTGTTTAAGAGAATACTATATCAATGATGCCGGTAATCAGATTGACATGTTAGGCGAGTCTATTTATGGGCGTTACCGTCAGTACTATGGCTTAGATTTCACTTTGCCTGCTGATGGCTATCACGGCCAGGACATTGTGGAAATCACCAAAGAGATTATTGATGAAGTCGGTGATAAGTATCTTCACACCGATAAACAGGAAGCCTTTGAATTCTTTAGATGGGAAGGCCGAAACAGACAGCTTAACCGAATTAAGGAAGACTTAGCCTATTACGGCTGCGAGTTTGACTCATGGATTTCTGAGCAGTGGATTGTTGACAGCAGCCGAGTTGATAAAGCCCTGGAAAAAATGGTGTCTATGGGCCTTACATACCAGCAGGATGGCGCTTTCTGGTTTAAGAGCACCGAATATGGCGATGACAAGGATCGAGTATTAAAAAAATCAGACGGATTTTATACATATTTAACGCCTGATATCGCAAACCATCTGTATAAATTTGAAAGAGGTTATAAAAAACTGGTTAACCTGTGGGGAGCTGATCATCATGGCTACATAGCCAGAATGAAGGCAGCTCTGATTGCTTTAGGCTACCCCGAAGATGCTTTAGAAGTTGACCTGATTCAGATGGTCAGACTGGTTGAAGATGGCATAGAAGTTAAAATGAGCAAGCGTACCGGTAATGCGATAACCATTAGAGAGCTGGTTGATGAAGTTGGCTTAGATGCTGCCAGATATTTCTTTGTCAGTAAAGCTGTTGACACTCATCTTGACTTTGATTTCAACCTGGCTAAATCCGAAACCAATGACAACCCTGTCTATTATGCTCAATATGCCTATGCCAGAATCTGTTCTGTCTTAAGACAGCAGTCCGCACATAGATTAGAAAGCTATCCTCTTTTAAACTGTGAAAAAGAAGTTGCTTTACTGAAACACATTGGCCAGTTTACTTCCGTTGTTGCCGATGCCGCTAAAACAAGAGCACCGAATAAGGTCTGCAACTACATTCAGAAAATGGCTCAGTATTTCCATTCCTTCTATGCAACTAACAGGATTTGGGACGAAAACAATCTTCCGTTATCCAGACAGCGTCTGGCTTTGATTGAAGCTACCAGAATTACCCTGAAAAACGCTTTAGATTTAATTGGTGTTTCTGCTCCTGAAAGAATGTAATTTATTAATGCCTATCAAAACAAAGTGTTTCGAATCAGAAACACTTTTTTAAATTTATAATTGTCTCGATTACTTTTACGATACGATTTAATTCCCTTTCCATCATTAAGCTTAGCTTTCTTTAAAAAACATTTACTTTGTTCTATAATGGAATGGTAGATTAAACTTTTTTGTATTGGAGGTATTGAAAATGAAAAATGAATTAAGAGGCATCGGAATACTGCTGTTTGCCCTAGTGTTAAACACGAGTTTAAGCCCAATGCTGTTTTTTGCTATTCCTGTAGGTCTTGTCGGTTTAGTTGTTCTTTTTAAAAAAGAATCTCAATAAACTTCAATTTTTATGTATAAAATATTTAAATAAAAATAGTATGTCTGTTTCAGATATACTATTTTTTCTTCCATTTATTATTTGGCGACAAAGATATAGCCGAACGCTCCCGGACCCCAGTGGCAGGCAATTGCCGGATCAAGATTATCGTATTCAATCATTGCTGCTTTATATTTGTCACTGGTCAATGAAATTAATTCATCAAGATTTGTTTCATCATAGGTATATGAAGGAATTATCGGATAACTGGTATCACAGTTCTGCTCTTCCAGATAATTAGCCAATATCTTAAGAGCTTTCTTTCGGCCCAGAACTTTATTAACCATTTTGACTCCTCCATCATCATTATCAATAGCGATGAACGGTTTTAACTGCATTACATTGCCGGCAATATAGGCTGCCTTTGACAATCTTCCTCCTCTGTACAGATACTCCAGTGTATCCGGGATTGCCAGCACTCTGATTTTTGGAAGTATTTCTTCAATCTTCTGTAAAACTACCTCAATCGGCTGGTCGCGATGTCTGTTGATCTCTTCAACAATAATCTTGATTCCGCCAACCACCGTTTTACAGTCGATGACATGTACCTTCTCTTCCTCTTGAAAAAGCATATAAAGAGTGTTGAAAGTAGAAGAAATCCCTTTAGAAATAGGTATGACTATTACCTCGTCTCCCTGATTTACATATTCCATGACTCTCTTTTTAGCTTCAACCATATTTGGCAGCGAGGTTTTAGGAAACTGCTTTTCTTCTATCAGGGCATGATAGAAAGCTTCCATTGTCAAATCAACACCATCCAAGTATTCCTTATCACCCAGTAAAATCTTTAAAGGTAATATTTCGACATTATACTTTTCCTTTTCTTCCTGTTTTATGCTGCTTCCTGAATCCACAAATACTCTGATCATTTTTTTATCTCCTTAACACTTAAATTATGTAAATTTTTTATTGTAATTTTGTCATTTCAAGTATATTAAATAGCTATTTAATTGTCAAAAAATTATATTCCAAAGACAATAGTCAGAATAGCACTGAGAATTATCGCTGGAACCATATTCATTGGCTTGGCTTTAATAATATTAAGCATATTCAATCCTACTGCCAAAAGCACAATTGAACCCACGGCGGAAAGCTGAACAATACATTCACTGGTCAAAACAGGTGCAACTACCATCGCCAGCACACTGAGCAAGCCTTCATATACAAGTACAAACATGGCAGAAAAATAGACACCCATACCATACTTGGCTGCCAGAACTATGGCACTGACAGCATCGATAATTCCCTTCATTAAAAGAATACTGTAATCTGAGGTCAAACCATCCTGAATTGAGCCGACAATAGCCATGCCCCCAACACAGAAAAGCAGTGAAGCATTTACAAAGCCAGAGGCAATAGGTGACTTAGAGCTGAATTTCTTTTGAATTTTTTCACCTAATCTGACAATCATTCCATCCAGATCAATTATATTGCCCATCAGAGTACCGATTGACATCGATAAAAGCATATTTAAAGCCGAGGTCATTTCCAGCATTCCGTCCACCCCAATATAAATAACACACAAACCCATTGCTATTACCAGCTGGTTCTGCAGTTCTTCTTTTAAAAATCTGCCGATAATCATTCCCACAGCTGTTCCCAGTACTACCAGTACGGCATTGATGATTGCACCAAACATAAAAATTACCCACCTTTTCCTTATATAATAATACCTTTATTCCAAAACAAAAAGAACTTTTATAATTTTAAGTGTATAATTATTTTATGAAAACCATTTATAAAAATGTCAATATTTTAAATGGAACCAAAGATATGGTTCTGCAAAAAAACATGATGCTTACAGTAGAGAATGGAATTATTGTCAGTATAGAGGAGGCTAAAGATACAACGGAAAACAATGTCATAGGTCTGCAGGGCAGGTTTCTGATTCCTGGACTGATAAACCTGCATATCCACACTCCCGGCACTGGCTTTCCCAAGAAAAAAGAAGCTGACAGTACGAAACTGGCCAAACTTGTTATGAGCAATAAATTTCTGCAGCAGGTTGGAAAAGCTATCTGCCGCAACGCTTTAAAGACGGAGCTGTTATCTGGAACTACTACTGTCAGAACTGTTGGGGGCCTGGGTAATTTCGATTCTCAGCTACGCGATGAAATTAACCGCGGTAGAACTGTCGGCCCCAGAGTTTTAAGCTCTGATAGAGCTGTTACTATTCCGGGCGGACATATGGAAGGGTCAGTCGCTTATGGAGCCAAGAGCATTGAAGAGTTTGAACATTTCATCGAAGAAAACGCTAAAGCAAATGTTGACTGGATAAAACTGATGATTACCGGCGGAGTACTGGATGCTAAAGTCAGGGGCGAACCCGGAGAGCTCAGAATGAACAGCCAGCAGGTTAAGGCCTGCTGTGACAAAGCCCACAATTTAGGTTTGAAAGTCTGTGCTCATGTCGAAAGTCCTAAAGGTATTGTTATGGCCTTAGAAAATGGTGTTGATACTATCGAACATGGGGCAGCAATGAATGAAGAAATAATTGAATTATTCAAAAAAAGCAACGCCGTTTTAGTCTGCACTATTTCCCCAGCCATTCCTTTAGCCAAATTTGATCCCGCTGTTTCAAAGGCTAGCGAAATAGTTCTATACAACAGTGAAGTTTTACTGGAAGGTATACTTGCCGGAACTAGAAAATGCCTGGAAAACAGTATAACTGTAGGTCTGGGAACCGATTCAGTCTGTCCTTTCATAACACATTATGATATGTGGCGGGAATTGGAGTACTTCCATAAAATGGTTGGTGTGTCAAGGAATTTCGCCCTTCATACCGGAACACTGATTAATGCCTCAATTTTAGGAATTGAGGATGAAACAGGTTCAATAGAGGTCGGTAAATCAGCTGACTTTATTGTCGTTGAGGAAAATCCTTTGACCCATGGCTTTTCAACCATCAGAAAACCTTATCTGGTTCATTTCAAAGACCAGCAGTATCTGCAGCCAAAAGTTAAAAAGAACGACATTTGCGAAAGAGAATTAGACAAATACTTAGCTACCCTTTAAAATATTCTGATTAAACAATAAATAAATGGACATATTTTATGTCCGTTTTTATGTTCATTAACCTTAAGACTGGATGTAATGTAACTAATATGTTCTAGACAATAACAGGTCTTTAGGTTATCATCCAACACACAGCACATAAATTAAGCAATAGTATAGATTTATGATGTATATTATCAGTTTATCTTTTATTATTCTGTTTTTTTATGTCAATAACAACAACTTCAGGATTGTTGAATACTCTTAACGGAAACAGGCTGTTGCCTAATCCTCGCGAGACAATCATTTTCGTATTATTCAGTACATATTCGCCAGCTGTATATTTTGGCAGAATTCCCTGCTGGGGCGAAAACAGACCGCCCACATAAGGAAGTCTGATCTGCCCGCCATGGGCATGGCCTGTTAACACCAGATCAAAAACATATTTAGCATATATATCAAAATACTGGGGACGGTGAGCCAGTAACACATTAAAGGCTTCCATTTTTATTGTCTTCAACTGTTCTTCAATTATTTTTCGATAGACCTTTTCATTCGGTTTGGCTTTAAAACCCGGATCATCTATTCCCGCCAGGTTTATTTCTTCAACCTGAAGACTGCGATTGTCTAAAACATTAACACCCAGCTCAATCAGCTTAGCTTTAAAATCCGGATAAAAAGGTTTTCTTGATTCGTGATTGCCGGTTACAAAATAGACTGGTGCAAACTTAATAATCTTTTCAATCAGATGATAGCATCTGTCTACCTTTGTTCTTCTTGAGTCCAGCAAATCACCAGTAATAAAAATATAATCCGGGCCGGCACTTTCAATCAATTCGATTAATACACTGTTGTTTTTGCCAAACAGTTCATTATGGACATCTGATAAATGAACGATTCTTTTTTCTTTTTTCACTTTTTCACTGCTAAAAGTGTAGAAAGTTAAGCCTACATTTTTGTTTTGATAAATCGCATAAATTAAAAACACAACCGCTAAAACAATGATTAATTCCATAGACTAATATTATACTATCATTTTAAAAAAGGGAAACCAGATTTCTTTAGCTCCATACATTGATTAAACTGCGCTACCTAGAGTTTTTTATCTCTATATCAGAAAGAAACAGGATATGAACTATCTTTTCTGGCATTTGGATTATTGATATTCTTATAGTATAATTGCATCGTTAGAAGGTGATTATTTATGGACAAAATGCTTGCTAGATTAGAAACAATGGCAGCCAGATACAATGAAATCAATGAGATGCTGATCAGTGGCTCATCTTTTTCTGATGCCAGGGAATATGGCAGAATCAGCAAAGAGCATTCTAAGCTGCAACAGCCAGTTGAGGCCTATCATCAGCTGGTTGAAACTTTAAAACACATTGAAGATGCTGAATTGCTGACCAAAGACCATGATTTAAGGGAAATGGCTGAAATGGAGCTGGAAGAACTGAGAGAAAAGAAACAAGAACTTATTGATCGTCTGGAAGTTCTATTAATTGAAAAAGACCCTAATGATGAATGTGATGCTATTTTTGAAATTAAGGGTGCGGCAGGTGGAGATGAAGGTAATATTTTCGCCGGTGATTTATATCGTATGTACTGCCGCTATGCCGAGACTAAAGGCTGGCAGGTTCAAACCTTCGACTTTGTTGAATGTGAAGCTGGTGGCTTCAGTGATATTTCTTTCCTTATAAAAGGCAATGAAGTTTATCGTGAACTTAAGTTTGAAGGCGGTGTTCACCGGGTCCAGCGTGTCCCTAAAACCGAAGCCAGCGGTAGAATTCATACTTCTACAGCTACAGTTCTGGTCTTGCCTGATTTGGAAGATGTTGACTATGAAATAGATATGGATGATTTAACCTTTGAAACCCATCGTGCTTCAGGAGCTGGTGGACAGCATGTTAACAAAACCGATTCAGCAGTCCGAATCACCCATATTCCAACTGGTATAACTGTCAACTGTCAGGATGGCAGAAGCCAGATTCAAAACAGAGAACAGGCTTTAAAGATTATTACAGCTCGAGTTTATGATGAGTATAAAAGAAAAGAAGAAGAAGAAAAAGGTGAAGTAAGAAAAAGTCAGGTTGGAACCGGTGATAGAAGTGAGAAAATCAGAACCTATAACTATCCTCAAAACCGTATTACTGACCATCGAATTAACTTCACTCTTCAACAGCTGGATCGCGTTATGGAAGGTAAGCTAGATGATATTATTGCAGCCCTGCTTGATGCTGATCAAAAAGCTCGCATAGCCGGAGAGCAATAATGGCCTCTTATCGTCAAACGCTGCAAAAAGCGCTAAAAAAATGCCAGCAGGCTGGCATTTCAGCCGAAGCAGCTAAAATTCTGCTGCTTGAACTGTGCAACATGAACTATACCGATCTATATCTTAACTATGAAGGTGAAATCGAGGAAACCATCTGCCAGAAATTTCAGGAAGGCTTAAAGCGTCTTTTAAACCAGGAACCGCTGCAGTATATTCTGGGATATCATAAGTTTTACGGTTATAAAATTTTAGTTTCTCCTGATTGTCTGATTCCAAGATATGAAACTGAAGAACTGGTGGCCAACGTTTTAGCGGATTGTGATTATTACTTTAAAGATTATCCCGTGATTGATATCGCTGATATCGGAACAGGCTCTGGAGCGATTGCCATCGCTTTAAAGAAAGAAGAAAACAGACTTAATATGATTGCGACCGACATCTCTGATAAAGCTTTAGACATGGCCAGAAAAAACTGTGAAAACAATGATTGTGAAATTACTTTTATGCAGGGAGATATGTTAAAGCCCTTAATAGAAGACAGGATAAAACTTGATGTTCTAGTCTGTAATCCGCCTTACATTCCCGATAAACAGAAGGTGGAAGAAAGCGTCATCAGCTATGAGCCTCATCTGGCCCTGTTTGGCGGAGAGGATGGCCTAGACTTCTATCGCAGGGTCTTTGAAAATGCCCATAAAGTTATCAGAGATAAATCGTTTATGGCTTTTGAAATTGGCTCTAATGAAAGAGAAACCCTGGAAAAACTGGTTAAAGAACACTTTCCTGATAGCAGGTATGAAGTATTAAAGGACTTAAATGGCAAAGACAGGATGCTGTTTATTTATCATAATTTAGACTAGTTAGTTAAACTGGTCTTTTTTTATTATATAATTAGATTGGAGGTGATTGTTGTGGGACTGAGATTTTATAAATCATTTAAAATCCTGCCTGGAGTTAGAATAAACATTTCCAAATCAGGTATCAGCTGGACTTTAGGTTCTAAAGCTGTAAAACTCAACACCGGTAAAAGAGGAACCTATCTGAATCTATCAATTCCCAAAACCGGTCTTTCATGGCGAGAAAGACTGGATAAAAAAGGCAGTGAAACTAAGCAGTCATTAACTAAAACCGAAACATCCAGACCAAATGAAGAAAGCAGAGAAATCATCCAGCAATATGAAAAAGAAAATGACTTTATTCTCAATCTGCATAAATATGCTGATGATGTTGTAACTAAGGAAGATTTCATTAATCATCTTAATTCTGTCAAGGGTGATTCTCTCAAAGACTCTTTGCGACTGGTGATTGATGGCGATAGCAAGACTATTAATGCTCTGATTGAAAACTATATCAACTCTATCGAGCTGCCATATGAATTCAAAATCGAATATCAGCTGGAAGACAATGTTCTTTTCATTGACCTGGATTTGCCGGAAATTGAAAATTTCAGCAGTCAGTATCCGACCCTATCTTCAAAGGGAGAAATACTGGTCAAAAACCTTAATCAGATCACTGTAAAAAAACAGTACAGCCAGGCAGTTATTTCCCTGGCAATCTATTTGGCTGCCAGCTTCTTTAATCTTTCTCCTTTTATTGAATACATTGTTTTATCTGGCTATACCCAAAGGCGTAATCGGGACGGTGAATTGACTGATGATTATCTGTTCTCATTTAAATTTAACCGTTCAACAATGGAAAATGTATGCTTGTCCGACATCGACAAACCTTATGACTTTATCCTTAATTTTGAAAACCGCATCAATTTATCTGGTTCTTTCAATTTTAAAGCGATTACTCCGTATCAGTTGAAAGAAGAGAAAAAAGATGAAGCGGTAAATCTTCACCTTAATGAGGCTATTCAGGGATTAAAGAATCTGGGATATATAACAGCCGAAATTAATCTTATTATCGACAAGATTAAAGATTTAAATCTTAACTCCACCGATGAATATTTAATTGAAGCCCTAAAAGAATTAAGCAAAATAAAATAGCCCTCAGGGCTATTTTAATATTCATCCTCTTCGCTTTCTTCTTCGTCTTCCTCTTCTTCGTCGTCGAATTCATCTTCGCCTTCGTAATCGTAGTCTTCGCTTTCTTCGTATTCTTCGTCTTTAATTTCAATTTCCTGATATTTGCAACGAGATTTAAGATTCCAGACATTGTTTTCCAACATAACGAATCTTCCATCCAATGTCAGATTAGTATAAAACTGAGATTTTTTCCTAGATGCGATTTTTTCATCATAACCTAATTCATTATTTATACTAGACCATAACTCCTTAAACGACATTCCCTCTTTAGCATTCAACAGTATATTGTATGCTATATCTATAGCTTTTAAACTCACTTATTATCCTCTCCTGTATACATCGTTATGATTATAAATATAATGTCTTATAATTGCAACAACTTTTGAGGAAAATAGTAGAATTATAGCCCGTTTTTAACTATTATGCGGTAAATTTATTCAAAAATCGGTTTTTTCTCAGCATTTCTATAAAAAACTGACCAATGGTCCCCTGGGAAAGCATGGAAACAAATGTTCCAATACCAAAACTTCCTCCTAAAACAATTCCTATTACCAGTACCGTAAGATCCATCAGCATTCTGACATGCTTGAATTGTTTATTTACTCTTTTACTGATCAGTAATACCAGCCCATCATAAGGATTGTTGCCACACTTACTGTTTACTCCCAGCCCAATGCCTAAACCGATAATTATCAGTGCCAAAATAAAATAGACTACTCTCAAAAACATTGAACTGACTGGTAAAACTATATAACCGGAAAGCTTAATGCCCGAAGAGATTATAAAGGGATAGATAATATCTGGTAGTTTTAAAGCTTTTCTATCCGCTATGAAAATCAGAAGGGTAAAAAAGGCGTTAGCTAAGAAATTGCATAATGCCAGCTCTAAACCCAGTGTCCTTGATAAGCCCTGCTGAAATGTCGTCAGGGCATCAGCCCCAACATTAGCCATAACTGCCAAATATACCCCAAAACCGATTATTAAGCCGCTGACTATCATAACCGCTAGTCTTTTTAGAAAACTTTTACTCATAAACAATAACTATCCTTTTTTATTTTCTTAAACAGTTTAATGAAGTCGTGGTGATATTTTTCATCAACTTTCTTTAATCTTTGATTAAACTGGACTTCATTGACTATTAAATCACTGAATGTTTCTATGATTAATTCTATTACTTCGATATTTTCCTGCGGCAGGTAGACATCTACCTGTAAAATTCTGTTTCTTAATAAATCGACATAGATCTGAGCCTGGCCAAAATCATAGTAATCACTGATACGAATTGTATATTTGCTGTTGGTGTTATAAACATATTTATAACTGTGATACAGTTCCATATAATCCAGAAGATCATCAGTAACGGACATCTGATAAACATCTCCATACAAATCAGCTAAAGCCTGCAGGATGTTTTCCTTGATATCGATATATCTGATCAGCGGATCATAGTCGACAATATTTATGATATCTCTTTTGCTGGCCGGATCTTTAAGCAGTCTGGCTCTTTTGCTTTTGTCACAGCTCCAGTATAGAGAACCGGCATGCATACATCTCTGCTGTTTAATATAGTAATTATTATCGGTTATACGGTATTTGTTCAGCATAATCTCGTCATTATCTAAATATACCGGCAGCTGCATCTTGGTTAAAGCCTGATAAATTACATTTATCTGATCGGAAGGATTGTAGTTATTCATATATAAAAAGAAGGCATAATTAAGAGTCCCTAAATCATTAAAGACGGTTTTGCCATGACTTTCTCTTCTACATAAACGGGTCTTTTCAATTTCCATTCGGGATATATTGCATTCGCTGTAGGGACTGCTTTTCTTTCCTAATATTACTGAATCATTATTTCTCCACACCAAAAAGACCAGGCTGTCATCAGGAATATTGTTAATGATGTGCGCCTGTAATGCTAAATTATGAAAGGGATTGATATTATCGCTGTCTACTAAATATACCTTTTCTACCATTATAATATTTCCTTTGGAAAGAAGATCTTCTCGTCTTCATAAGAATCATTCTGACATAAAGAAGAAACTATTGTACTGACTGTTGAAAGTTCCCTGATTGAACCCTCTTCATCTAAGACCCAGATGCACTGTGCTTTACTGGTATACGGGCGATAAGGATTCTGACTCTGATAATCCTGATGCAGATAATAGTCTGAATCATAGCATTTTTCTAAAAATTTTTTCTGTATTTCCACTTTTTTATATATTGTTTTCTATTTAAAAAGATTTCGGATTAAAATTCTTAGAGCTAAAACAGCAAAAATCTCATCATCCATCTGACTCATCATATTAAACCCGTAAAAACAGGTGGCATCATCCAGCAGATATAGCTCTTCATTTGAAAAGCGCTGTTTCTTAAGCAGAGCTTTAAACATCGGCAGCTTTTGTGCAAGGCTTTTATCTTTCTGATACAGATCAAATAAACGCTGAAACACTTTCTGCAGCAGAGCATCATAACTTCTGCTGACCGGATGATAGTAAACCTGCCAGTACATATGATATCTGGCCATAATGTAGTCCTCTATTGTATGCATCCCGCTGGCCTTAATTGTCAGTTTATCATCGGCTACTCTCATCGTTCTTAAAACTCTTTCCAGATCAAATTCGCCATATTTGGTACCTGAAAAATAAGAGTCTCGAAGCAAGTAATCCATTCTGTCAGCATCTAATTGCGAGCTGACCATCTGACATAAGATTCTGTTTGGATGAGTGCCGTTTATAACGCTGGCCACATCAGCTGGTAAGCAGGTTTCATATTCTTTTAAAACCGTGTTGACCTCGGATTCTTCCAATATAATCTGAATTGTGTATAACTCATGGTCACTATCCATTATTGCTTCAAAAGAATGAGAGAAAGGAGCATGACCTACATCATGCAGTAAACCAGCCAGTTTTACTGTCAGCTTTTCATAATCGGTTAGGGCACTACTGATATCTTTTACCTCGTTAATCATTCTCCTGATTATTTCATAGACACCTAAAGAATGAGCAAATCTTGAATGTTCTGAGGTATGATAAACCATTGATGTAGAACCTAACTGCTTTACTCTTCTTAAACGCTGAAATTCCCTGGTTTGGATGCAGTTCCAGATTACTTTATCCTGTACTCTGACATAGCCGTGTATGGGGTCTCTAAAAACTTTTTCTTCAGATAATATGTTCATGATCAACCCTCCGATATATGTCTATTTTACCATAATATTTGCTATAATTGGATTGTAATAAAGAAATAAGGAACTGTAAAAAAATGAAAAAAGAAATAAACTATTTTCTGTATTTTTGATTATTATTATTTTTGCTATTGTAACAGAACCCTACACCAAATGGTATCACCGTCTAGCCGATATTCTTGTTTACAATAACTACAATCACTATCTTCCCTGTTCCGCCTTGCCTGAATTAAGTGAGGTTGAAGAAATTGTTTTGCTGCATCAGGATGTTATTGAACAGATAGAAAACCTTTCTTCAGAAGGAAACATCGAAGTTGTGATAGATTCTCTGACCTGCTCTGGAAAGGGAAGCATCATCATTTATTATGCCAGTAAAGCTGAAAGAAAACTGATTGATGAGATACTGCCAGATAAAACTTTTTTTGGAATACCGATTTCATTGATTAATCGTTAACAATAATTTGACAAAAATACAAAACTATAGAAAACACATAAGAAAGGGGAAAAACATGAATATTTATCAAAAATGTGTTGAAGCGGCTGATTATATCAGGCAATATGCTGATGGCAGCGGAGCTATCGGAATCATTTTAGGCAGTGGTTTAGGCAGTTTGGCAGTTGAAGTTGAAGATGCGGCAATTATCTCTTATAAAGATATTCCTCATTTTCCAATGACCAATGTTATTGGACATGCCGGAAGAATGGTAATAGGCAAATTAAATGGCATCAAAGTTATCTGTATGCAGGGGCGCTTCCACTTTTATGAAGGCTATGATATGAAAATCGTCTCAATGCCGGTAAGAGTAATGAAGCTTCTGGGTATCCGCTCACTGATAGTAACCAATGCTGCCGGTGGTGTAAATAGAACCTTCGATGAGGGAACACTGATGGTAATTGAGGACTTCATCAATTTTATGGGAGACAATCCGCTAACCGGACCAAATATTGAAGAATTTGGTCCAAGATTCCCGGATATGACTTTGGCATTAGACAAAGACTATCAGAAACTGGCTTTTGAAACAGCTGAAGAGTTGAACATCGCTTTAAGAAAAGGTGTTTATATGGCCTATCGCGGGCCAAACTACGAAACCCCTGCTGAAATCCATTTCTCTGAAGTAATTGGTGCTGATGCAGTAGGTATGAGTACCGTTCCTGAAATACTGGTAGCCAGACATGCCAACATTCCTACTATCGGCATTTCCTGTATTACCAATATGGCGGCTGGTATCACCGGTGAAGAATTAAATCATCTGGAAGTCGAAGCGGTTGCCAAAAGAGTCACCAATGAGTTTAAATCACTCATTAAACTGTTAATTACCAAGATGTAACAAAAAAGAGGGCTTCAACAAATGGTTCTGATCATCTATTTGGTTGAATCCTCTTTTCAATTTTGCTATGTTCGCTGCTTTTTCTTCTGCTATAATCTATTCTTCTATAAAATGATCACTTGTTTCATCGGCAGATGTATAGCTTGAAAAATAAGTTTGAGGAGCATTATCTTTCCTCATTTCATTAATATCGGTTCTATTATAATCAACTGAATCCTGCACTACTATCATATCAAGATTCTCTACTTTTAAAACATCTTTAAACTTATTAAAAGTGATTAATACCTCAAAGTTGGAAAACATCTCATCAATTTGTTCAATGGTATATTCACTTTCCAATATCGTTTTTTTAGGAACAGCAAAATGAGTCGCCCATATTAAGCTTCTGAAATCCTCAATGTTTTCAAAAGCTGGCCAGTCAGATTCTGTATATTCAGGAAATAACGTCATGTATGAATCTATATCCTGGCCAAATAATACTTTTTCGATGATGAAATCGAGAATTTCTTGATTCTGATATGTTATTTGCACATTTTTAAACTGCATTCTTTCAAAATATATAGGGACAAAAGCAACTAAATACCTGTAGTATATGTTCTCTTCTGTTTCGACTTTGACAAGTTCTATTTTAGTTTCCAGATTCTCTGATTTGTAAGAAGTTCTGTCTATCTGATAATAGTCTAATACTGACTGATGCAAACCTTGCTGTTCAACTAACAGTTTCTTTTCGTTACAGCCCGTAAGAATGAATAACAATATCATCATAAATACTAATAATTTTTTCATAGTCTTCCTCCTAGCCTATTTCTGTCATACTTTAATATCTTATTAATAAATTTCATTTTTGTAAATAAAAGAGTGTCGTATAATACAGAATACGGTTTTTTGTATCACTGAACAGCAACAGATTTTAGACTTTACTGATATAAGGTTAAATTCTATTGATGTTATGCCGATATTATTTGTGTAATTTCCGTTTCTCCAGTTAAAACATTTAAATTAAAATGAACTGTTGAATATATTGATCAGAAACCATATGTGTCTTCCTTTATGCTTCCTTACTAATTGTTTTTGCTATTGTGTCTTCAGAATATAAATGTTCATTTGAATACTATTCTTTATAAGAGAGTGTCATTCAAACGTTTATGATAGAATTAAACTGTAATATCAGGCTAAACAGGGAGGATAAAAATATGCATCATATAAAAAATAATTTAAAAAGTTTTCGTTCTGCTGAATTAATCTCCGCTGCTCTTTTTGAGCTGCTGAAAGAAAAAACCTATGAAAAAATAACAATTACCGACATCTATCGAAAAAGCTTTGTTTCTAGAGCTACTTTCTATCGCCTGTTTGATAACATTGACGATGTTTTATATTATGAAGTAGATAAGGTGTTTTATAATATGAAAGAAGAATTAGCTGCTGTTGACTATCCTAATATCCTGCGTTTTTTTATTGAAAAGACTATCTTAAATCTTGACCTTTTTAAAACAATTATTCAAAATAAAAAATATTCCATTATCGTCAGCTGTTTTGAAAAACATAATGAGGATATACTTTCAACGATGACATTCATTAATCCTGACAATCAAATTCAGGCTTTTTATGAGTTGGAAATATTTGGCGGCATTCTTTTAGCGACCCTGAGCGCCTGGCACAAATTCGAACAGAAGGAAAATTTTGATCAATTAACTCAAAGAGTCATTACCTCAATTGGTTCATTGAACATTCTTTTTAACCTTAACAGCCAAAAAGCAGATGAAGTATAACAGATACTAATAATAACCGAATAATTAAAAAAGGCACTTTTATTTGCGAAAGTGCCTTTACATATCTCTGGTTGCGATAATATCAATTCCTGTATCCAAGATATTCTTTACTATAATTTCATTTGTTTTTACTGGTGCTTTTACTACGACATTTTTAAGAGCTTTTGCGGCTTCAATCAGTTTATCCTTTGGCAGAGGTTTGCTGCTTTTGACCGGCAGACTGTTGTGAATGGCGTTTTCAATTCTGACGATTGTTGTCAGTACTCTGGTTGGATTAAGAATTTTGCTTCTGCCATATTCAACTCCAATCTGACAGCTATGGCCCGTCACGGAGTAGTTGTTGTTTTCATCTACCAGCAGTTTGCATCCTTTAGGGCAGCCAATACAAATCAATTCAATCATCTTTCCTAATCCTCCTCAATAAATATCGTAATATTATTCTGTTCGTTTCTAATCAGACTTACTGGAACCTTGATTTTCTCCAGTTCTCCCGGAATAACATATTCTCTTTTATATCTGCTGATAACATTGCCGCCAGAATCAGCAACCTTAATCACACAATTGCCTAAAACCCTGTTTGTCCTAAAAGAAACATCAATAAGTTTTTCTTCAATAGGCAGATGTATTTTCTGAGGAACAGTGTAACTGATTGGCTTATTGGCTTTTACTTCTATTATTCTTTCAAAGCTGCTTTCTTCCGAGACATATTTACAGGCTGCTAAAGCTGCTTTTTTAGCTTCTAAGGCTACGTTATCAGCTAAATCATGAACCTGAACCACATTGCCGCAGCAGAAGATGCCCTCTACTGAAGTTTCCATGTTTTCAAATACTACCGGTCCCTTTGTTCTTTCATCAATTATGATGCCGGCAGCCTTGCTTAACTCGTTTTCCGGTATTAAACCGATTGACAGCAGCACTGTGTCACACGGTATTTCAATTTCACTTCCCTCAATAACATTGTATTTTTCATCAACTCTGGAAATTATGACTTTACTTACCCGGTTATTGGTACATTTAATATCGGTGATGGTATGCGAGTAATACAGTGGAATGTCAAAGTCTTCCAGGCATTGTTTAATGTTTCTTCTTAACCCTGAAGAATATGAATTAATTTCCACGCAGGCTAATACCTTAGCTCCTTCCAAAGTCATTCTGCGGGCCATAATCAGACCAATATCACCACTACCTAAAATAACAACTTTACTGCCAACGCTGTAGCCATTCATGTTCATATATCTCTGAGCTGCTCCAGCGGTATAGACTCCTGAACCGCGATCTCCCGGTGTAGCAATCGCTCCGCGAGTTCTTTCCCGACAGCCCATCGCTAAAATTATAGCTTTAGCTGCTATTTTCTGATAGCCTCTGGTATTTAAGATATAGACATTTTTGTTTTCGTCCAGATCCATAACCATCGTATCAAGCATTATTTCTACATCGGTTTCTTTTATTTTCTCAATAAAGCGACCGGCGAATTCTGGTCCGGTAAGCTCCTCTTTAAACAGGTGTAGACCAAAACCATTATGAATACACTGATTCAGAATACCTCCCATTTCTTTATCTCTTTCAATGACAAGAATTTTCTTCAATCCCTTTTCACAGGCTGTCAGGGCAGCACTTAAGCCCGCAGGTCCAGCACCGATAACTATTAAATCATACATTTCAGTAGTCACCTTCTTTCGCTTTGTTCATCAGAATTTTTGATCCTTCCTTATCCAGCAGTATTTCATTGAACTCGATGTTCAGTTTTTCTTTTAATATCATCGCTACTCTTTCACCACAGAAACCGCTCTGACATCTTCCCATACCGGCATTGGTTCTTCTTTTTACAGCATCAATTGACTGTGGTGGAATTGGTGAGCTGAAACAATCCAGAATCTCTCCTTCTGTGACATGTTCACAGCGACAGACAATTCTGCCATAAGCTGGATTTTTGGCAATCAGTTCATTCTTTTCAGCAAAACTTAATTCCTTGAAACGAATCTTCCTTCTGGTTTCCTGGTAATTCTGTTTTTTGACAAAATTCTCTTTGGTATTCAGCCAGTCAATAACATGATAGCCAATAGCGCAACCAGCTGTTAAACCAGGTGAAGCGATACCTGCCAGATTGTAGAAGTTTTTAACTGATTTGCTTTCTTCAATAATAAAATCTCCTCTATCGCTTCTGGCTCTTATCCCGGCAAAATTCCTGATATTGTCGCGGTAATTTATGCAGTCCATTGTCAGTTTAGATTGTTCTTTAATATATTTTAAGGCTTCGGCTGTCGTTGCCAGATCTTCAGATTCAACCGTTTCAGCATCAGGGCCAACAATCATGTTGCCATGAACGGTTGGACATACCGCTACCCCTTTTCCCTTCTGGCTCGGACTTTGAAAAAGCATCAGCTGAACTTTTTCTCCTTCGTTTTTATCCAGCAGAAAATACTGCCCGCGGACAGGTATGATGGTAAACTCTTTTTCTCCAATCATCTCGTGGACGACATCGGAGTAAACTCCGGCGGCATTAATAATGTATCTACACTGATATTTATCTTTATTGGTGGTAATGGTAAAAATACCCTCTTTTTTAGTAATCGCTTTAACTTCATTGTTCAGCTTTAAAGCCACACCGTTTTCAACTGCCACTTCAGCCAGAGCGATAGCAAACTGCCAGGGATCAACTATGGCACCGGTTTTGGCATATAAAGAACCTTTTACATTTCCGCTTAACCGTGGCTGCAGTTCTCTGGTCTGTTTTTCATCCAGCAGATACAGTTCCTTAACGCCGTTCTGCTTTCCTCTCTGATATAACTCTTCAATTGTCTTCATATCTTCTTTGGTGTGAGCCACTACCAGTGAACCACAATTTTCATAGGGAACAGCCAGCTTTTCACAAAGCTGTTTTCCCATTGCAGAACCTTCAACATTATATTTCGCCATTAAAGAGCCTGGTTGCGGGTCATATCCGGCATGCATACAGCCTGTATTGGCTTTGGTTGTTCCGTTAGCCACATCATTATGTGTCTCTAAAACAGCAATTGACATTTCATATTGTGAAAGCCAGTAAGCTGTTGAGCATCCAACTATACCTGCTCCAATAATTATTACATCATACATCTTGGTTACCCCTTTTTATACAATTAAATTATATCACTTTATGTTGGTTATAAAAAAGAGCTTGCTGTTAATCAGCAACCTCTAATGTTTTTTCACCTTCTGTTTTTTTGTTTTTTTCATCGCGATACATAAAGAAGGAGATTATAAGTGGAAATCCAATCATACCTATCAGACCAAACAGTTTCAAACCGGCAATCATCGCAATTAAACTGACCAGTGGGTTCAGCCCCAATTTTGTTCCGACAATTCTTGGTTCAATGATATTTCTGATTATTGTTATTGTCGCATAAAGAATGATTACGCCTAATGATCTTAAGAAATTACCAAAAATCAATTCAATAAAGGCCCATGGTATTAAGGCCGTTCCCACACCAAGAATTGGCAGAATATCCATTATCGCAATTAATGCTGCTAACAGAACTGTTGGTCTGGCTTTCAGAAGTCCTAATCCGATTGTCAATTCTATGAATGTTATTCCCATGATAATTATGTAGGATTTTAAAACATTAAGAATGTTTTCTCTGATAAATACAACGGCGTCTTCAATAAACGCGGTAACCTTTTTTGGCAAAACTCTATACATAAAAGCGACAATTCCCTGATAATCTAAAATCATATAGATAGACGAAACTATTGTTACTGTTACCGTAATGATAACTTTAGGAAATGAAGTAAGTATGCTTTTTGCAAAGTTAATCAGATACGTTGACACTGTCATTAAAATGGTCTTGATAGCCTCAAATATTGATGCCGTTATTTGGTTGAAGATGTCCGCAACTCCTTCAGGCAGCGCTTCATTCAGTTCAATAAAGAAATTGTAAACAATATTTATTGCCGGTTCTATATAGTTTGAGTATAGCCCTGCATAATCAAATCCCTTTACTGAATTAACTGTAACTACTGAAATAAAAGCAAATAAAACAACTAAAACTACATAAAATCCTGCCAAAAGTAAAAGCAGTCTCTTTTTTCCAGGTTTACCAAATAGTTTTATAGTCATTTTTCTAACAGAATAAGCAATTAAAAAGCCAATAATAAAAGGCACCATGACAGGTAATAAATATTTCCCACAAAGATAGACGATTAATATAATGCAGCAGTAATATAGAAAGTTGATAAGAAAATCTTGTTTTGACATAATTTTTACCTCAGTATATATAATACTACATTTCTTTTAACAGTGCATAGTGCATATTTCTGTAAAAAATGTTAGAATATTTAAAGTGAATTTAGGAGGACTTTATGGAAAAGAAGCCTGTTGTATTAATTGTTATGGACGGCATTGGTCTGAATGAAAAGACTGATGGCAATGCTGTTAAAAATGCTTATACCCCTACATTAGATAGATTATGGGCAACCTGCCCTCATACTGCTATCGCCGCTCATGGCGAAGCGGTAGGTTTACCTTCTGATGGGGATATGGGAAATTCTGAAGTTGGACATAATGCCTTAGGATGCGGCCAAGTCTACTCGCAGGGAGCTAAACTGGTTAATGAGTCTCTTGCTTCAAAAGAAATTTATCATTCAGATGTCTGGACTTCTCTAGTGAAAAATGCTAAAGGCCACACTCTGCATTTCATTGGCTTATTATCTGATGGTAATGTTCACTCACATATTTCTCATCTGATTGCGATGATCACTCAAGCCAAAGAGGAAGGATTATCGAAAGTTAGAGTTCATGCTTTACTGGATGGGCGTGATGTCGGACCTAGAACCGGAGAAATCTATGTCAGGCAACTGGAGGAAGCAATGGCTAAATTAAATGATTCAGCTTTTGATGCCCGAATTGCTTCAGGTGGCGGAAGAATGGTTGTTACTATGGACCGTTATGAAGCTAACTGGAAGATGGTTGAAGAAGGCTGGAGAATTCATGTTGAAGGTGTTGGCAGACAGTTTAACAATGCTACTGAGGCTATTGAAACCTACCGTAAGGAATTGGATCTGGATGACCAATATCTGCCTGGTTTTGTAATTGCTGAAAATGGCAAGCCGGTTGGAACTATCGATGATCATGACTCAGTTATTCTGTTTAACTTTAGAGGAGATAGAGCTTTAGAAATTTCAAGAGCTTTCGACAACAAAGATTTACCTTATATTAAACGCGATAAATACCCTGCGGTCATCTTTGCAGGAATGCTGGAATATGATGGTGACTTACACATTCCAAACAGATATCTGGTAAATCCGCCACAGATTGAACATACACTATCTGAACTTCTGGTCAATGAGAGAATTCATTCTTATGCCTTAAGTGAAACACAGAAATTTGGTCACATGACTTATTTCTGGAACGGCAACAGAAGTGAGAAGTTTGATGAAACACTGGAAGTCTGGGAAGAAGTTAAATCTGATATCGTTCCTTTCGACCAGAGACCTTGGATGAAGGCGGCCGAAATTACCGATTTACTGATTGAAGCAATGAAATCAGATAAATATCAGTTCTTACGTGTCAATTATCCAAATGGTGACATGGTTGGTCATACCGGTGATTATGCAGCAACAATCGTTGGGGTTGGTGCTGTTGATCTGGCAATAACCAGAGTCTTAAAAGTAGCTGATGAAATGAACTATACCGTCGTCATTACAGCTGACCATGGTAATGCTGATGAAATGTATCAGAAAAGAAAGAGTCCAGATGCTCCAATTGTTCCATTAACTGCTCACACCTTAAATAAAGTTCCATTTATCATCTACAATAATGATGTTGAAGTAAAAGAAGGTAACTTTGGTTTAAGCAATGTAGCAGCTACTCTGGTCAAACTTCTGGGATTGAAGCCACATGAAAAATGGAATGAGAGTATCATTAAATAATGGTTGAAGCTGTATTTACTTTCTTTAGTGCTTTGGGAAGTGAATTCGCCCTGTTTATGATTTCTATGATTCCTCTTATTGAATTAAGAGGAGCGATTATCTTTGCTTCGGCTATCGGTTTTCCCTGGTACAAAGCTTTACCCATCTGTATTATTTCAAATATGCTCCCGGTTCCCTTTTTACTGATTTTCGGAATGAAAATTGTAAAATATTTAAAGAAGACTAAACTTTTTGGTCCTTTCTTTACTAAATACGAAGAGAAACTGCATACCAAAAGTGCAGAGGTTGAAAAATATGGTTTTTTCGCCTTGACAGTTTTTGTTGGTCTTCCCGTGCCAGCTACCGGAGCCTGGAGTGGGTCGCTGGTAGCGACAATTCTGCAGTTTGATTTTAAAAAGGCTTTGCTGTCAATATTTCTGGGAGTTTGTGTTGCAGCAATTATTATGACTCTTGCCTGTTATGGTGCTTTCGGGTTTTTAAGATTGTTTGTTTAGAAGACTTAAATCAGGTCTTCTTTTCTTATATAATGAGGTTGGTGATTTTATGAGAGTTGTTTGTTTTGAAAAAGCCCATGAAGAAAATGGCTATTTAAGTGTCTGGTATCCCTGCAGCTTCTTTTTGGATGGCTACAAGTTCTGGTGTGTTGAACAATATCTGCAGTATCGCAAGGCTGTGATGTTTAATGATGATTATCGCGCTGATAAGCTTTTATACGCCAAGGATAGAGAAGATATCATCAAATACAGCAAAGGCACTGTCAATTATGTTGATAAAGTATGGAACGCCCGCCGACACATCAACCTGTATAAGGCCAATTATGCTAAATTTTCACAGAATCAGAAGCTTAAAGACCTTCTTTTGGCTACCGAAGATATTTGCCTGGCCAAATGCGGTAAAACAGATAAGGTATGGGGTACAGGTCTAAACTATGGTGACACCAGGCTTTATAATCTTTCCCGCTGGGAAGGACTCAATCTGCATGGTTTTGCCTTAATGGAAGTCAGAGATACTCTAAAAAAAGAAGCCTGATGGCTTCTTAATCCTTATCTTCTGTAAGCGGAGGAAGAACATAGATCTGTTCGTTCTCCTTAGTAATCAGATATTTGCCTCTGGCAACTGCACTGACGTAGTTTTCATCTGTCAGTTTTTCTTTCTGTGTTTCTAAACTTTCTTTTTCCGCTTCTAATTTAGCTATCTCTTTTTCTGATTCTTTGACATCCCCTCTTAAAGAAAATGTCGTTTTTACTTCCTTGTACATTTGAAAGTACATATATACAATAGCCGCAATCATTGCGGTTGCTAATAATAGTTTTATCAGTTTGCCTAAAGGATTAGACTTTTTTACTTTTCTTTTCGTCATCTTTATCACCTGTCATTTAGTACCTTATTAAAGCATTTTTCCCCTGCTTTTTCAAGGATTTATGTCAAAAAAAGTCTATCAATGATATACTGATGGTACTAAGTGAGGTGTGTTTATGTTCCCATTAATCTTACAATCCGATTTTGGCAGAGCTGATGGCGCAGTCAGTGCCATGTATGGCGTTGCCTGTACTGTTGCTCCAGCTATCAGAATTTATGATTTAACTCATGATATTCCCCAATACGACATCTGGGAAGCCAGCTATCGTCTGATTCAGACTATTAACTATTGGCCAAAGGGCAGTGTTTTTGTTTCGGTTGTCGACCCGGGAGTGGGCAGTGAAAGAAAATCGCTGGTGGTTAAAGCCAATAATGATACCTATGTGGTTACTCCCGATAATGGCACACTTACTCATATTAAAAGGATTCTGGGAATAAAAGAAGCCCGGATTCTCGATGAAGAAATTAACAGGCTGCCAAATTCCGGAGAAAGTTATACCTTCCATGGCCGTGATATTTATGCCTATACGGGAGCCCGACTGGCTTGTGGTCTTATTTCCTTTGAGGATGTTGGCCCTTTATATGATGTCGATAGCGTCGTCGAGCTGCCGGTATCAAGACCATCTATTGAAAATGATGTTATTTCAGGTTCAATTGATGTCCTGGATGTCAGATATGGTTCACTGTGGACCAATATACCTCGCAGACTGTTCAGACAATTGGGTATTGGTATTTCAGATAAAGTAGAGGTCACAATTTCAAATAATACCCGAACCATCTATAGTAACGTTCTGGTTTATGCCAGAAGTTTTGCTGATGTCAATGTTGGTGAATCTTTGCTTTATGTTAATTCTTTAGATTGTGTAGCAATTGCTATCAATCAGGGCAGTTTTGCCAAAGCCTATAACATCGGGACAGGTATTAACTGGAAGATTAAACTCAGAAAATCTGCTTGACATAAAATGCTTTACTCAATAAAATAAATCCATAAGGGGATATGTTGATTTATTAAATGACATCCTTTGTGGATGTCGTTTTATATTTTGGGCAATTACACTATTGTGTTAATTATATTGCAGGAAAAAAGGAGAAATATATGAAGAAAGAAAGTATTGGAAAAATTTTATTAGGAAAATGGGACACTAAGACTATTGTTGGTGTAGCTATTGGGATTGCTTTATTTGCTGTATTAATGGTTTATGGCTCAATTAAAGTATTCACTAACACTAACCTGTCACTAGCTATGATTGTTCCTGTTATCGTTGGCGGATTATTTGGACCACTGCCTGCGGCTTTAGTTTGCGGATTGGGTAACGTTTTGGCTGACCTGATTGGGGGCTGGGGCTTATGGTTCGACTGGTCAATCGGTAATGCTGCATTAGGTTTTATCGTCGGCTGTTTAAAACTATATGGTGCCGATATTGAAGACGGGGTCTTTGATATTAAGCATATGGTTATCTATGCTGTATTAGCTGTATTAGGCAACATCCTGGCATTTGGCGTTATCACTCCAATATTCACTAAAATCCTGTTTGGCGGAGAGTTAAACATCACAATCGCTCAAGGCTGGTTTGCTGCTGTCTCTAACGCTACAGTATTAATCATTGCTGGTATTCCTATCTTAAAAGCTTTAGCAGCTAGAAACGCTCGTGGCAAAAACTTAACAAAAGAATAATATGTCAAAATCGCCTATTATTGAATTTAAAGACTTCACGTTTAGATATAGCTCTCAACTTGAACCGACTTTAAAGAATATAAACTTAACAATATATGAGGGGGAAAAAGTGCTTATTTTAGGACCGAGCGGGTGCGGAAAAAGTACTTTAGCCAATTGTATTAATGGCTTGGTTCCCTTCTCATATCCAGGCGAAATTCAAGGATCTTGTAAAATTGCTGGAACTGAGACCTCATCTTCTAGCATTTTTAATTTAAGTGCTGTTGTTGGTACAGTACTTCAGGATTCTGACGCTCAGTTTGTTGGTTTATCTGTCGGTGGAGATATTGCTTATGCACTGGAAAACGATAATATGCCACGAGAGGAAATGCTTCCACGTGTATTAAACTCTGCAACCCTTGTCGGTATGCATGAATTCTTAGAACATGTTCCTTACAACCTTTCCGGTGGACAGAAACAACGTGTTTCTTTAGCCGGTATTATGCATGATCATGTCAAGGTTCTTCTTTTCGACGAACCGTTAGCTGCTCTTGACCCTCAGATGGGTAATCAGGCTATTGATCTGATTGATCAGATTCAAAAGAACAATAACTGTACTGTTGTTATTATCGAACACCGCCTAGAAGATGTCTTATATCGTCCTGTTGATAGAATAATTCTGTTAGAGGATGGACAGATTGTTGCAGATATGACCCCTAACGAACTGCTTTGTTCAAACATAATAGTTGAAAAAGGCATTAGGGAACCTCTATATCTGCAAGCCTTAAAGATGGCTGGCTGTAATGTCACGATTGAAGATAATCCCTGCAATGTTTTTGATATTAACCTTGATAAATATAAAGATCAGCTGGTATCCTTCTACACTAGCGTAGATACAAGTAAGCCTGTCGAGGAGAAAGAAGTAGTTTTAGAAGTTAAAAATGTTGATTTTTCTTACGACAAGAAAAAAGCCTTGGATGATGTTTCATTTTCAGTCAATAAAGCCGATAAAATTGCGGTGGTCGGAAAAAACGGCGCCGGAAAATCAACAGCGGCTAAACTTATCTGCGGCATCCTTCGTCCTGATAAAGGAAAAGTTCTTTTAGAGGGTGTTGACTATCTCAAATATTCAATCAAAGAACTGGGTCAGAAAATAGGTTATGTCATGCAGAACCCTAACCAGATGCTGGTTAAAGACATCATCAGGGATGAGGTTTCTCTGGGTTTGGTTCTTAACGGCAAATCTGAAGAAGAAATTGAAAGAAATATTGAGGAGGCACTGAAAAAATGTGATATCTGGCCAATGAGAAACTGGCCTATTTCAGTTGTCAGCTATGGTCAGAAAAAGCGCGTAACTATCGCTTCCATTCTGGCAATGAATCCTGAAATCATTCTTTTGGATGAACCAACGGCTGGCCAGGATTATCGTGTCTATACTGAAATAATGTCTTTTCTGGAAACCTTAAACAGGAATTATGGCATCACCATTCTGTTCATTACTCATGATATGCATCTGGCAATTGAATATACTGATCGAGCAATTGTCTTTGCTGATGGAAAATGTATTGGCGATGATTCCGTATTCAAGATTTTATCAAATAATGACATTATTGAACAGGCCAATCTGAAGCAGACTTCTCTATATTCTTTAGCTACCAGAATAGGTCTTAATCCTGAAGACTTTATTGAATCATTTATTGTAGCGGAAAGGAGAAAGCGTCATGAAAAATCTTAATATTATTAATCTGACAAAGGGAGAAACCTTCCTGCATCAGCTTTCTGGCACCACTAAAGTCCGACTGTTCGCTGTTTTAATGGTTTATGTGACGATGTCGTTTGACTTGCCAATAATCTTACCGTTATTTATTGTTACAATTGTTGGCCTAGTTTCACTAAAGCCAAGCTGGAAAGTAATTAAACCTGTTGTTATCTTTGTTGTTGCTATGAATATAGTAAACATCGTCCTGTTCTGGTTAGCTAATCCGCATTGTGGTTTTGAATACACTGGTGATAAAACTGTCTTATTTGCTTTCACTGATTATCTTGTTGTCACTAAAGGGACTTTCTGGTACCTGACAGTCAGGCTTTTAAAGATGCTGACTTCCTTTACCACTTCTTTAGTCTTCATCATGTCTATTACTCCAAGTGAGTTAGCTGCCGGCCTTACTTCATTAGGCCTGCCTTATAAGCTTGGCAGCATTGTTGAACTGGCTTTCAGATATATTCCTGACATTTCTAGAGATTATGAAAACATCTCTATCTCAATGCAGTGTCGAGGCTTGGAATTAGATGCCAAGAAAATAAAACCCATAGAACGCTTAAAGCAGATGATTATTATTCTGATTCCTTTAATTGTTACTTCGTTTGATCGCGTTGGCAACATTTCCAATGCTATGGACTTAAGAGGATTTGGAAAAGGGAAACAGAGGTCATATTATTCTGAGTACCCTGAAAGAAGAAACGATACAATCTTTAAGGTCATCTACTGTTTAATTGCTCTCTTCTGTGTCTACTATATCGTTTCAGGCCTTATCTCTCCGCGTGATCCTAAAATGTGGATTTACTGGAGCTGATTATGAATTATCCAACCATCGTAATGATGACAGACTTTGGCGCCGACAATATTAGTGCCTGTGCCATGAAAGGTGTCTGTAAAACTGTTTGTAATGACCTGGTTACTGCTGATCTGACTCATTCAGTTATACCATTCAACACCTGGGAAGCCAGTGCCTACCTTATTTATGTTGAACCTTTCTGGCCTAAAGGAACTATCTTTGTCAGTGTTGTTGACCCTGGTGTGGGGACGAAAAGAAAAGCCTGTGTTGCCAAACTAAAAGATGGCAATTATGTGGTCACACCAGATAATGGCACCTTAACCCATGTCTTCTATGAAATTGGCATACAGGAAGTACGGGAAATTGATGAATCCATCAATCGTTTGCCGGCAACAAAAGACACTTCTGTTTTTCATGGTCGTGATCTGTTTGCCTACTGTGCTGCCAGATTAGCGGCAAACATTATTTCCTATGAAGAGGTTGGGCCGCTTTATCCGGTTGAAAGCATTGTCTTGCATAATACTTTTTATAATCCGGTCATCAGGGAAAATCACATAGAAGGATTGATTACTGCTGTTTTTAAACATTTTGGTAATTTATTTACCAATATTCACTATGAAGACTTCAATAAAGCCGGCTTTAAAGAAGGTGATTATGTTGATGTCAGAATCACTCATAAAGATGAGATTAAATTTAATCAGAAGGTGCTGTATCAAAAATCGTTTGGCTATGTTGATATTAATCAGCCGATTATATTCAATGGTTCAAACCTGGTAATCTGCCTGGCTTTAAATCAGGGCAGCTTTGCGGAAGTCTATCAAATATCTTCTGGTATGGATTGGAGGGTTGAGTTTAAAAAATGAAACCAAATATTGTCTGGCAGACCGACTTCAGCTTAACCTGGGGAGCAGTAAGCAGTATGCGTGGCGTTGTTAAACAGGTCGACCGTGAGCTGGAGTGTTATGACATCACTCACGATATTGAACAGTTCAATGTCCTGGCGGCTTCAAGAGAGCTGATGTATGTTGAACCCTTCTGGCCTAAAGGAACTATCTTTGTCAGCGTTGTTGATCCGGGGGTTGGCACACCAAGAAAAGCCTGTGTCGCTCTATTGAATGACGGCAACTATGTAGTTACACCTGATAACGGAACTTTAACCCATTTGTTTTATAATGTTGGAATTAGAGAAGTTAGAGAAATTGATACCACTGTCAACCGCTATAAAGGAACTGAAGATGTATCAGTTTTCCATGGTCGTGATATCTTTGCCTACACTGCTGCCAGGCTGGCCAGCGGAATAATTTCCTTTGAGCAGGTTGGAGCAAGTTATCCGGTAGAAGAAATCGTTGTTGAAGATTACATCTATTTAAGAGCAAAGGTTGCTGATAATAATATCAAAGGAATTGTCACCAGTGTTTCAGATCCTTTCGGTTCTATTATCTTCAATGTTCTGACAAAAGACTTTAATCAGGTTGGCTACAGTCATGGCGATATTGTCCATGTTGAAATCGTTCATAACGATAAAGTCTATTTTAAAGATGATGTTCTATATGAAAAATCATTTGGCTATGTCGACTTAAACAAGCCTGTTCTATACAATTCCAGCAGTAATTACATCTCTATTGGTTTAAATCAGAATAACTTCCGAGATATCTACCAGATAAAGGATGGTAAAGACTGGCTTGTCAAATTGTCAAAATTAAAAGAAGATTAACTCTTCTTTTTTTCTTGGTCAATTTTATTTTCCCGCTCAAGGAAATGTAACAAGTTTAAACTTGCTATTATCATTAATGTCGCCTGTAAATCTAAAAATATATGCCGAACTTAACCAGGGATTTGCATCATACCCTAATTTGGCATAGTAGCTTTCATATGAGCCTTCATATCGATTGGCTGTAGAATTAGGAAATCTTTCCTGAACCAGTGAATTATCAATCCATCTGCCATTTTCCCAAGTCGCAACATACATCCAAACATGACCAATAATTCCGTCCTCATCTCTGCCTAATGCAATATCTCCAGGCAAGACCTTTGACCCCGGTTCAACCTGCACCCATTTTCCATTGCTGAAATTATGTACCAGATACCCCGTCTGTGCATAAGTATGCTTAGGATTAAATTCTCCTCGTCCGCCTAAACAGGCTGGAAAATTATCATCGGCGCCACTCCACCAGACAGCCATGGCAACATTGAAATCACAGCTGGCATATAAACAATATGAAGGATAGCACCATCTGGAAGTATTATGCTCAGTGTACGAGATATTATTTAATTCGACTACTAGTTTTGGAGCTATGTTTACAAATGTTTCAGGGCAGTAACCCGGAACTCCAATATAGGCAACTACATCACTTATACCCCAACAGGTGAACCATAACTTGTCTGTTCCCGCCGTAGTATCCATCACAGCTAACGATATTGCCGCTTTTGCTATATCTATATTATTAAAATAGAACCTGCGATAGGGATGATAAAAACTCAATTCCAGAGGTTCCACTATTTGATACTGTGGTGATGGTTCTTCTGATTGTTTGACTCCAGTAAAATGCAGTATCATTATTAAAATTGAAAACATCAGTGCTGCAGCAATAGCTAATTTAACTTTCCTTTTCATATTTTTAATATCCTTACATACCTATATGGTGAACTGCTGTGAGAATAAAGACCCGACGAACAGGTTTTATTCACTCATTCCTTTTCTTTTCATCTTGGCTGATTCTATACTCTTCTAAAACTTCATAAAGTATGCCGGCATCATTCTTTCTTACTTGCTCTTTAATATCTGTGACTTTAATTTTCATTACTCTGGTGCCGTAGGTTATTTCAATAATATCACCTATTTTTACTTCTTTTGAAGGTTTGGCGATTTTGCCGTTTACCGTGATTCTTTCATTAACTGCCAGTTCCTTTGATACGGTTCTTCTTTTTAGTATTCTTGAAACCTTTAAATATTTATCTAATCTCATAAACTGTTAATCACCTCCAATACCTTCGCTATTCTATTCATATAGTTTTTTTTCTTTCCTATAATCAGAATAATCTGGTTTTTAATATATCTAAGATTTATTTCATTTGAAATTTTTGAAATTTTTTCAAAGAATTCTACGCCATCAATCACTGCTGAATACTCTCTGGTTAAAACTATACGGTTTTCCTTCTCATATTCTTCATAAGAAGCTATCCTATCGCTGTTTAACATTATTTCCAGTCTTTTCTTTTCAAAGAGATTGGTAATAGTTACAGGCAACTTACCATAATAATCCGTTAATTCTTTTTTATAGCCGGTGAGTTCCCTTTCGCTTTTTATAGAGGCTAATTTCTGATAAATTTCTATCTTTTCCAGATCTTCTCTGACAAATTTACCAGGAATATAACCATCTACCTCACTAATCTTATTTCTGGTCTCTTGAATTTCTTCTTCAACTATTCCTTTTTGTCTGTTTATCGCCTTATTCAGCATTTCCAGATATAGGCTCATTCCGATTGTATTGATAAAACCAGCCTGTCTTTCCCCCAGCAGATCTCCAGCTCCTCTAATTGTCAAGTCGCGCATCGCTATCTTATATCCTGAGCCAAGCTCGGTAAATTCCTTTATTGCCTGAAGTCTTCTGGTTGCTGTTTCTGACAACTGTTTGTTATCACGATACATCAGATAGGCATAAGCTATCTTATTGCTTCTGCCGACTCTGCCTCTAATCTGATATAGCTGAGCTAAACCGAATTTATCAGCATCTTCGATGATGATGGTGTTGACATTGGGAATATCGATTCCGGTTTCAATGATGGTCGTACAGATCAGAATGTTAAATTCCTTATTGATAAAGCGATACATAACATCTTCAATTTCTTCTCTGTTCATTTTTCCGTGTCCAACCGCTACTGTAGCATTTGGAACCATCGCTGATATTCTTCTGGCTACATTGTAAATGTTGCTGACATTATTATAGAGGTAGAACACCTGCCCGCTTCTGGCCAGTTCCCTGGAAATAACTTCTCTTATCAGGGAGTCGTTTTTTTCAACAACATAGGTTTGTATCGGCATTCTGTCCTGCGGAGCGGTATCCAGCTGGGACAGAGACATTACCCCAACCAGAGACATCTGCAGAGTTCTGGGAATTGGCGTGGCACTTAATGATAAAACATCAATGCTCTTTTTATATTCTTTAATCTTTTCCTTAGCCTGAACACCAAATCTTTGCTCTTCATCAATTATCAGTAAACCTAAATCTGCGAACCTGACATCATTGCTTATTATCCGGTGAGTTCCAATCAGGATATCTATTTTACCCTGTTTTAATTCTTTAATAATCTGTTTCTGCTGTGATTCCACAACATACCTGTTTAACAGTCTGATTTTTACCGGAAAGCCGCGAAATCTTTCGACAAAGGTATTGTAATGCTGCAAAGAAAGGATAGTCGTTGGGCACAGGTAAGCGACCTGTTTTAAGTCTTTAACAGCTTTAAAAGCTGCTACCATTGCCACTTCTGTTTTACCAAAACCAACATCACCACATAAAAGCCTGTCCATCGGTCTCGGTTTTTCCATATCATATTTTATTTCGACAATGGCTTTTTGCTGATCTTCAGTTAACTGATAGGGGAAATTGGCTTCAAATTTACGACTGTACTCATCATCCTTACTGAAAGCATGACCGATATTTTCTTCTCTGGCTGAATAAAGTTCTACCAGTCTTTGGGCAATGTCATTTACTTCACTTTGGATTTTCTCTTTGCTTCTTTCCCAGCTTTTACTTCCAAGTCTACTTAACCTTACCCCTACTCCTTCAGCGGCCAGAAACTTTCTGACCATTTTGAACTGTTCCAGTGGTACCAGCAGTAAGTCATCATCTTTATATCTGATCTGCAGATAATCGCGATATTTGTTCTGGATTTCTTTGGTTATGATTCCTTCATATTTCCCAATGCCATGCTGATTATGAACGACATAATCACCAATCTTTAAATCGGTATATGACTCTAAGACAATTGCTTCCCTGAACTTGCTCTCGTATCTTCCTCTGACAATTTTGACACCAAACAGCTCTTTGGCTGTTAAAACCATCACTTCTTCATAGTTGAAACCTTCAAAAAGTTCAACTTCAGTATAATCGACATAATCAGAAAGCTTTAGTTTTTCCTGACTGAAGGCACTATCCAGCAATTCTTTCTGGGTGTTGTTGATTGACAGTATTATCTTATTTCTCTTTGACATTCTTACTATTTCTTCAACCACTTTATCTAAAGGCAAAAGAGGAAAGTAAGTCATTTTAACTTTTGATTTTACTGAATCAAAGCTGGAAAAAGTACTTCTTATATGATAAGGGTGATGTTTTTCAACAACTCGATCAAAATCATCAAAAACACTATAGTAATTCAGCCCTAAATCACTGCTGAATAGTTCACCGATATATTCATTGTTCTCCTCGATTATCAGGTCTAGATTGGCACTGATATCATCAGCGGTTGAAATTATCACCTGTTTCTTTGCTACATAGTCCAGAAGTGAAGCTGTTTTTTCCTTAAAGCATTGATAGCGATAGAGATAATGCTCAAAAATATTATTTTTAAGGTAATTAATATCCCTTTCAATGTTATCTTTTAAGGTCGTAAAGTTTCTGGCTTTCTTTTTATCTCTTTCTAATTGGCTATATACTCTATGCTCAAAAGCAGAAAAATCCTCATCAAAGATTAATAGTGAGGCCGGTACAATTTTACAGCTGCTGATTTTTTTTATTGTTCTTTGGGTTGAGATATCAAAATAGCGAATTGAATCAATTTCCTCATCAAAAAATTCAATTCTTATCGGTTTTTCATCCTGAATAGAAAAGACATCAATTACCCCGCCTCTTAAGGAAAAGGTCAGTGGCTGGTCAATTCTGGCTGTCTGTTTATAGCCGTTTTTTATTAAGCCTTCTCTTAAATCATTCATATTATATTTCTGATTTACCGTCAGATTAATTATATGTTTCTCAAAACTTTCTTTCTTTGGCAGATATCTTATCAGTGCCATTGGATGAGTAATGACTATTTTTGGATTTTTGTCTAAGCATAAGGTTGTCAGCACTTCCATCTGGTTGGCATACATACTGGGAGAAGCAGCGACAGCTTCCACTCTTAATGACTCTTCCATAGTGAAAAGCAGCACCTCATCCTTTAGCAGGGGGTATAGCCGATAATAAAGTTGCTGTGCTGAATACATGTTGCCTTTAACGACAATCTTTGTTTTTTTCTGTTGCTGAAAGCTGGCTGCCAAAACTAATGTTTCTTCGGTCTCTGTCAGCCCGTTTATCTTTTCGATATTCTTGTTCAGGGCTAAGACCGCCGGATCTTTCTCTAACAATTGATAGAAATTAATCATCTTTTTCCCTTTTATTGTGCATATTCATTACTTTATCAAAAGGTAAATCAATAAAATCAAGCGCCGCTGAAGCTGCATTTTCCAGTGCAGACTTAAATAGTTGTAACTTATCTTTCTCTACTTTTCCTAAGACATAGTCCGAAGTCAGAATTAATGGGTCCTTTTCAATTCCAATTCTGATTCTAGGAAATTCTTTGGTCAGGATATTGGCAATAATACTTTTCATTCCTTTATGACCGCCAGATGATCCCTTGCTTCTTAATCTGATTTGACCGTAACTGATATCCAAATCATCATAAATTACCAGCAAATCCTCCTGTGGATTAATCTGATAATAGTTAACTGCTTTTCTTACTGCCTCGCCAGAGTTGTTCATATAGGTTTGCGGTTTCATCAGGAGTACCTGTTGCCCTTTATACATCGTTTTACCAACCAAAGCATTGAAGGCTTTCCTGTTGACATCAACATGTAATTTATCAGCTAAAATATCCAAGACCAAAAAGCCAGCATTATGTCTGGTTCTTGCATATTCTCTCCCTGGATTTCCTAAACCTACAATCAACTTCATTTAAATTACCTACGATTTTTTATTCTACACTATTTATCTTTTATGTCAATGATGTCATTTATTATATAGTAGCCACACATTATCCCGGCCGTTGCCGGAACAAACATCATTGATCCCAGGCTTTCTTTTTGAGCTTCACTTATTTCCAGTGGTTTTTCTTTGGAAAATACGACCGGAATATCTAAAGGGATATCATTTTTTCTGCTCAGCGACCTTAAGGCTTTAGCCATTGGATCATTTTCTGTTTTGGCGAGTTTTGTGATAAATACTTTTTGAGGATCTAGTCTTCTGGCCATTCCCAGACATGATATAACCCTGATATTATTTCCCAGGCAATATTTCCATAGCGCTACCTTGCTGCTGACAGTGTCAATTGCATCGACCACATAATCTACTTTTTCACTGAATATTTCCTCGATATTCTTTTGATTTAGAAATACCTTGTAACCTGTAATTTCCGCTTCTGGGTTGATACCTAAAAGCCTTTCCTTCATTGCATCAGCCTTTTTTTGCCCAATCGTTTTTACGCCGGCAATTATCTGCCTGTTGATATTTGAGGTCTCTACCTCATCACTATCCACCAGAATTATTCTCTTAATTCCGCTTCTTACCAGTGTTTCACAGGCATAACCGCCCACTCCGCCTAGACCGATAACCATTACTGCCTTACTTTGAATCAGGTCGAAGTTTTTTTTACCGATCATATTGATAGTTCTGCTGTTATCCATTTAAAAACTCCTCTACCTCTTTATATATCTTATTTAGATAGTTATCTTCTTCGATGTTGTACCAGTCAACCTTCATCTGGTTGTTAAACCAGGTAAATTGTCTTTTGGCAAATTGCCTGGTATGTGTCTTTATCTTTTCTACACACTTTTCTAAAGGTTCCTGATTTAAATAATAAGGAATCATTTCTTTATATCCTATCCCGGCAAAGCCCTGGCTGTCTAAGGAATATTTGCTGAAAAGCTGATTAATTTCCTCAACCAGTCCTTCTTCAATCATCCTGTCAACTCTTAAATGGATTCTTTTCTTTAATCTCTGTCTATCCATTGTAAGACCGATTATCTTGACATCATAAATCATCACCCCAGCCTGTTTATCTTCCTGGGTCGATTTTTTAGTGCCGCTTTCCGCTAAAATCAAAGCTCTGATAATTCTCTTTCGATTGTTAGGATGTATTGCTTTTGCTGATTCTTTATCTAGCTCCTTTAATCTTTGATGCAACTGTTCATTGTTTAGGTCATTATATTTGTTTTCATCAATGTTAATTGGATTCTCCACAAATTCGTAATCATATAACAGTGCTTTTATATAGAGTCCTGTTCCGCCCACTACAACAGCTGTTTTTCCTCTTTCATTAATCTCCCTTATTTTTTCTCTGGCATCCTTTTGAAAAGTTGCCACATCGTATCTTTCAGTCAAATCTTTATAATCCAGAAGATGATGGACTATTCCCTTTTTTTCATTTTCCGTTACTTTAGCGCTGCCAATATTAAGGCCCCTGTAAACCTGAATGCTGTCACCATTAATTATTTCACCATTAAACCGCTGAGCCAGATCCACTGACAAAGCTGTTTTCCCTATCGCTGTCGGTCCTACGATAACCAAGACTTTAGGCACGTTTAAACTCCTTGATCAAATCTTTTTCATTAATTGCAATCATTGTAGGTCTGCCGTGTGGGCAATTAAAAGGCTGTTTACACTTGGAAAGCCTAACCAGCAGAGTCTGGCTTTCTGCGATAGATAGGTACTGATTAAAACGAACGGAACTATGGCAGGCCAGTGAAGCAATTTTCTCTTTTCTGATATCAATTCTGTTCATCTGTCTGTCTTCTACTATTTCATTGATCAGGTCATGGATAAAATGTACTTCGTCAATCTGCTCAAAGAAATCAGGTACTTCACGTGTAACTATTGAATTCATGGAAAACTGTTCAAACTTCAGTTTTATGCAATCCAGCTGCTGATTGATCAAATCCAGCTGATTGACAATAGCGGGACCTACTTCAATTACCAGAGGCAGAAGTAGGTGCTGGGTTGTTATGCTCTTTTCCATTATCTGATTTTGAATTTCTTCATACATGCATCTTTCCTGGGCTGCATGCTGATCAATGATATAAAGGTTTTCCTCATCATTAGCCAGGATATATTTACCGTGCAGTTGAGCCAGATATTTAAACCGGTGTGTCTGTTCCATTTCCAGATAATCAAAGATCTCTTCCTGGACAATATTTAAAGCCGGCTGCTGAAAAGTCTGGTAAGTCTCTTCTTTTGCCGGTTCAATTATCCTGTCGATATTCTCTTTTTGCGGTTTTGACAGATTTTTTAGCAGCAGATCACTTGGTGTCATTTCTCTTTTTAGAACTTCGCTTATTTTCGTAGTAACCAGCTTATATAATTGTTTTTCTTTGGAAATTCTTATTTCCCATTTAGACGGGTGAACATTGACATCCACCAGCTTATAATCGATACCAATATTAACGATGGCAATTGGGTATCTGTCTGACATCAGATATCCTTTATAACCTTCAATAATAGCCTTTTGAATCTGATAGCTTTTGATTATTCGACTATTAATGAAAGTGTTTATATATTGTCTTGTTGCTCTGCTGATTGCTGGATTTACTATATAACCACTTACTCTAAAGTCATAATCTTCAAAGTCAACAGCAATACATTTTCTGGCAACCTCCACGCCATAGATTGCCATAATTACTTCCAGCAGCGAACCTGAACCATTGGTCTGTATTCTTGTTTGCCCGTCATTAGACAGTTCAAAAGAAATTTCCGGATGAGATAAGGCCATCTTAGAAACCAGATCCAATATCAGATTAAGTTCCACGTTGCCACTCTTTAAATGTTTCAGACGGGCTGGTGTTTTATAGAACAGTCCCTCTACCTTTATCGTTGTCCCCTCTGGCGCTCCGAATGGTTTAGCTTCAGCAATTTTTCCGTATTCCACCTTAACCAGTGTTGAGTCACTGCCATCATTTGTTGTTAAAGACACTTTACTTACCGATGCAATCGAAGGAAGAGCTTCGCCTCTAAAGCCCATTGTGCTTATCTGCCATAAATCATTGACTTCTGAAATTTTGCTGGTGGCATGACGATTAAAAGCGGCTGTGGCATCTTTTTTATCCATTCCACATCCGTTATCGGTTATTTCAATGTAATCCAGGCCTCCATTCATCAAACGGATTTCTATTCTGGTAGCCTTAGCATCGATTGAATTCTCAATGAGTTCTTTCACTACTCCCATTGGTCTTTCAACTACTTCTCCTGCTGCTATCATGTTTGATAAAAGTTCGTCCAGTATCCTGATTTTACTCACAATTATTTCCCCTCTGTTTTATTCTTCATCATTGATAATAGCTGCAGTGCCTCAATCGGAGTCATATTATTTGGGTCAATTTTTCTCATAATCTCTTCGATCTCTTTTATGTGAGGCGGTATTTTTTCCATAACTATTATCTGCGACTGATCATTCCGATGTTTTTTGCTTTTTTCAAAACCTTTTAGAAGCTCATCAGCTCTTTCAATTACACTTTCCGGAAGTTTAGCCAAAGAAGCCACATGAATACCATAAGAACGGTCTGCCTTGCCATCCTTAACCTTATAAAGGAAGGTGATTTTTTCATCTTCTTCATGAACCTGAACATTTTTGTTTCGTACTCGCTCCATATTGTTTTCTAAAGCTGTTAATTCATGGTAATGGGTGCTGAACAGTGTTTTTGCACTGATTGCTGCATCAATATACTCCAGCATGGCTTGAGCTAAAGCCATACCATCATAAGTTGAGGTCCCTCTTCCAATTTCATCAAAGACGATTAAAGAGTCTCTGGTAGCATTCTGCAGGGCATTGTTAGCTTCCAGCATTTCCACCATAAAAGTCGATTGACCAGACAGAATATCATCCGTTGAGCCAATTCTGGTAAAAATCTGATCAAAAAGAGGCAGTATAGCACTTTTAGCCGGAACATAACAGCCAATCTGAGCCATTATGGCAATTAGCAGACACTGTCTCATATAGGTACTTTTCCCACCCATATTTGGCCCAGTGATTATTAGTGTTGTTATATTATCGTCCATATAGATATCATTTGGAATATACTTGACATCTTTAAAAGATTCCAGTATCGGATGTCTGCCGTTTTTAACATTCAGTATTCTTTCTTCTGAAAATTGTGGCCGAACATATCCATGCTGACTGCTTATCACTGCTAAAGCATAGTTAGCATCAATGATTCCTAAAGCTGAAGCCAACTGCTGCAGGCTGGCTAATTTGGTTTTTATCTTTCCAATCAATTCAGTAAATAAAGCATTTTCTAACTTTATCGCCTTTTCCTGTGCGTGCAGAAGTATGTTTTCCTGTTCTTTCAGTTCATCGGTAATAAATCTTTCCCCAGTAGTCAGAGTCTGTTTTCTTTGATAACCCCATTCTTCTTTAATCTGATTTAAGGCTCCTTTTGATATTTCGATGTAATAGCCCATAACCCTGTTATAGCCAATCTTCAGAGTCTTGATGCCGGTTTTCTCTTTTTCCTTCTGCTCAAGCGTAGCAAGCCAGTTTTGACCGTTTCTTTGAATCTCTCTGTAATAGTCCAGTTCTTCATTATAGCCGTCCTTAAAGACACCTCCGTCATTAACGTATACCGGGGCATCATCGCTGAGGCTTTTAGACAGCAGATCATAGATATTTTCACACAGATCAATATCATCAAATTCCGGATAGATTCTGCTGTCTTTGATTATCGCATAGGCAGTTGGTGAAACCTCTAACGATTTCTTCATTCTGATACAATCTTTAGGATTAGCTGAGCCATAGGCTACTCTAGCCACTATTCTTTCCAGATCATATAATTCACTTAAATTCTCTTTTAATTGTTCTCTTTTTAAGAAATTGGTATTCAGGTAATTGATAAAATCCAGGCGCTGATTTAACAGCCGTTTATTTCTTAATGGCTTTGAAACCCATTTTTTAAGTGTTCTTGAGCCCAGAGCGCTCCTGGTTTTATCCAGAAAAGACCATAAAGTGATGGACTTATTAGCTGTTCTTGATGGCTGAATAAGCTCCAGGTTGGTTATTGTAGCATAGTCCATTTTCATAAAATCATCTTCATCAATCTCTTTAAATTTTCTTAAATGAGACATACTTCTTTTTTGAGTGATTTCTAAATAGCTGATCAGTTTTCCTATTGCTTCTAAAAGATGAACATCTTCTATTTCTTCACACAGGTATTTATACTCATCCTTTATGGTTGATTCATCACAGATTGAGACCGTCAGAAAATAGCTGTTATCCAAGTTCTTAATAGCCTTACTATTAAAATTGCTGTCAACGACCACTTCTTTAATATCATTGCTGATTAATGTCTGAATCAGTGTTGCTATATCGTGCTTGATTGAAACCAGTTTTGTTTCTCCGGTTGTGGTTTCACATATTGCCAGGGCGTAACCATAGCTGTAATCAATCAGGCTGGCTAAAAACACACTGCTTTTTTCATCAAGCAGCTCTTCCATAATTGTGCCTGGAGTAACAACTCTAACCACATCTCTTTTTACCAGTCCTGTTGCCTGAGAAGGATCTTCCAGCTGTTCCACAACGGCAACCTTATATCCCTTGTTAATTAATCTTTGAATATAGCCCGTAACAGCATGAAAAGGAACACCGCACATCGGCACTCTTTCTGCTGCTCCCGCATTTCTTCCCGTCAAAACCAGATCTAATTCATGAGATGCAATTTTTGCATCTTCAAAAAACATTTCATAAAAGTCTCCTAAACGATAGAAGACTAGTGTATCGGTATATTTTTCCTTGAGTTGCAAATAATGCATCATCATTGGTGTATATTGAGTCATTATTTCACCTCATTAACTTTTATATTCTAAACAATCCTGATAATTCTTTACTTCTTTCCTGATTCTTCGGCACAAAGATGCGCTTCCTGGGCCGTAGCTGATTATATAGCCATAATATCTCTCTATTACCTTATAGGCTCTTCCGGCAATAATGTTTGGGACATTTATCTTTTCCTTATCATTTAAAACGACAATGATAGCTGTCGCTGATGAGGTTATTTTCTTGATATTTGAAAGACCACCTAGATTTTCTATATACTGTTTCACTTCAATTGTCTGTTTTTCGCCTTCCAGAAAATCGTAGGCCAACAGTTTATAGAAGATAAATACTGCCAACTGGTAGACTGCAAATACCACAATTCCAATCATCACGATTCTTTTTACGGTTGGCAGCAAATTAACATCAGATGAGTATTTAATCAATTCATAGATGTTTCCGGTAATCAAATACTTCGGACTGCCGAAAACTCCACAGCCTAAATAGGTATTGGTTAAACCACAGGCTAAATGAATCAAAGCACATATTATTATATGCATACCCAGCAAAACAGGCGCGGTAAACATCAGTACCAGTTCCATTGGCAAGGTTGCCGCTCCAAACAGGGAAGCGATGATTCCCAGTATAACCAGCCCTAAAGCGCGGTTTCTTTCTATTCTATCTGAAATATTGAAATAATAGCCTAACATCAGCGATGGAATCGCAAAGATGTTGATGATGTAACTTGCGCTGATATATCTTCCTGTGCCAACCGATATTGCATTGGCTTTATATTGTTCAATCCAGATATTGACATCTCCTAAAATTGTTACGTCCGCCTGGTTTATCCAGCTTCCGCCAAGATGTCCGAACAAAAAGTTATTGGTGATAATTTCCTCCATCCCTAAAGCGTTTAGAAATTGCCTTATCAGTCCATAGACAAACATCACCGCCGGATTGGAATGATTGGTTGATATCCAGTTCATTGTGTTGTTTAAAATCATTACCAGATAAACGTATTGATGACTGATTAGAACTCCAGCTGTCAATGTAAAGATAATAGTAATCAGAAAGAACCAAATATCATTGTCAATAAAGACAAACATACCGTAGTTGTATCTTTTTCTTGACAGTTTATAGGCTAATCTGATGATGATAATAACGACTATACTGGCGATAATTCCTAGGTTTAGCGGCGATTTAACAATCGGGTTATTAGCTATATTTACCGTTTCATAGGACAAACCTAAAACCGCTTTGTAGTAGTTGGCACTAAAAGAGGTTTTGGCATAAAACAT